>CAZCBN010000073.1:0-8060 GCA_964496975.1 uncultured Phycisphaeraceae bacterium
TCGGCCACAGGGCTCGGATCGGGCGAGGCCACGCTCCAGGCCGCGGCCATGCCCCAGGGCGCGGTCATGCAGACCTCCCTCCCCCTGCCCGGGCGAAGGCAGGGCAAGGTGCGCGATGTGTACACGCTCCCCGCCCGCGCCGGCGGGCCCGGGACGGCCGCGCCGGAACGCCTGCTCATCGTCGCGACCGACCGCCTCAGCGCCTTCGACGTCGTCATGCCCACGCCCGTGCCCGGCAAGGGGGCCCTGCTCACGCAGATGGCGGCGTTCTGGCTGCGATTCGTCGAGCAGCGGGGCATCGGCCGCACCCACCTGCTGTCGACCGCGCTCAGCGACGCCGACGCCGCCGCGATCGGCCCGCAGGCGGCGGCGCTCGCGGGGCGCGTCACCATCGCCCGGGTGTGTGCGCCGCTGCCGGTGGAGTTTGTCGTCCGCGGCTATCTGGAGGGGTCGGGGTGGAAGGAGTACCAGCAGACCGGCGCCGTCTGCGGCGTCTCCCTGCCCCGCGGCCTGCGGCAGTGCGACCGCCTGCCCGAGCCGATCTTTACCCCGGCGACCAAGGCCGAAAAGGGCGAGCACGACGAGAACATCTCGCAGGCCCGGGCGGCGGAGATCGTCGACGCCGTGGCCGGGCCGGGGGCGTGCGCGCGGCTGGGGCGGGTGGCGCTCGCGATCTACCGGGCCGCGGCGGCGCACGCGCTGGCCCGGGGCGTGATCATCGCGGACACCAAGTTTGAGTTCGGCGTGCCCGCCGACGAGCCCGGCGGCGAGGCGATCCTGATCGACGAGGCCTTGACGCCGGACAGCTCGCGGTTCTGGCCCGCCGATGGCTACGAGCCCGGCCGGCCCCAGCGCAGCTACGACAAGCAGTTTGTGCGCGAGTACCTCGAGGGCCTGGTCGCCCGCGGGCTCTGGAACAAGCAGAGCCCGGGCCCGGCGCTCCCCGATGAGGTGGTGGCCGGAACGCTGGCCCGCTACCGCGAGGCGCTCGAGCGCCTGACGGGCGCCTGACAGGCGGGTGAGGGTGGCTCGGGCTGCAAGATTGGACGATGTTCGGTGGAACGCGCGGGTGTTCCGGGTGTTCCGGGCCGACTATGCTGAAAGCGATTCCGTTCGAGGGCCCCGGCGCGGCGTCGCCCGGCGCGTGCGGTGGTTGCGGTCTGGACCGAGAGGAGTGAGGCATGGTCGGCGTCGCGCGGCGGACAGAGCGGGCTTCTTCGTGGTCGGGCCGCGCGGCGGCCTTCCTCGCGGCGGCGGCCGTCGCGCCGGCCTTTGGGCAGACGGCGGAGGAGCAGTGGCGGCAGTCGTCGGGGTATACCGGTCGGTATGTTGTGATCCAGGAAGATACCGCCCCCCGGCCCCCGTTCACATTCAGCGCAGAGGACGACGCATTCCTTGAAGAGGTGACGCGGGCGACGTTCCGGTGGATCTGGGAGAGCCCGGACGTCACGGACCTTGGGCTGATCAAAGACCGCTCCTCCGGCCCCCTCGTGAGCACGGCGGGGGTGGGGTATCAGCTCGGGGCGATCTGTCTGGGTGTTGAGCGCGGCTACATCAGCCTTGACCAGGGGGAGCGGCGGGCGAAGCAGATTTTGGAGTCGCTGCTCCGCGTGCCGACCAACCGCAAGGAGGGGCTCTTCTGGCACTTCCTGGAGGGCGCGACCAACGCGCCGCGGAACAGCGCCGACGGCGTGAGCACGATCGACTCGGCGATTCTCTTCGCGGGCGTGCTGACGGCGGCGGCGTACTTCGGCGGCGAGGTGGAGCACCTTGGCAACAGCATGTTCGAGGCCGCCAACTGGGTGTTCTTCACGCAGCCGCAGAGCGCGGGCGAGCTGAACCGCGGCATGATCTCGCTGCTGTGGAGGCCGACGAACCAGAACGACCCGACGGGCCCGGGCTCGCTCATCGCGCCGACGTGGGTGGACGCGATGGGGGAGCAGCGGCTCATTTACTTCCTGGCCGCGGCGGCGCCGAACGAGGCGTTCCGCGTGAACCCGAACTTTTACTACCGCCTCCGCCGCACGCCCGCGGCGACAACGACGGTGGGGCCGATGATCCGGCTCCCCGGCGCGGGCGGCACGTTCCTCGCGTTCTTTGACCAGTTGTGGATCAACGACGCGGCGATCGGGGCCGCGCAGGGGCCGGACCGGCCCGACCTGCGCGGGTACAACTTCCGCACCGCGACCGACTGGTGGGAGAACAGCCGGCGGCACGCGCTGCTGCACCGGGAGAAGGCGATCTCGAGCCGGCCCGCGGGCTTCACAACGCTCGGGCCCAACGCGTGGGGGCTTTCGGCGTCCGACGGTCCGGGCGGGTACCAGGTGCCGGGGCTGTATGCGCCGGTGCTGCCGCTGCCGGGGGCGAGGCCCATCATCGACATCCCGACGTCGTTCTCGAGCGACCAGTGGCTCGACGGCACGGTGGCGATCTACGGCGCGGGGAGCATGATCATGTTCGAGCCGCAGCTCGCCGTCGCGGCGCTGCGGCACTATCGCGGCCTGACGGCCGCGAACGGCCAGCCCCTCGTGTGGGACGACGACTACGGCTTCGAGGACGCGTACAACCTGCACGTTTCGGGCGGGCCCTGGGTGGCGCGGGACCGGCTCGCGATCGACCAGGGGCCGCTGCTGCTGGCGATCGAGAACGCGCGGACGGGCCTGCTGTGGAAGACCTTCCACAAGCACCCGTACGTGAAGGCGGCGATGGAGCGGCTCGGGCTCTCGCTGGAGTGAGCATCGCCCGGCGCGGCGCACTCCGCGGGTCTTGGATGAAAAACACAACGGCCGGCGCTGGGTGCGCCGGCCGTTGTCGTGTTCGGGCCTTGGGGTTTTCGGCGGGGCACGGCGGTCGGCCGTGCCGCGGCCGCGTGTCGTCAGCGGCCGGCGGTGACGGTGAAGGAGCCCTTGAGGCCGCCCTCGCTGCTGGTGGAGACGTAGACGTCGAAGTCGCCGGGCTCGACGACGAAGGCGTTGTCGCCGTTGACGAGGCCCAGCTCGTCGGGCCCGAGGCGGAAGGTGACCTTTTTGGACTCGCCCGGCTTGAGCGTCACGCGTTCAAAGCCCTTCAGCTCGCGGATGGGCTGGACGAGCGAGGCGACGCGGTCGTGGATGTAGCACTGCACGACCTCGGCGCCCTCGCGCTTGCCGGTGTTCTTGACGGTGGCGGAGACCACGGCGGTGCCGTCGGCGGCGATCTCGGGCGTCTCGACGGCGAGGCCCTCGACGGTGAAGGTGGTGTAGCTGAGGCCGTGGCCGAAGGGGAACTGCGGGGAGAGGGGCAGGTCGCGGTAGCGGTTCACGAAGCGCTCGTTGGGGAGGAAGGGGCGGCCGGTGTTCTTGCGGGCGTAGAAGACGGGGATCTGGCCCTCGTCGCGGGGCCAGGAGAGGGTGAGCTTGCCGCTGGGGTTCACCGCGCCGAAGAGAACGTCGGCGATGCCGTTGCCGTGCTCGACGCCCAGGTGCCAGGTGGCGAGCACGGCCTTGGCGTGCCCCAGCACGGCGGGGGCGACGAGGGGGCGGCCGCTGGCGAGGAGCAGGATGATGGGCTTGCCGGTGCCGGCGAGGGCGTCGTAGAGCTGCTGCTGCACGCCGGGCAGGCCGATGGTGGAGCGGCTGTTGGCCTCGCCCGTGATCTCCTCGGGCTCGCCGAGGGCGATGACGACGACATCGGCGGCCTGCGCGGCGCGGATGGCGTCGGGGAAGGCGGAGCGGTCGTCGCAGCCGCCGGTGCAGCCCTGGGCGTAGATGATCTCGGCGCCCTTGGTCGCGGCGCGGAGGCCCTCGAGCAGCGTGACGGCGTCCTGGGCCTGGCCCATGCCCTGCCAGGTGCCGAGGCAGTCGCGCTTGCCGTCGGCGAAGGGGCCGATGAGGGCGATCTTGCCCGAGGTGGGGCTGAGGGGCAGGATGTCGGCGGTGTTCTTCAGCAGGACGATGGAGCCCGCGGCGGCGCGGCGGGCGAGGGCGCGGTGCTCATCGCTCAGCGTCACGGCCGCCTCGCGGCTCTCGTCGCCGTAGGGGTTCTCAAAGAGGCCCAGGCGGGCCTTCATCTCCAGCACGCGGCGGACGGAGCGGTTGATGGTGTCCTCGGAGATGCGGCCGGCCTTCACGGCGTCGGCGAGCTCGGTGGCGTAGACGCGGCCGGTGAGGTCCATGTCGCAGCCGGCGTTCAGGGCGAGGATGCCGGCGTGCTCCAGGTCGCGGGCGAAGCCGTGGGCGACGAGCTCGTTGATGGAGGTGTAGTCGCTGGTGACGAAGCCCTTGAAGCCCCACTCGTCGCGCAGGACGCGCTGCAGGAGAAACTCGTTGGCGGTGGCGGGCACGCCGCTGACGTCGTTGAAGGAGCTCATGAGCGTGCCGACGCCGGCCTTCACCGCGGCGTGGAAGGGCGGGAGGTAGACCTCGCGGAGCATCTGCTCGGACATGTCGGTGGTGTCGTAGTCGCGGCCGCCCAGGGCGGCGCCGTAGGCGGCGAAGTGCTTGGCGGTGGCGACGACGGCGTCGGGGCGGTGGATGCCCTCGCCCTGGTAGCCGCGGACCTGCGCGACGGCGATGAGCGAGCCGAGGTAGGGGTCTTCGCCGGCGGACTCGGCGACGCGGCCCCAGCGCGGGTCGCGGGCGATGTCGATCATCGGCGCGAACGTCCAGTGGGTGCCGGCGGCGCGGGACTCAACGGCGGCCGCGCGGGTGGTGGCCTCGATGAGCGCGAGGTCCCAGCTGCACGAGGTGGCGAGGGGGATGGGGAAGATGGTGCGGTAGCCGTGGATGATGTCGTTGCCGACGAGGAGGGGGATGCGGTGCTCGCTTTCCTCGAAGGCGGCCCGCTGGAGGATGTTGGTGTAGGCGGCGCCGTCGGGGCCGTACATGGCGCCCACGGCGCCGGTGCGTGCGTCGGTGCGCCAGGTGTCGATCATGGCGCGGCGCTCGGGGTCGGGGAGGTGCTTGGGCTCGCCGACGGGCATGAGGGTGAGCTGGCCCAGCTTGTCGTCGAGGCCCATGCGGGCCATCAGCGCATCGACGTCCACCGGGCGCGGCTGCTGGGCCGCGGCGGGCGGGGCCAACCCCGCGAGGGCGACGAGGGCAAGGGCGGCGGCGGAAGCAACGGTGCGCATGATGAGACTCCCCTGTTCAGAGACACGTGGGCGGGATGGTAAACCGTTTCGGCCCCGGGCGTCCGGACCGGAACAAAATCGCGTGTGGGGAGAAAAAGGAGCGAATGAGAGGGCTTTCAGTGCGAATAAAATACGAACATTCCGGAACACTTCTTTGGGAAAGCGTTGACATAGGCCGCACAAGTCGCAAAACTGGAGAACGCGGAAACGCTTTCCCGTGATCCGCCGATAAGCGCGGGACACGGGCGTCGCCGCCGACGGAGTGGTCGGCGGCGTCGCGCGTTCGTCGCCCCTGCAGCGGAAGCAGGCCGGGCGACGGCAGCATCACGGATGGAAGGGGCACCTCATGGCTTGGCACACCGCAACCGACTCCGACGCCGCGGGCGTCGGCGCACCTTGTCAGACCGAGCGTTCTGCTCCGCGTCGCAATGCAGCAAAGGGCTTCACGCTGATCGAGCTGCTCGTGGTGATCTCGATCATCGCGCTGCTCATCGGCATCCTGCTGCCGGCGCTCGGCGCGGCGCGTGAGCAGGCCAACCTGCTCGTGTGCCTCATCAACGAGCGGTCGATCGGCCAGGCCAACGAGTCGTACCTGTCCGACCAGCCCTCGGGCAAGGAGCGCTTCCCGACGATCTACCCGCAGTACCTGCCCGACTTCGGCATCCGCTACCCCGCGATGGCCAACGCCTTCGGCCTGGAAAACCCGGGCGCCACGACGACCACTCTCGGCCGGGTGCGCGATCCCTCGGGCATCATCGACCTGATGCGCACGGCGAACCGCCCCCCGCGGCACGAGTGGTACCCGATGGTGACGCTCGCCGAGCACTCGGGCCTCGACCCCGAGTCGGCCGAGCAGGACTGGTTCAGCTGCCCCAAGGCCGTGGGCGAGTTTGACGCGTCGGAGATCTCCAACTGGAACTCGACGAGCGGTGCCCAGAACATCTGGCCCTGGATCAGCTTCCTGATCCGTAACGACCAGGCCGACATCGAGCGCGGCCTTGAGGACCGCGACGCCGTCTTCACGCAGTACTGGTTCAACGACGTGCTGCCCCCCGATCGCAACGGCGGCGGCGCCCAGTACAGCGAGACGTACGACGACCCCGCGGTGAACCAGATCGGCCGCATCGAGCCGGGCGTGAACCTGCGGCCCCGCTCGCAGCTCGAGGAGTACTCCTCCACGCTCGTCGTCGCCTTTGAGGCGATGGACTGGCGCCCGCGCCACTCGCGCGGCGCCAAGAGCGCGAAGGGCGGCAACCAGGACCGCAGCAACGTCGCCGGCTCGGTGCTGCTGTTCGGCGATATGCACTCGGAGTTCGTGCCCCGCGCTGTCATGAAGGGCGAGCCCGACCGCTACGGCTCCGGCTCGGACTTCATGCTGTGGGGCCACGTCTTCCCGGCGCGGCGATAGTCGCCCGCCGGCTCCTCTGCACCGAGCGGACCCCCGCCGTGCCGCGTCCCCGCTCGCAATCTGCGGCGGGGCGTGCCGCGACGGGGGCGGGGCGGAGGGGCGGCTTCGGAATGGGGCGGTTCGTGGAGTGGGTTCCGGGGTTGGATGAGGGGACGCGCGTTGGACAAGGGCAAAGCGATCAAGATCACCATCTGCGTGGTCGCGTTCACCGGTGCCGCCGTGTTCGGCGGCATGCATCTGCTTCGGGGCGACGGCCTGAAAGCCGCGGCCGACCAGGTCACGATCAAGTGCTCGGAGACCGGGGAGACATGGACGGAAGAGCGGGGCCGGCTGATTGACCAGATGTACACGATGAAGTCACCCATCGACCCCAGCGTCGGCCTGCCCTCGCCCGCGGCGAAGGGCAAGCCGGTCGCGTTCCCCGAGGACCGAAAACTCTGGGAACGGCTCGTGAAGCAGGTGAATGACGAGAAGGCGGCCCTGAAGGATTACAAGCCTGGGGGCTGAGGCCCGGGCCGAGATTTTGCCCGCCGGCAACGCGCTGGCGGTCGGGCCGGGCCGATGTCACGGCTTGCTCGGGAGGCGTGCCAAGGTCCGGACAGCGGTGAAGACGTCCGGAAAATGTCTGAGAAGGTCGAAGTTGGACTGAGGTCGTTGGACTGACGTCGTTGGACTGAGGACGTCGGACGAAGAAGGTTGGAGAAGTCCTGACACACCGCCGGCGGCGCGGGTGGGTTCGGGGAGGTCAAGCCGCCGTGTGTTTCCCAAGCCCCGGGCCGGCCCGGCCCCCGTTCCGTTCTGTTCGCGGCCCCGTGTGGGCCTCCTCCGGGCCTTGCTTTGGGCGGTCTGTTCGCCGGGTCGAGTGGAACCGGCGAATCCTGCGAAGGAGATTCTGAGATGCAGCGCACGTCGATCGTTCTGGCGGCACTCGCGTCCGTCAGCGCCCTGGCTTCGGCGCAGTTCGGCACCAACCTGCTGCTGAACAACACGTTCGAGAGCGGCAGCACGTTCCTGGGCCGGCCCAACAACTGGGAGCGGCTCAACAACACCGCCGGCGGCTGGACCACGGCCTTCAACCGCACCCCCGGCGGCCTGCGGTCGCTCTCGGTGCCCGCGGTGAACGGCTTCCAGGCCTGGCGCACCATCGCGGCCGACCGGCCCACGTTCATCGAGGTGCCCCCGGTGGCCAATGGCGGCCCGCTCACGTTCTCGGTCTGGTACCTCATGCCGGGCGACGTGAACGCCGCCGTCGTCGGCGCGTCCATCCAGTGGTTCAGCGCCACCGGCACGGGCCTCGGCGCCACGGGCGACCTGCCCATCACCGACCGCAACACCAACAGCCAGTGGCGGCAGTACAGCGTCGAGCTCACCCCGCCGCAGGGCGCGACCCGGGCCAACGTGCAGCTCTTCTGCTTCAACCCGGACATGGCGGACCCGCCGGCCAGCGGCATCGTCTACTTTGACGACGTCGCGCTCGTGCAGGCCCCCGGCGCCACCGCGTGCAGCCCGCTCGACTTCGCCGAGCCCTTCGCCGTGCTCGAC
>CAZCBN010000073.1:8070-15549 GCA_964496975.1 uncultured Phycisphaeraceae bacterium
CGACTCGGCCGACCTGCTGATCGCCATCGACCGCGTGGCCGACGACGAGACCCTCTTCGACGCCAGCGAGAACCGCGTCGGCAACCCGAGCTTCGAGATCTCGGCCAACCCCGACGACACGCCCGACAACGGCCCCATCCCCGAGGGCTGGTTCGACTTCGGCTATGACCCCGGCACCGCCTTCTACGAGACCAGCAACCAGAACGGCGCCCCCGCGGCCCGCACCGGCACCCGCTTCGTCCGCGCGGGCGATGACGGCGAGCCCGGCGGCTTCCACGGCTGGACCACGCAGCCCGTCAACGCCGCCGAGTTCAACCTCGACTCGCCCCTCGTCTTCGAGGGCTACTTCAACGTGCCGCAGAGCATCAACGCCGCCGTCGTCGGCGTGAAGCTCGAGTTCCTCGACGTCAACCCGAACGGCACCTACGGCGCCTTCCTGGGCACCACCGGCGACCTCATCATCTCCAACGGCTCGCCCACCAACGGCTGGGAGCTCTTCCGCTTCACCCGCCAGCCCAACACGCTCGTCGCCGGCGCCGACGTCGTGCGGCCCCTCGTCTTCCTCTTCAGCCCGGACGGCACCCCCATCACCGGCAACATCTACTTCGATGACATCTTCATCGGCCAGCAGGACATCGCCCGCGGCGACTTCGACAACAGCGGCGCGACCGACTTCTTCGACGTGCTCGAGGCCGTCTCGCAGATCGAGGCCGGCTGCCCGTAATGCCCCGCGCCGCGCGGCGGAGACCCCGCCCGATCGACGTCTGACCTAGACCTTCGCAACGCCGGCGCTCACACGCCGGCGTTGTCATTTTTGGCAACTCGACGACAAACGACGCCGCACCCGCCGCGCGCCGCGACGATGACCGACGCCTCACGACGCGCACCGCGCGCACGGCGCGTCATGACATCGGGCCGCGGCTCCCTCAAGGGCAGCCGTCGTCAAACACGCGGAGGTAGCACAGCACGTCGAAAAAGTCGGCGGACCCGCTGGCGTCGTAGTCGGACGCCGGGCCGCCCGCGGCGACGTCGGCCAGCAGGCGGGTGACATCCGCCGCGTCGGCCGCGCCGTCGCCGGTGAGGTCGGCCGGGCACTCGCCGCGGCCGGGCAGCGTGAGGCGGAAGGCCCGGACGACGGGCGCGGGCTCCGCCGGGTCGTCGTACAGGCCGAAGCCGGCGATCTGCCCGGCGTTGTTCACGCCGCGGGCCTCGAGCAGTTGCCACGACGCCGCGTCGGCGGGGGTGAGGAGCGCCTGCAGCTCAACCAGTCCCGTGCCCGCCGACCAGACAAACGCCGCGGGCCCCTCGGCCCGTTGCAGCGTGCCGACCACCTCGCCCACGTCGTTGAGATCGTGCGCGACCGACCGCTCGGCGACGCCCTCGGCGTGCAAGAAGTGCGCCGTGAGCGCCGGCGCCCGGGCGATGTACGCCCGCGGCCCGGTCGCCGAGCCGGCCGCGCCGACGGCGTCGCCGGCGGTGTTCACCGCCGTGACGTGCGACCACGCCGCGCCCGAGACGAGCCCCGGCGCGGGCAGGTCGGTCTGCGTGGTCCAGACCGCGCCCTGGACAAGGCCTGAGCCGCCGAGGATCCACCCGCCGGCGAGGCCGCCCGCGGCGTGCTCCGCGCCGCTCGGCGCATCGGCGAGCGGGCCGAACGCGCCGCTGCGCCACACGAAGGCCTGCTCCCGCCGCACGCCGCCGGGGCCGATGGTCACGCCGACGATGATCGAGGCGTTCTGCGCCGCGCCGCGGGCGATCGCGCCCTGCAGCTCATCGGGTTGCCCCAGCACCTCGGGGAGCAGCGAGCCCGCGGGCCAGCGCAGCACCGAGCCGAGGAGGTCCTGCGCGTTCACCGCGCCCGATCCCACCACCGCGCCGCCGTCGATCGCCGCCGCGCCGGCGGGGGCGAAAAAGTCCGTGCGTTCGAGGGTTGCGAGGCCCGCCGATCGGGACCATCGAAACGCCGAGGCGATCTCCCCGCCGCGCAGCGTGCCCACCACCTCGCCCGATTCGCTGATGTCGTAGGCGAACGCGGCGGGCGCGCCGTCGGTCTCCAGCAGGTCGATCGTCGCGAAGCCCGGCTCGCCGAGCGCCGGGGTGGCCGGCGTCGCCGCGAGCGCGGCCATCGCGGCGGCGGGGATCCGGCCGTTTCGGCGGCGACATCGGGCGGGGTGGGTTCGAGGGAGCGGGTGTGAGGCCATACCGATTGTTCCGCACTCAGGTGGGCGAGGGATGCCATCGGACGCAGGGGAACTCACCTGCACCCCGGTCTGCCGGTCGGCGCTCGTGCGGCGGCCGGGCCGATTGCCACGCCGACGGCCGGGAGGTGGTGGGGGTCCGGCGGAACGCGGCGGGCTTTCCCGGGGGGGATACCCAACCAGGTTTCGAAAATACACCCACCGAGGCGACCGGATCAAGGGGTGTTACGGAAAACGCTTGCAATCTGCCAAGAACAGGTGTATTTTGTCGGAACGCTTGTTCAGCGTTTTCAGTCCCACAGAAAGAGGGGGTTCCCATGAAGAGTGCGTTGTTCTGCTTGGCCGCCGTCGCGGCCGCCGCTGGTCTTGCCTCCGCGCAAAACCTGCTCGTCAACGGTGACCTGGAGTCGCCCGCCGACGCCCCGAACGAGACCGACATCACCGACGGCTGGACCCTGGTCGAGCCTGACACCGACAGCGCGGGCGGCGCCATCAACAGCGCCACGTTCGTCGGCTTCGCCAACCGCACGCCGGGCGGCGACCGCGGCCTCTGGTTCCGCTCCTTCGAGGGCGGCCTGGGCGGCGACGCGCCCTTCGCCGTGAACGCCACGCTCTTCCAGGACGTGGCCGCCACCGCCGGCCAGTCCTACACCTTCTCGGCCTGGTTCCGCTTTGAGCGCTTCTACACCTCCGACAACACCATCCTCGCCATGCAGTTCCTCGACGCCGGCGACAACGTCATCGACGTGGCCTTCGCCGACATCAACACCCTCAACGCCCGCGACGGCGAGTGGCGCGAGTTCTCCGTGAGCGCGATCGCCGCGGCCGGCACGGTCAAGATCCGCGCCGCCGTGGACTTCGCCGGCGGCCGCCTCGCCACCGGCAACCCGCAGTCGGCCTTCGTCGACGACCTGCGCCTGGTCCCGGCCCCCTCGGCCGCGGCCCTGCTCGCCCTCGGCGGTCTCGCCGTCGGCCGTCGTCGCCGCTAAGCCGGAGGCACACGCCTCGCCCGATCGGCCCTTGCGCCGAACGGAATCGGATGAGGCCTTGGCACCCTGCACGCACCGCCCGGCGACCTTCGCCGGGCGGTGCTGTTTTTGGTGGCGGCGGGCTGCCGCGGCGTTTCTGAAAGCGGCTGCGCAGCGACCGCGTCGCGGCGATCGCGGCGGCCTCCGCGTTCATCTCCCCGCCCGCTTCACTTCATCCCGGCAACGAACGACGCGAAGCGTTCGCACCCCGCGACGATCGTCTTCTCGCTGCACGCGAAGCTCAGCCGAACGCACGTCTTGCCGCAGCCGCCGAAGTCTTCGCCCGGCACAAACGCGAGGTCCTTCTCGGCGAGCAACGCCTCGCAGAGTTCGAGGGCGGTCGTGATCTTTGTCCCCCCAGGGCTGGTCTTGCCCAGCAGGGCCGAGATGTCGGGGAAGACATAAAACGCGCCGGTCGGCCTGGGGCACGAGACGCCGGGGATCTTCGCGAGCAGGCCGTGGATCAGCTCGCCCCGCTTCGCGAAGCTCTGCCGCATCGTCTCGACGCTCTTGCCGACGTCGGGGTCGGTGAGCGCCCGGCGGATGGCGGGGTAGATGAAGCTCGTGATGTTCGTGCTCATCTGGCCCTGCAGCGTGCCGACGGCCTTGATGAACTTCTTGCCGAACTCCCCGGGCATGCCGAGGTAGCCGACGCGCCACCCCGTCATGGCAAAGGCCTTGCTCAGGCCGTTCAGCGTGATCGTCCGCTCGGCCACTTCAGGGACGCTGCCGATGGAGAAGTGCTCGATCCCGCCGTAGGCGATCTTCTCGTAGATCTCGTCGCTCAGGATCAGCAGCTCGGGTGCCACCGTCGCGGCCTTTTCCGCGACGACCGCGGCGAGGGCCCGCAGCTCGGCCTCGGTGTACATCGTGCCGCACGGGTTGCTCGGGCTGTTGATGATCAGCAGGCGGCTCCTCGGCGTGATGGCGTCGGCGAGCTGCTTGGGCGTGATCTTGAAGTCCCGGCTCGCCGGCCCATCAATCGGCACCGTCACGCCGCCCGCCAGCTCGCAGATGGGCTCGTAGCTCACCCACGCCGGCACGGGCAGCAGCATCTCCCAAGGCTTGCCGTCGGGTGCCCGGCCGCCGAAGAGGCAGTGCATCGCGGTGTACAGGCTGTGCTTGCCGCCGGCGGAGATGCCGACGTGCTCGGGCGTCAGGCCCCGGATGCCGTTCTCGCGTTCCAGTTTCTGCGCGATGCAGGCGAGCGTTTCGTTGTCGCCCAGCGTCGGCATGTACTTGGTCTGCCCTGCGTCCAGCGCCGTCTTCGCCGAGTCCTTGATCGGCTGCGGCGTGTCAAAGTCCGGCTCGCCCGCGGCGAAGATCAGCACGTCCCGACCCTGGGCCCGCAGCTGCTTGGCGCGGTTCGTGAACGACACCGTGATCGACGGCTTGAGCGCCGTGACGCGGGGCGAGAGGGAGGGCGTGGCGGTCTGTCCACGCGACGGGGCTGGCGCAAGATTGGTGGGCATACGTGATGCTATCGAGGCGGCTCGCTCCACCGGGATACGTCCTCCCGCGGACGGCCGGCCGCGCGGGGCGATGAGCCCCCGACGCCGATCGGCCTTGCCCGGGGGGCGGCGCGACTCCGCCCGGCGTCCCCCGGGGAAGGCACGGGCGCGAATCGCACCAGCCGACCAACCCCGCGAAGGACTTCGGCAGAAAGACCGGCTACCATCCGGGGCCCCAACGGCGGCGGAGACCCAAGCAGGCTCCAAACGCCCGATGCGGGCTCGACGGCGGCAGCGGTTGCTCGGGCGTAGGCCGGCAGCCGGATGAGGCTCGGCGGGTTGGTGCCCGTCGGGCTTCGCCGACCGAGACATCTGGCACAGGAGCCGTTCCGCATGTCACTGGACCGCGAGGTCAAGCAAGCCGTTGTTTCGCAGCACGCCCGGCACGCCGGGGACTCGGGCTCGCCCGAGGTGCAGATCGCGCTGCTCACCAGCCGCATTCAGATGGTCGCCGCCCACCTCCGCGAGCACAAGCTCGACAAGCACGGCCGCCGCGGCCTGGTGCTGATGGTCGGCAAGCGCAACCGTCTGCTGCGCTACCTGCAGCGGACGAACGAAGAGCGGTACCGGGCCACCATCGCGGCCCTGGGCCTCCGCAAGTAAACGAATCGTCGGCCCGCGTTCGACACCTCGAACGCGGGCCTTTGTCGTTCCGGGGCCACGTTGGCAGGAGCGGCAGTCGGCGCAGCCCAGCGAACCCTCCCCCCTCTTCAGCCCTCGGCGGGCTTTGGGCGGGTCGGGGCCGCGGGTGCAACCGGGTCCGGGACCCGGGGTCTCGGAGCGGGGAAGCAGAGCCGGCCCGGCGCGTGTGGTCGCAGGCCGAACCATCGGTCCCCGTTCATCGAGCGAGCCGTCCGGGCCGCGAGGCCTGCCCTCGGTGGGGCAGGGCACGCATCCGCCCGGTCGCACGCACGCACCGGTCGTCGCGGCCCGGGCCACTCCGCCCAGGCCGGCGAGCACGCCCGCTGGGTGACGCCTTCTGCCTTTCCTGTTCACGCGTGTCCCCGGTGCATCTCATCCGCCGCGTGCCGGCCCGGGCGATGTCTGGGAGCGGTCGGCCCGCGGCCCGTTGATGGGCCCCCACGCCGCTCGCCGCGCGGGGGACAGGCCGCCGAAGCGCGGCCGCCGGCGCCGCGCTTGGCGGCGACCAGAGAAGGGGATTCCTGTGCCGCACGTCCACGGTTCGTCCACCAGCCTCGAGCAGGCCCGCACCACCAACACCCCCATCGTCGTCGAGAAAGAGATCGGGGGACGCGTCCTCCGCCTCGAGACCGGCGCCATCGCCAAGCTCGCCGGCTCGGCCGTCCTGGCCACCTACGGCGGCACCACCGTCCTCGCCACCGTCGTCCGCGCCGACCCGCACCCCGGCATCGACTTCTTCCGCCTCACCGTCGACTACTGCGAGAAGACCAGCGCCGCGGGCAAGTTCCCCGGAGGCTTCCGCAAGCGCGAGGGCGCCCCGAACGAAAAAGAAGTCCTCACCATGCGGATGATCGACCGGCCCATCCGCCCCCTCTTCCCCGACGGCTTCTTCGACGAGGTGCAGGTCCAGGTCTTCGTCATGAGCCACGACGGCGAGAACGACAGCGACGTGCTCGCCGGCACCGCCGCCTCCGCCGCCCTCGCCCTCAGCGACGTCCCCTTCGAGGGGCCCATCGCCACCGTCCGCGTCGGCCGCGTCTTCAACGACGACGACTCCGTCACCCACGTCATCAACCCCACCGTCAGCCAGCTCGAGTACAGCGACGTCGACCTCGTCCTCTCGGGCCACCGCGACGGCATGAACATGATCGAGGTCGGCGCCGCCGAGGTGCCCGAGGCCGATCTCATCGAGGTCATCCGCGCGGGCGAGCACGCCATCGCCGAGACCCTCACGCTCATCGAAGAGCTCGTCGCGATCGTCAAGCCCGTGAAGAAGGTCGGCGCCCTCGCCGTCCCGCCCGACGAGATCGTCGCCAAGTGCAAGAAGGTCTGCGAGAAGGACCTCCTCGCCGCACGGCAGATCCCGGGCAAGACCGAGCGCAACGACCGCGTGAAGGCCATCCGCGACGCCTTCCTCGACGAGCACTTCAAGGTCAACGGCGCCGGCACCCCCGCCCAGATGGAGGCCAGCGTCGCCGCCCGCAAGCACGCCGCCGAGGCCTTCCGCACCCTTGAGAAGAAGGTCACCCGCCGCCTCATCGTCGAGAAGGGCATCCGCGCCGACGGCCGCAAGTTCAAGGAAATCCGCCCCCTGCACATGGTCGTGGGAAACTTCCAGCGCACCCACGGCTCCGCCCTCTTCCAGCGCGGCGAGACCCAGTCCCTCGTCTCATGCACCCTCGGCACCGGCAAGGACGAGCAGATCGTCGACGGCCTCACCCCCGAGTACAGCAAGAAGTTCACCCTCCACTACAACTTCCCCCCCTTCTGCACGGGCGAGGCCAAGCGCATCACCGGCCCCGGCCGACGCGAGATCGGCCACGGCGCCCTCGCCGAGCGCAGCCTCCTCGGCATCCTCCCCACCCCCGATGAGTTCCCCTACACCATCCGCATCGTCAGCGACATCACCGAGTCCAACGGCTCCTCCAGCATGGCCTCCGTCTGCGGCGGCTGCCTCGCCCTCATGGACGCCGGCGTCCCCATCGTCAACACCTGCGCCGGCATCTCCGTCGGACGCTTCACCGACGATAACGACAAGAACGAGGTCTTCGTCACCGACATCATCGGCGAGGAAGACTTCTTCGGCGACATGGACTTCAA
>CAZCBN010000074.1:0-14992 GCA_964496975.1 uncultured Phycisphaeraceae bacterium
GGGTTTTCATTCGGGGCGCCCCCCGCGCCGAGTGGCCCGCGTGCACACACACCGCTACGCTTGCGGCCCCGCAGCAACGCCTGCTGCCGGCCGCGCGGCCGGTGTGGGCGGCCGGTGCGGGCGGGGACGATCGCCCACGCGGGGCGAACGCCGCAAACGCCGCCTGAATGGCGCTGCCCGATTGGCGCCGCCTGATTGGTCATGATCCGCCCGCTCACCCCATCCCCGGCTGCACCCGCGACGCGCCCCGGCGCCCGCGGGAGCGATTGGTCGCAGGCCGCGGGCGTTGCCACGCTCGCCGCGGCCTCCGCGCTGCCGGTGGGCTCGGCGGTGTGGATGGGTCTGGGCGGCGCGGCCGCGTCCCGGGCGACGCTGCTCGCGTCGCTCGCGGTGCTCGCCGCGACGCTCGCGGGGCGGCTTGCGTTCCGGGTCTTGCGTGCGGCTCTTTCGCACGCCCAGCCGGCGATGGTGTTCATCGCGGCCCAGGCGGCGCGGCACGGGGCGACGGCGGCGCTGGGGGCCGCGGTCTTCTTCGCGGCCTCGCCTGAGCCGGTGGCGTTTGTCGTCGCGCTGGTCGCGTCGGCGTTGCTTGTGTTGACGGTTGAAACCGCCGCGGCCGCCTCGGCCGCCGGCGCGGGGCGGGTCGCCGAGGTGCCAGCATGATGAGTCTCCTGTCCACGGGGGTGCTGATGCCGCTGCTCTTCGCCGCCGGGGCGAACCCCCTGGAGCACGTGAAGAACCACCCCACCGTCGTCTCCGAGGACGGCTGGTGGATCTGGTCGGCCAACCAGACGAACCTGGTGCTCACGGGCGTGATCATGCTCGTGCTCGGGCCGTGGCTCGCCAAGCAGATCCGCACCGGCCCCGCGGACGAGGGCACGGACCGCTACGTCACCAAGCACATCTTCGCCCGGCTGGTCGAGGTGATCTGCCTGTACCTGAAGAACGAGGCCGTCGGCCCCCTGCTCGGCAAGCGGGCGGATCGGTTCATGCCGTTCCTGTGGACGCTCTTCTTCTTCATTCTGATCAACAACCTGCTGGGCCTTGTGCCCCTGCTGGACGCGTGGCACGCCTTCAAGGGCGAGGTGACGCACACCGCGCCCATCGGCGGCACGGCCACCCAGAACCCCTGGGTGAACGCGATGCTCGCCATCTGCTCCTTCGCCGCGATCAACATCGCGGGCATCCGCCAGCTCGGCGTGAAGGGCTACCTGATGCACCTCACGGGCGGCGCGCCCTGGTACATCTGGCCCATCATCGTGCCGATCGAGGTGATCAGCATCTTCGTGAAGCCCTTCGCCCTCACGGTGCGTCTGTTCGCCAACATGACGGCGGGCCACACGCTGATGGCGACGTTCTTCATGTTCATCGGCCTCGTCACGGTGCCGGGGGTCAGCCTCGCCATCTCGGGCCCGGTCACGGTGCTGTCCGCCGTCGCGGCCACGGCGCTGTACTTCCTTGAGCTGTTCGTGGCCTTCCTGCAGGCGTTCATCTTCATGTTCCTGACGGCGGTGTTCATCGCCCTGCTGTCTCACCACGACCATAACCATGAACATGGCCATGAACACGCCCACGGCCACGAGCATGACCACGGCCACGGCCCCGCCGTCGCCCACGCCTGATCGACCGATTGCACGCACCGCCGCCCGCGAGGGCGTCGAAACGAGTCACCCGATCCGTCAGAAAGAAGAGACCACCATGAAGACCATGAAGAACGTCGCCCTCGCCCTCGCCGGCCTCGCCATCGCCGGCACCGACATGGCCTCGGCCCAGGCCCTCAGCGCCGCCGAGCAGGCCACCGTCGCCGAGCAGGGCAACCAGCTCTTCAAGGGCCTCGCGGCCCTCGGCGCCGGCCTCGCCGTCGTCGGCGGCGGCCTGGGCATCGGCCTCATCGGCAAGTCGGCCCTCGAGTCGATCGCCCGCCAGCCCGAGGCCGCCGGCCCGATCGGCCAGAACATGATCGTCGGCGCCGGCCTCATCGAAGGTGCGACGCTCGCCGCCGTCCTGGTCGGCCTGCTCGCCCTCATCCTCTGATGACGCTGGCTCTGTCGCGCCGGCTCTGATGGTGCCGGCCCGGCCCCACCGCGGGGCCGGTTGCCTCGTCGCACACGCCGCCGATCTGCCGCGCCCCGTCGCGCGGAACCGGCCGCGGCGCGACGCCCCGATCGCTCTGCGTGCCCCGCGGCCTCGGCCCGCGCGGCACGATTCGTCACCGCACCCGGGACGCCCCGCCCCGGGCGCACGCCACCGGAGCCCCGCCCATGCGAGCCCCGTCCATGAAGGCCTTTCTGACCCTGGTCACCCTGCTGCTCACCGCGGCCCTCGGCCCCGCGGCGTTTGCCGCGAGCGAGATGGCGGCGCCCGAGCCCGCCGGTCATGCCGCCCACGCCGACGGGGCCGCCCACGCTGACGATCACGGCGACGCCGGCCACGGCGGCGGCCACGCCGAGGGCCCGGGCCTGGGCCCCATCCCGACGCACAAGGAGGGCATCGCGCCGGCCATCACGGCGATCATCGTCTTCCTGCTCGTGCTCGCGCTGCTCTCCGTCGCCGTGTGGCCGCAGATCCAGAAGGGCCTGGACGACCGGAACAACAAGATCCGCTCTGAGATCGAGTCGGCCGAGGCCGCGCGGGCCCAGGCCAAGGCGGCGCTCGACGAGTACAACCGCTCCCTTTCGCAGGCCCGGGCCGAGGCGGCGAAGATGCTGGAGAACACCAAGTCCGAGCAGGCCGCCCTGGCCGCCGAGCTGAAAGCCAAGGCCGACCGCGAGCTGTCCGACATGCGTGACCGGGCGATGCGCGACATCGACGCCGCCCGCAAGGCCGCGCTCTCCGACATTTACAACGAGTCGGTCACCCTCGCCGGCGCGATGGCGTCCAAGATCCTGAAGCGCGAGGTGACGGTCACCGACCGCGACCGCCTGCTGGAAGAGTCTCTCCGCGAGCTCTCCTCCGCCCGCAACTGAGGCCGGGCCAACGCCCGCACCGACCGGAGCCCAGCATGCCCCTCGTTGAATCGCAGCCCGACGCGCTCGCCAATATCTACGCCCGCAGTCTCTTTGAGCTCGCCGCCGCCGAGGGGCCGCAGACGGCCGAGACGGTTCTGGGCGAGCTGGAGGACGTGCTCGAGCTCGCGCGGCAGGACCCGCGGTTCTCCGAGTTCCTCTCCTCGCTCGTGGTGAGCCAGGCGAGCCGCGACCGCTCGCTCGAGACGATCTTCACCGGCCGGGCGTCGCCGCTCACGCTCCGGTTCCTGCGCGTTCTGAACGCCAAGGGCCGGCTCGCGCACCTGCCCGCCGTCACCGCCGCGTTCACGCAGCAGGTGCAGAACGCCTTCGGCCGCGTCGAGATCGACGTCTTCACCGCCGAGTCGCTGAACGACGCGGAGAAGGGCGTGCTCCGCCAGCGGCTTTCCTCGCGTCTCGGCAAGGACGTCATCATCCACGGCTACACCGAGCCCGCCATGCTCGGCGGCATCAAGCTCCGCATCGGCGACCAGCTCATCGACGACTCGCTGGCCACCCACCTGCGCCGCATGAAGGACGCCCTGACCGCCAACGGCGGCCCGCGCATCCGCTCCGAAGCCGATCGGCTCATGAACTGATTCGCCAACGGCGCGCTCACGCCGGAGGCCGCGCACACAGCGACGTAGGCCGATGCGCCGACCCGACGCGATGGCGTCGGGTCACCGCGGCGAAACAGCGCGCACACGAATCAACCGGCCGTGAACCCTGCCTCTCGCCGGCCCGCTCGGCGCGTGACGCTGCGGGATACCTCACAACACCGCGGGATGCGCCGCGACGCCGTTCAGCACGCCTCGCCGGCAGCGCGTCACGCCGACAGCCGTCATCGACGCGCACGCACGCCCGCTCGCGGCCGCAGCCGCGACCGGGGGCTGCTCACTTGCCCGGGGCCTGGTCCACACGGAAGCCCGTGTTCGGGTCGCCCACGCGAAGGATCGCGAGGATGTCGGGCACGATGGTCGAGCCCAGGGGCTTCGCCGAGATCATGATCACGGCATCGCCCTTGTCCACCCAGCCGCGGGCGAGCAGGAAGGACTCGACGTTGTCGGTCCAGGAGGCGAGCGTGCCGTCGGCGGGGGGCTGGCAGTGCACGGGCGTCACGCCGCCGAGCAGGGTCATCCGCCGCGCGGCGATCTCGCTGCTGGTGAAGGCGACGATCGGGATCCGGAAGTCGTGGTGCGACAGGTACCGCGCCATGCCGCCCATCTGCGACCACACCGCAATGGCCCGCGCGTTCGCGCGACGGGCGATCTCCCACGCCCCCGCGGCGAGCGCCGCCGAGCGGTGCGGAAGCTCCTGGAGTTTGTCCGCCTGGGGCGTGGCGTGGGGCAGCTCGTCGATCCGGTCCTCGGCGGCGCGGATGATGCGGTGCATCGTCTCAACGACCACGTCGGGGTGCTTGCCCATCGCGGTCTCGCCCGAGAGCATCACGGCGTCCGCGCCGTCGAAGATCGCGTTCGCGACGTCCGACGCCTCCGCCCGCGTGGGCGAGATGTTCTCGATCATCGTCTCGAGCATCTGCGTCGCGACGATGCAGGGCTTCCCGTACCGGGCCGCGAGCGCGACGATCTGCTTCTGCGCCACCGGGACGTAGTACACGTCCATCTCAACGCCGAGGTCGCCCCGCGCCACCATCACCCCGTCGGTCGCCTCCATGATCGACTCAAGGTTCGCCAGCGCCTGCGGCTTCTCGATCTTCGCGATCACGGGGATCTTGCTCGCGAGCGGGTCGCGCCCGCGGTCGGCCCGCGACGAGCACATCCCTTCGAGCCGCTGCTGCAGCTCGCGGATCTCGTCCGCGGTGCGCACGAAGGAGAGGGCGAAGTAGTCGACGCCGTGGTGCACGCCCCACTCGACGCACGCCCAGTCCTGCTCCGTGATCGCCGGCATGGACAGGTCCGACTCGGGCAGGTTGATGCCCTTCTTCGACGTGATCCGCCCGCCGTGCGTCACTCGGCAGCGCAGCTCCTTGCCCATCACCCGGTCCACCGCGAGCATGCGGATCGCCCCGTCGTTCACGAGCACGCGCTGCCCGGGGTCAACGTCGCTGAACAGCGCCTCGAACGACGCGCCGAACACCGCCGCCACGTCCGACCCCTCGGGCATCCGGAACGCCTCGGGCGTGCCCGTGCGGAAGATCACGTCCTGCCCCGTCTTCACGACGATGCCGCCGCCCTCGTCCACGTCGGGCACCAGCGTGACCCGCATCTTCGGGCCCTGCAGGTCGCCCAGCACGCCCACCGGCCGGCCCAGCGAGGCCGCGACCGAGCGCACCGTGTTGAGCCGCGTGAGCTGGCTGTCCAGTTTGCCGTGCGAGAAGTTCAGGCGGAAGATGTTCACGCCCGCCTCGATCAGCCGCTCGATCATCTCGGGCGAGTCCGACGCCGGTCCCAGCGTCGCCACGATCTTGGCGTGCGCGGGGTACCGGTGTGTGTGGCGGCCCAGTGTCGTGCGGAGTAGACCAGGCGTCATAGCGAGCGCATCCTTCCCGTGCACGCGGCACCCCGCGCCCCGCCGCCCCGGGCGGCAAACGCCGCCGCGGATCACGGGCGCGGCTTGGCGCCGCACGCCGCCCGATCCCCCGTCGCGGCGTCGGCCGTGCGAGACCATCGGCGGTCGCGGCCGCCATGGTAGGGTGGTCATCACGCCGCGAGGCCTGAACCGCCCACGCGCTCGCCACGCTCCCCCAGAGCACCCCGCGCCGCACGCACCCCGCCCGGGCCGCGCCGCCGAGACCAGCCCACCATGAAAACGCCCTCACCCCCCGACGCCCGACCCGTCGCGATCATCACCGGTGCCGGCAGCGGCATCGGCCTCGCTGCCGCGCACCGCCTCCGCCACCTCGGCTTCCGCCTCGCCCTCGTCGGCCGCCGCGAGGCCCCCCTCCGCGACGCCGGCCTCGCCCTCGGCGTCGAGCGCCACGACTGGATCGCCCTGCCGCGCGACATCGCCGACCCCGCCCACGCCGCCGCCGTCGTTGACGAGACCGTCGCCGCGTTCGGCCGGCTTGACGTGCTTGTCAACAACGCCGGCTGGTCACCCCTGAAGCGCGTCCAGGACATCTCGGCCGACGAGGTCCAGGCCGTCTTCGCGGTCAACGCCGTCGGCCCGATCATCAGCCTCTGCCGCGCCGCCGCCCACATGGCGGCCCACGGCGGAGGCCGCATCGTCAACGTCTCCAGCCGCGCCACGCGAGACCCGTTCCCGGGCCTGGGCGTCTACGGCGCCGCCAAGGCCGCGATGAACCTCATCGCCCGCGCCGTGGCCAACGACGCCGGCGACCGCGGCATCCGCTGCTTCACCGTCGCCCCCGGCGCGGTCGAGACGCCGCTCCTTCGCTCGCTGTTCGACACCGACGCCATCCCCACCGCACGCACGCTGACACCCGACGCCGTCGCGCGCGTCATCGCCGCCTGCGCCTCGGGCGAGCGCGACGCCGAGGCGGGCGAGACGTTTTTCGTCTCGCCGGGCTGAGAGGCCCAAAACCTCGGCCCGCGCCGCATTCATCGCGTTCGCCTGCCGCCTCACGCATCGCTGACGCGGATCTCCCCGCGCAGATACGTCGTCGCCTTACCCGCGATGTGCACGCGTCCCCCCGCCTCGTCGTACCGGCAGAACAGCTCCCCGCCGCGCCGGCTCACCTGGTGCGCCGCGAGGTCCACCTTCCCAAGCCGCCCCGCCCAGTACGGCACGAGCGTGCAGTGCGCCGAGCCCGTCACCGGGTCCTCCGGCACGCCCGCGCCCGGCGCAAAGAACCGGCTCACGAAGTCGTGCCCCGCCCCCGGCGCCGTCACGATCACGCCCAGCGCGTCAATCCGCGCGAGCGCCGCCATGTCCGGCGTCAGCTCGTGCACGTCCCGCTTGTTCTCGTACACGCACATCAGGTCGCGCGACCGGTACACCGCGCTCGGCGGCCGGCCCAACGCACGAACCAACGCGTCGGTCACCACCGCCGGCACACCGGGCCTCGCCGGAAAATCCAGCGAGATGAGGTCGCCCTTCCGCGCCACCGGCAGCGGCCCGCTGCGGCTGTCGAACACGATCGTCCCGCTCGTCTCCCCCAGCTCCGTCCACAGCACGTGCGCCGACGCCAAGGTCGCGTGCCCGCACAGGTCCATCTCAAGCTCGGGCGTGAACCACCGGAGCCGGTACCGCCCCGCCACCCCACCGCTCACCGGCGAAAAGAACGCCGTCTCCGCGAGGTTGTTCTCCGCGGCGATCTGCTGCATGACCTCGTCCGTCGGAAACGCCTCGCACGGCACCACGGCCGCCGGGTTCCCGTGAAAGAGCCTCGCGCTGAACGCGTCAACCTGATAGATCTTCATGAGGCCAGCATAAGGCCACCCCGCCCGCGGGCCAACGCGCCGCACGCTCAAACGCGCGGCCTATTCGTCGACAACCCACGCCGCGGCCCGACGGCCGCCCGAGCGGCGTTCGGCCCCCGCGATCACTTCTTCTCGGGGTCCCACGTGCTGGCGACGTGCAGCTCCTTGAGCTGGTCCTCGTCCACCGCGTTCGGGGCCGCCGACATGAGGTCCGCCCCGATCTGGGTCTTGGGAAACGCGATCACGTCGCGGATGTTGTCCGTCCCGCACAGGTGCATGACGAGCCTGTCGAGACCGAACGCGATGCCCCCGTGCGGCGGCGCCCCGCGCCGCAACGCCTCCAGCAGGAAGCTGAACTTCTGCGTCGCCTGCTCGGGCGTCAGCCCCAGCAGCCCGAACACCTTCGCCTGCACGTCCTGCCGGTGGATACGGATCGACCCGCCGCCGATCTCCGACCCGTTCGCGATGATGTCGTACCCGTCGGACACGATCGACTCCACCGCGTCGATCTGCGCCTGCGTCGGCGGGTTCGAGATGTTGAGCGCCATGAACTTCTCGAGCTGGTCCGCCCGCGGCGCCGTGAAGGGGTGGTGCAGCGCGTAGAAGCGGCCCGACTTCTCGTCCCACTCAAACATCGGGAAGTCGACCACCCACAAGAACTGCCAGTCCCCCTCGCGGATGAGGCCCATGTCCCGCGCCAGCTTCTGCCGCAGCTCGCCCAGCGCCTTGCACACCACGCCCAGCGAGTCGGCCCCGAAGAACACCTGGTCCCCGGCCTTCAGGCCCAGCCGCTGCACCAGCTCGCCCGCAATCGGCTCGATGAACTTCGCCACGCCCGTGTCGAACTTCAGCCCGCCCGCGCCGTTGTCCACCACCTTCGCCGTCGGCACGCCGCCCGCGCCGAACTGCTTGACGAACTCCGTGTAGCCGTCGGTGATCTTGCGCGTCAGCTTCTCCGCCCCGCCCGGCACGGCGATCGCCCGCACCGTGCCGCGGTGCTTGCCCAGCGCCTGCTGGAAGACGCTGAACTCCGTCTTCTTCGCCAGGTCCGACACGTCGTGGATCTCAAGCCCGTACCGCAGGTCGGGCCGGTCGATGCCGTAGCGGTCCATCGCCTCGCGGTACGACATCCGGCGGAGCGGGGGCATGTCGTACCCAAGCACCACCTTCCACACCCGCCGCGCAAACCCCTCCATCGTCGCCAGCACCGTCTCGCGGTCGACGAACGACATCTCAAGGTCGATCTGCGTGAACTCGGCCTGCCGGTCCGCACGCGGGTCCTCGTCGCGGAAGCACCGCGGGATCTGCATGTACCGGTCGCACCCCGCGACCATCAAGATCTGCTTGAAGAGCTGCGGGCTCTGCGGCAGGGCGTACCACTGCCCCGGCTGCAGCCGGCTCGGCACCAGGAAGTCGCGCGCCCCCTCCGGCGTGCTCCGGCATAGGTAGGGCGTCTCGATCTCCAGGAAGCCGTGCTCGTCGAAGTAGTCCCGCGTCAGCTTCGCCACGCGGTGCCGCGTCGCCAGGATCTGCTGCATCCGCGGACGCCGCAGGTCGATGTACCGGTTCCGCAGCCGCACTTCCTCGTTCGGCAGCGCCGCCTTGTCGTCGGGCAGGAAGGGCACCTCCGCCGCCTTCGTCAAGACTTCGAGCGCCTCGACGACCACCTCCACCTTGCCCGTCTCGAGCTTGGGGTTGGGCCCGCCGACGCGGACGCGCACCTTGCCGCGCACCGCGATGATGTCCTCGTTCCGCAGCTTGTCGCCCGCCGACAGCAGCGCCTCGTCCGCCCCGCTGTCCTTCTCGAAGACGACCTGCGTCAGGCCGTAGCGGTCGCGAAGGTCGATGAAGATCAGCCCCACGCCGTGGTCGCGGTACGAGTTCACCCAGCCGTTCAGCGTCACCGTCTGACCGACGTGCGATTCGCGAAGTTCACCGCAGTTGTGCGTGCGGACCATCATGCTCGGCTCACTCCTTAGGGGGAGCCGAGTCTAGGCGAAGCCGCGCCCGCACCGCCGAGCCCGAAACGCCCGGCCCCTTCGCCGGCCCCGAGCCGCCCGGCCTCGAGCCGCCCGGCTGCACCGGGCTGCACCGGGCTGCACCGGGCCAAGCCAGGCCGCGCCGGGTCGGGCCCCGCCCCATCGGGCGAGCCCACCGATTACAGCATCATCCCCACCGCGAGCATCGCGAGCAGCGCCATCGGGGCCGCCGCCAGGTACCCCATCACGCCGAGCGCCACCGGCAGCGCCGAGCTCTGCCCCGCCTCGCGCTCGCCGTACACCGCGTGATACACCCGCACAGCCGTCGCGGGAAGCGACGAGTCCCGCCCCATCGGCATGGTCGCCGCGGTGCTCATCGACGCGTTGGTCGAGGTCGTCGTGGCGGGGAGCGAGGTGGTGTTCAGGCCGGTCATCGGGAAACTCCTTGTTGGACGGCTCGGACCCATCCGAATGTCCGTCTCAACAGAGAACCGCCCAACCGACACCCTTGTTCCCCCACCCGACAGAATCTTCGCCCCCACCCATCAGACGCATCCAAAAACCGTACAAAATCTAAAAGTTCTCCAACCGCATCGTCACCGTCTTCCGCGACCCATCCGGTGTCACCACCATCACAGGCACCCCAGAACCGGTGAGCAAGCCCTCGTCCAGGAGCACCACAAACAACTCCGTGAGGTCAGAGACCGCCTTGCCCGCCGCCGACACCACCCGCTGCCCGGCCGCAAACCCCTGCGTGTCCCCCGCCATCCCGGGCCACACCCGTTCGATCATCACGCCCGAGGGCCCCTCGGCGAAGAGCACCCCGGTCTGCACCATCACCGACTGAACCGCCTGCAGCGCCAGAAGTTCCCGCGGCATCTCACCGAGCGTCACGTCGATGTCCCGCGTCTCGCGCCCGCGCAGCACAGTGACCCGCAGCGTGCGCCCGGGCCCCGCCGTGCTCACGATGGCCCGGAGCACCTGAAACCGCGGCACCGGCTGCCCGTCGAGCGCGGTGATGAGATCCCCCGGCCGCAGGCCCGCCCGGTCCGATGGGCCGCCCGCCGTCACGTCGCTGATGCGAACGCCCACCAGCGTGCGCCCGTCCGCGGTCGGCTCGCCCACCGCGTCGCCGCCGAACGTAATCCCCAAAAACCCGCGAGACACCCGGCCCGACGCGATGATCTGCTCCGCGATCGACTCGATCGTCGCGAGCGGGATGGCGAACGAAATGCCGGCCGAGTCGCCCTCGGTCGTGCCCTGCGTGTCGCGGCCGGTGGCGATCGCCACGTTCATGCCGACGAGCCGGCCCCGGATGTCGACGAGCGGCCCCCCCGAGTTGCCGGGGTTCACGGCCGCGTCGGTCTGCAAGAAGTTCGTAAATCCCCCGAACTCGCGGGCCCCCGCGGGGTCTCGCCCGACCGCCGAGATGATGCCCTCGGACATGGAGAACTTGAAGCCGAAGGGCGACCCGAACGCGAAGACCCGCTGCCCCTGCCGGGGCCGCTCGCCCGTCGCACGCGGCATGGGGAAAAGCCCGGGCGTGCCGCGGACGCGGAGCACGGCGATATCGGTGTACGTGTCGATGCCCACGACCGACGCGTCGACGAACCGGCCGTCGTGCAGCTGCACGGCGATTGAGTCGGCCCCGCGCACGACGTGCGCGTTGGTCACGACGTGGCCCTGCTCGTCGTAGAGCCACCCCGAGCCGATGCCGCCGGGGGCGACATTGCCGTTGGGCCGGCGTCGCACGTCGATGTGGACCACCGAGGGCAGCACCCGATCGGCGACCGCCGTCACCGCCGCGTCAAGCCGGGCGAGGATGTCGTCCGAGTCGATCGCGTGCTGGGCGAGGGTGATGCGCGTCTGCAGGTGGGCCGCGTTGATCCGCTGCAACGCGGGCGGCCCCAGGAACAGCACGGCGAGCGCAGCAAAGACGAGCAACGCGGCCGCCACGGGCGAGAGAAATCGGCGCATGGCCGAAGCGTAGCGGCGGGCCGCCCCCCCGGAACGCCGCCCCGCGCCGCCGCCTCAGGCCTGCATCGTGTACGTCTTGCCGCCGATCGACCTCGCCGCGACGTTCGCGACCCACCGCCTCGCGGCCTGCTCCATCACCCCCGACACGTCGGCGAGCGCATCGGCGAACCGGGGCGGGTGCTCGCTCAGGCCCAGAAGGTCGTGCAGCACCAGGATCTGCCCGTGGCACGCCGTCCCCGCGCCGATGCCGATCACCGGCACGCTGGTCCGCCGCAGCACCCGCTCGGTCGTCTCGGGCGGCACGGCCTCGATCAGCAGCATCTGCGCGCCCGCGTCCTGCAACACCCGCGCGTCCTCGGCCAGTTGCTGGGCCTCGTCGGCCGTGCGGCCGCTCGCCTTGGGGCCGCTGGTGAGGGCCGCCGCCTGCGGCCGCGTGCCGATGTGCGCACAGACCGGGATGCCCGCTCGGACCATCTGCCGCACGAGCGGGGCGAAGGAGCCGTCAACCTCCAGCTTCACAATGTCGGCGTGCCCCTCGGTCATGAACCGCCCGGCGTTCCGCATCGCCTCGCCGTCGCCGGTGTGATAACTCATGAAGGGCATGTCGGCCATCACGACGGTGCCGGGGGCCCCGCGCTTCACGGCGGCGGTGAGGGTGACCAAAAAGTCCAGCGGGCAGTGGATGGTGCTGGGGAAGCCCAGGACCACGTTGGCCGCCGAGTCCCCCACCAGCAGCAGCGGCACACCGGCCCGCTCCAGAACGCGGGCGGTCGAATAGTCGTAAGCCGTCAGGCAGGCGAAGGGCGATTCGACCGTCGCCACCCGCAGCAGGTCGCGGAGCGTGGGCATGGGCGAACGGTAGCCGGAAGGCGGAGGGTGCGGACGCGTACCCTGTGGGCCCATGCCCGCCCTTGTCGCCACCAACATCGTGCTGAACTACGGCGATCGCCGGATCCTGGACGAGGTCTCGCTGTCGATCGCGGACGGGGAACGGCTCGGCATCGTGGGCCGCAACGGGTGCGGCAAGAGCACGCTCATGAAGATCCTGGCGGGCGAGGTGCGGCCCGAGGCGGGGACGGTCGCCGCGAGCCAGGGGACGCGGGTGGGCCACCTGTCGCAGGACCCGCGGCTCGACCCGGCGAAGACGCTGCGCGAGGAGGCCGCCTCGGCCTTTGACGACAAACGCGTCATCGAGGCCGCGCTCGAAGAGGTGTACGACCAGATGGCGAGCGCGGATGCGGAGGAGCTGGAGCTGCTCCTCCGCCGCCAGGCCCGGCTCGACCACGAGCTTGAGGCCCTGGGCGGGCACGACGTGGACCATCGCATCGACGCGGTGCTGCACGGCCTGGGCCTGCGCGACGAGCGGTTCAACGTTCGCGTGAGCGCGCTCTCGGGCGGGCAAAAAGCCCGCGTCGCGCTGGCGAAGCTGCTGCTGCGCGAGCCCGACGTGCTGCTGCTGGACGAGCCGACGAACCACCTGGACATCGAGGGCCGCCGGTGGCTCGAGACGTTTTTGACGCAGGAGTACGACGGCGCGGTGGTGCTTATCAGCCACGACCGCCGGCTGCTGGACCACGTGGTGCACCGCATCGTGGAGGTGGAGGAAGGCCGGCTGATCGACTACCCCGGCAACTACGCCGCCTTCCGCCGCCTGCGGGCCGAGCGGCGGGAAACGCAGTACCGCGCGTGGGAAAAGCAGCAGGGCGAGTGGCGCAAGCAGGAGGAGTACATCCGCCGCTTCAAGGCGGGCCAGCGGGCCAAGCAGGCCAAGGGCCGCGAGTCCCTGCTGGAACGCGACAAGGCCGACAACGCGATCGAGCGGCCCATGGAGATGGGGGCCCTGCGCCTGAGCCTGCCCAAGGCCGACCGCAGCGGGGACATCGTCGCCTCGGTGCGTGGCCTCGGGAAGTGGTACAGCGCCGACGACGCCGCAAAGCACCACGGCACCGAAGGCCCCGACGCCGCGAACACCTGGGACGACGACTCGACCGATCACGAACGCCGCGCCGCCGAGCAGGGCCGGCCCCTCGTGCTCTTCAAGGGCGTCGACGCCCTCATCGAGCGCGGCGACCGCTGGGGCGTCATCGGCCCCAACGGCGCGGGCAAGACCACCCTCGTCCGCTGCCTGCTGGGCGAGGTCGAGGCGACCGAGGGCACCGTCAACCTCGGCGCCAAGCTCAGCATCGGCTACTTCAAGCAGACCCACGAGGGGCTTGACCTCACCGCCAGCGTCGTCCGCTACCTCCAGGGCGTGGTCCGCAAGCAACGCCCGGGCGAGGCCATGAGCGAGCAGGCCGCGCGGGACCTCGCCGGCGCCTTCCTCTTCAGCGGCCAGGACCAGGAGAAGGAACTGGGCCTGCTGAGCGGCGGCGAACGCAGCCGCGCGGTGATGGCGGGCCTCATGGTCAGCGGCAAAAACGTCCTCGTGCTCGACGAGCCGACGAACCACCTCGACATCCCCAGCGCCGAGCGGCTCGAAGAGTTCCTCCGCCGCCCCCCCACCGCCATCGAGCTCGCGCTCGACGCAACAAGCGCCGAACGCACCGGGGCCTACGAGGGCACCCTCATCCTCATCAGCCACGACCGCGCGTTCCTCGACGCGTGCTGCAACAAGCTGCTCATCCTCGACGGCAAGGGGGGCGTCGAGGTCTTTTTGGGCACCTACTCCGAGTGGGAGTCCAAGGCCCGCAGCCGCGCCGCGCCCGCGCAAAAGCCCAAGCCCGGTCGCGGCACGCCCGCGCCCGCCCCGGCCAAGGCCCCCCCACCCGCCGCCGCGGGAAGGGCCGCATCACCCGCGACCAAGCCCGCGTCCAGCCCAAAGCCATCGGCCCCCGCCCCCGCCGCCCGCGCGCCCGATCGCCCCGCGGCCTCGGAGCGGCCCAAGCCCGGCACCGCCCCGTCGCCCAGGCCCGCGGCGACCGCGCCCGAAAAGAAAGAAAAGAGCAAGTGGTCGTGGATGCGCCTCGAGCAGATCGAGGAAAAGATCGCGCACATCACCCGGCAACTCGCCGACCTTGACACCAGGCTCGCCGACCCCGACGTCTGGGCCGACCACGCCAAGGCGAACGCCCTGACCGACCAGCGCGACGAGCTGCGCGTCGAGCTTGAGGGCCTTGAGGCCGAGTGGGTGAAGAAGATGGGCTGACGCGCCGCCCCGGTCGCGCCCCCCAGGGCCGCGCGCCGGGCCCGCGTGTCATTCCCCGAACGACTTCGCCAGCGCCTCGAGCACCGTGGGCCACGCGCGGTCGAAGTACGCCATGGTCTTATCCCACTCCGCGCCCTCGCCGAAGCCCATGTGCGTGACGGTCAGCGTGGTCGTCGCCCCGTCGTCGCTCGCGTCCAGTTCGATCACCACCCACGTCCGCTTGGCCCGCGGCGCGGGCGGCGTCGGCGGCGCGTTCCAACTGAACGCGAGCACACGCCCCGGCGCGTACGCCAGCACCTGGCACCCCTCGGCGCCCTGCCGGCCGTAGGGCTCGTTCGGCAGGAAGTACCACTCGTACGCCCCGCCGACCGCGAGCTGCACCGTGGAATCGATCCCCATGACGCGGCGCAGGCCCTCGGCCGTCGTCAGCGTCTCAAACACCGCCTCCGGCGAGCCGTTGATCGTCGCGGTTTTCGTAAAGCTCCGCAGGTCCGCCCCGCTCGCGGCGAAGAGCGCGGCGTCCACCGCGTAGGGCCCCGCGGG
>CAZCBN010000075.1:0-6597 GCA_964496975.1 uncultured Phycisphaeraceae bacterium
GCGGCGGACGCGAGCCTGGTGACGATCGCGGAGGGGATCGAGGGGATCAGCTTCCCGAGCAAGCTGTACACGTCGCTGGCGGTGGGGCGGCCGATCCTGGCACTGAGCGAGCCGGACAGCGAACTGCGCGAGCTGGTGAACACGCAGCGCGTGGGCCGGTGGGCGCAGCTCGGCGACGCGGCGACGCTGGCGACGAGCATCCGCGGGCTGATGGAAAGCCCGGAGGAATGCGCGGCGATGGGCGAGCGGTCGCGCCGGCTCTTTGAGCGGGCGTTCACAAAGGAACGCTGCGCGGCGAAGTACGCGGAGGTGCTGCTCGCGGCGCACCCGCTGACGCCGGACGAGCGGCTGGCGCGGAATGATTCGATCGGGGAGGGTGCGGCGGTGGGGGGGTGAGGGAGGCCGGCGTTGGGTGGGAGGGGGCGTTCTGTTCGCGGGTGATGGCGTCGATGTGGATGTAGGTGTCGCCGAAGTTGACGTAGATGGTCCAGAGCGAGCCGTAGGTGCCGAAGACGGCTTCCAGCGTTTCGACGGCGGGGATGAAGTCGATCGTCAGGGTTTCGTCTTCATGGGCCGCGCCGAGGGCCGCGATGTCGGCGGTGGCGGTTGTTGTTGCGGGACGAGTCATGTTGGCGCTCCGTTCAACGTCACTCGTCGGCCAACGATTTCTTGACCTGTTCATACGCGTGCCGCAGGGCGTCGCTTTCGTCCGGCGGCTGCGTCGTGCTGGGCGGCGTGCGGAGGGTGCCGACGTGCGCGTCGCCCTCCACCTCGATCCGCCACGTCGGCGGGGGTGGCATGGGTGACGGGGGCGGCGTCTGCGGGGCGCCTGTCGCATTGCGGTGCCCCGAGGGGACGCTCGTGAACGTGAGCTGGACTTGCGGGGCGCATTCGCCGTCGTCCGTCAGAAACCAGCCGGTGACGTATGGTTCGCCGTGCGGCACTTCGAACGTCACGCGGTAGGGTCCGGTGACTGCTTTCCCATCGCGGAGACGGACGGTCGCGAACGTCCAGACATCGATCGCCGGACGGTCGGGCGATGGCGCGCAACTCGCCCCGCAGACCACAACTTCATTGGCGAACGTGAAGACACCCAGCTCGCCGGAAGGACGGGATGACGGGGTGTTTGCCTGTGCGGACCGTGATGATCCGAGCCACTCGTTGTCGCCCGTGCTCACAACGAACAACGCGACGCCTGTCGCCGCGAGGAGCGTGGCGAGCACGGCGGCCTTTGCGACGGGGGAACGTCGTCGGTTGTGCTCGGATCGTTCAGGCATGCCGAAGCCCTTGACCTGATATACGCAGAGGTTCGCGGATCATTGGGCGTTCTGAGCGTACCTCATGGATGCGACGACCGCGAGCGTGCGCAACGCGGCCTGATTGGACGATCATCGAGGGGACAACGCGGGACCGCGACCGGCGGACGGTGATCGAGTGATGACACGCATCGTCACATCGCGTTCGCGGTGACCATGAACCGAGGTTGGGCCAGCATGGCGGCGGTGGTGTTCATAGATGCGATCTTGATGGGAAACCTGCTATGCAGTGACGTTGCGCGGCGTGCTTCGTGCGACGGCGGGGCTCCGCGTGTTGCCTGTGCGGCGCGTGTGATTCGTGGAACGGCGTGTGAGTGTTTGCGGCGCTGTGCGTCAAACGTCGGCGCATGCCGCGCGTGCTGTGAACGGGGTCAACGGCCGTGGCAACACTGGACGAGCGTGCGCCTGCCCGTCGTCGCGATCGGCGGGTGGGGCGGAGCGGAGATCCAATGGAGTATGCCTCCGCCGGTCGCGGGTTGCAACGGGTGGTTGTTGATTTCATGTCGCGTGGGCAGAGAACGACATGTCTACGCCCCGATGCGGGGCGGGGCGGTTCGTTGGATGGAGGCGGGCGATTGGCTCACGCCAGCATCGGCTTGGCCGGCGGCAGGTGCCACACCGCCGACTCATCCTTGCCGCGTTCCAGGTACCACTTCACCATGCGGTCGATGCCCTCGGTGAGCGAGATGCGCGGGGTGAAGCCGGTGGCGAGGACCTTGTCGGCCTCGTACTTCGTCTGGGCGACGAAGAGCTTCTTGATGCGGGCCGTGCTGATGGGCAGGTTTTTGCCGGTCAGGCCGATGACCACGTCGAACGGCAGTCCCAGCGTGAGGCCCAGCCAGAGCGGGATGGTGAGGGGCTTGTCGCCCTTGCCGAGGCTCTTCATGATCTCGACGGCGATCTGGCCGCTGCTGAGGTCGGGCTTGTCGATCCAGTTGTAGGGGTCGTAGTGGTCGCGGTTGGGCCGGTCCCAGAGGTAGAGCGTGGCGTCGACGATGTTCTCGACGTAGCTCAGGCTCTTGATGTTGGTGGCGCCGCCGAACTGCATGTACTTCCCGCCGTGGATCTGGCGGATGAGGGAGTACATGTTCGCGAAGTTGTTGGGGCCGAAGGTGACGGTGGGGCGGATGGTGAGGCAGCGCCGCGGCGTGCCGGCGGGGTTGTGGCCCTTGGCGACCCACTCCATGAAGACTTCCTCGGCGGCCCACTTGCTGCCGCCGTAGGGGTTGAAGTGGTTTTTGGGGCTGCTCTCGGTGACGGGCTCGGGGGCGTGGCCGTAGATGGCGACGGTGCTGTAGAAGGTGAGGTCGCTGACGCGGGCGTCGTCCATGGCCTGGCAGAGGACGCGGGCACCGTTCTGGTTGACGTCGTAGTACGTGTCGTGCTCGATGCCGAAGTCGTGGTGGGCGGCGGCGAGGTGCACGACTTTGTCGACGGGCTGGCCGAAGTGTCGGATGGCGTTGGCGACGGCCTTGGGGTCTCGCACGTCGCCCTTCAGGTAGGGGGAGCGGGCAACGGCACCGGTGGGTTGCACCAGATCCAGGTTGATGATGTCGTGGCCGCGGGCGGAGAGTTCGCGGTGGAAGTAGCCGCCGATGAAGCCCGAGCCGCCGGTCATCAGGATCCGCATGGGTCAGACACTCCGAAAGTCAGCGGGCGGGGCGCCGTGTGGCGGGGTGGGGCCGGGCGGGTGTCGATCCGGCCGGCGTGTGCGGGGCGGGTGGGGCGGCGGCGTGCCGCACGGCGTGTTTTCGGCCATCCGGGCTCGTGCGCTCGGAGTTTAGCGTGCAGCGTGCGGGGGTTATTGCCGCGGTGGGGCCGAGAAGCGTTCAAAGTCCGTAAACCATCGGGACGAGGGTGATGGCGATGGCCGCGCAGAGCAGGGTGAGCGGCCCCCCGAAGCGGAGGAAGTCGAGCCAGGTGTAGCCGCCGGGGCCCTGCACCATGAGGTTCGTCTGGTAGCCGATGGGTGTCGTGAACTCGCAGGAAGCCGCGACGGCGATGACGACGGCGAAGGGCATGAGGTTGTAGCCGCCGCTCTGGGCGATCGACATGGCGATGGGGAACATGAGCACCGCGGCCGCGTTGTTGGTCAGAAGCTGCGTGAAAACGGTGGTCATGAGATACACCGCGCCGAGCAGCGCCCACGGGCCCATCGGCTCGACGAGCCGGACGATGAACGCGGCGATGTTCTCCGCCAGGCCGCTGGCGCGGATGCCCTCGCCCAGCGCGTAGGCCGCGCCGATGGTGACGAGCACCTGCCAGTCAATGCCCGAGCGGGCCTGCGGGCCCGTGCAGCACCGGGTGACGATCATGAGCCCCGCGGCGAGCATCGCCGCCGGCAGCACGCCCAGCAGGTCAAACGAGATGACCGCGACGAACGCGACGAGGATCGCGAGCGCCACCCAGCCGCGCTCGTGCCGCGGGGCGGCGGAGTCTGAACGCTCGGTGGCGAGGTAAAAGTCGCGGCTGTCGCCGTGGGCGGCGAGAAACTCCGGCGCGGCCTCGAGCAGCAGCGTGTCGCCCGGCTGCAGGCGGATGTCGCCGATCTTCCCGTGCAGGCGGTGGCCCCGGCGGTGCACGCCGACGACCACGGCGTTGTACCGCGTGCGGAAGCCCGCGTCGCGGATGGTCTGCCCGACGAGGCGGCTGGCCTGGCTGATGACGGCCTCGATGAGGCGCATCGCGTGACGCGGCGTCACGCCGGACTGCCCGTCGGCGACGGGCGTGAGGCCTCGGATCTGCTGCAGGTCCACGACCGAGTCCAGACGGCCGACAAAGTTGAGCACGTCCCCGGGCTGGATGACCTCGTCGGGCCGCACGGCGATGATGGTCGCGTCGCGCCGGTCAATCCGGGAGAGGAACAAGCCCGGCAAGTGGCGGAGCCCGGCCTGCTCCACGGTCTTGCCGACGATGGCGCCGCTCTCCGCGACCCGCATGGCGGTCATGTACTGCCGGGCTTCCTCGCCGCCGGCCGCCCCGGCCTCCTTCCGGGCCGAGCCGCGGAGGAGCCACCGGGCCGACGCGAGCATGTACGCCGCGCCCGCCACCGCGATGGGCACGCCCACCGCCGAGATGGTGAACATGCCGAAGTGCAGGGGCCTGCCCGCGGCGTCCGTGAGGCCCGACTGGTTGACGAGGCCCGCGACGACGACGTTCGTGCTGGTGCCGATCAGCGTGCACACGCCGCCGATGATCGCGGCGAACGAGAGCGGCATGTAGAGCTGCGAGGCCGAAAACCCCCCGCGCCGCGCCACGCCGCCCAGCACCGGCAGGAACATCGAGACCAGCGGCGTGTTGTTCATGAACGCGCTGGCCGCCGTGATGGGCAGGATGAGCCGCGCCTGTGCCACAAACGGCCGCGTGGGCCGCCCCAGCAGCCTGGCGGCGAGCGCGTTGATGGCGCCCGTCTGCTTCATGCCGACCGAGACGACGTAAAGAAGCGCCACGGTCGCGAGCGCCGGCTGGCTGAACCCGCGGAGCGCGTCGCTCGGATCGATGATGCCCAGCACGACAAGCCCGGTGACGACGCCCATCAGGACCACGTCGCTCCCGAACTTCCCGCTCACGAGCAGGCCGAGCATCAGCAGCACCAGCGCGGCGCACGCGTACGGCTGATATGGCATCGGCAAGTCGATCACGCGCCGCATGATACCGACCCGCGCCCGCCAAGAAAAAAGCCGCGTCGTGGGTGTTCCACGCCGCGGCGGATGGGAAGGTCTGTGTTCGGTCGGCCCTGTGTGCGGCGTGGGTGTGCGCCGTGGGTGTGGGCCCTGGCCGGGCTTCGCGGGCCGGGCGTTGGGCGTGTCAGACCTTGAACTGCGTGAGCATGGTGCGCAGCGTCTGCGCCTCACGCGTGAGCGACTCGCTGGCCGTCGCCGACTCCTGCACGGAGCTGCGGGCCCGCTCGGTGTCGGAGCGGATCTGCTCCACGCTGCTCGAGATCTGCTGGCTCGCGGCGCTCTGCTCCTCGGCGGCCGCGGCGATCGACTCGACCATGCTGAGCAGCGAGCCCGAGCCGGTGACGATGCGTTCGAGCGCATCGCCCGCGTTGCCGGCGAGCTCGACGCCCTTGTTCACGCGCTGCGTGCTGGACTCGATGCGTTCCACGGCCTTGTCGGTGTCGCCCTGGATCTCTCGGATCGAGCGGCCCACTTCCTCGGTCGCCTGGGTGGTGCGCTCGGCCAGCTTGCGGACCTCGTCGGCGACGACGGCGAAGCCGCGGCCGTGCTCGCCGGCCCGGGCAGCCTCGATGGCGGCGTTGAGGGCGAGCAGGTTGGTCTGGTCGGCGATGTCGTTGATGACGCCGATGATCTCGCCGATCTTCTCGCCCTTGCGGCCGAGCTCGACGATCGCCTCGCGGCTGCGGCTGACTTCCTCGGCGATCGCCCGCATCTCCTCGATGGTGCCGCGGACGATGCCGCTGCCGCCCTGCGCATCCTCGCGGCTGGCGTGGGCCGACGCCGAGGCCGAGGCCCCCTGGCTCGCGACTTCAGAAACGCTGCTCGCCATCTCCTCCACCGCCGCCGCGACCTGGTGCGTCTGGTCCTGCTGGCGGCTCAGGCCGCCGACGAGCGACTCGTTCGCCGCCGCCACTTCCGCGCTCGCCGCGGCGACGCGCTCGCCCATGCTGCCCAGCGTGCGCATCGTCTCCTGGAGCCGCTCGAACAGCGTGTTGAAGCGGCGGCCCACATCGGCGATCTCGTCCGTCCCTGCCGTCGGGGCACGCACCGTCAGATCCGTCGAGCCGTCGGCCCGCACCGCGCCCTCGATCGCCCGCGAGCAGCCCGCCAGGCGCGTCGTGATCGACCGCGCGATCAGCAGCGCCGCGGTCGCGCCCGCGAGCACCGCGATGCCGGCCGTCACGAGGCCCAGCGTCTGCGAGCCGCTCACGTTCGCCGTCGCGGCCTGCTCGGTCTCCGTCGCGTAGTCGTTCGCCCGCTCGGTCAACGCGGCCACCGCCGCTTGGTACGCCTCGTCCAGCGGCGGCAGCTCACCGTTCGCCGCGGCCTCCGCCCGGTCCTGCAGCGTCCGCACCTGGCCGAAGATCGTCGCCGTCTTGTCGAGCGCGGCCAGCACGCCCTCGATCCGCGACTTGATCTCCGCGTCGTCCACCGCCCCGGCCGCCTTCTGGAAGCCGGCGATCGCGGCGCCGATCAGCCGCTCCGCGTCGTCCGCGTCCACCTTCTGCCCCATGGCGAAGAAGTACTTCACGCTCACCAGGCCGTTGTAGTACTGGAGCGCCGCTTCCTGCACCAGGTTGCACTGCTCCCCCTCCAGC
>CAZCBN010000075.1:6607-14899 GCA_964496975.1 uncultured Phycisphaeraceae bacterium
CGGCCGCGTCCGCGGTGAGGTCATCCACGGCCGCGCGGATCTCGATGTTCAGCGGGTGCAGCGTGTCGACGATCGTCGTCCGCCACGCCATCAGGTCGTCGCGGACGCGGACCGCGACCGCGGCCCACGCGTCGAACGCGTTGTCCACCGCCTCGGCCTCGTCAGACATCGGCGTGTTCTGTAGCGACTCGCGCAGCTCCCCCAGCTCCTTCTGCGCCGCGTCGATCTCACGCGACAGGTGCGCAGATTCTTCAGCGGACGGGTTCGCCCGCATGTGACCGAGCTCCACCGCGGACGAAAGGCCCGTGGAGTTGGCCTCGTTCAGCGCCGACAGGTCCTCGGCCGTGCCGGAGAGCTCCGTCACCGCCCTCTCCGCCCCCCCGAAACCGACGAACGCCACGCCCGCCACCACCGCCGTCAGGCCCAGCGTGACGCCGAACCCGCCGAACAACTTCGTTGCAACACCCAGCCGCATAAGCACACCCCCAGGTCAGGAATAACAGGCCGACACTGGGGATGCCATCGGGCCACGAGCGCCCGACCATGATGACATGACGTTGGGTCGGGCTGGTCTACTCCGCGGCCACACGGAACGTGACGACGGTGACGCGTGGGCAACTGTCTTTCACGACGTGCCGATCTTCAACTCCGCAATCGCCGCCAGCAGCAACCCGTGCAGCCGCGGCGGGGCGCACACCACGCCCCGGTTCTTTTCCAGCCCGCGCCCGCGTGAAAAGTCGAGCGGTGACCCGTGGATGTCCGTCACCGCCGCCCCGGCCTCGGCCGCGATCAGGGCACCCGCCGCATGGTCCCAGATGCGTTCCACATAGCCCTTCTTGGTCGGCAGGCGCAGATATGCGTCCGCCTGCCCCCGGGCCACCACGGCGTACTTGCACTGGCTGTCCAGCCGCACCGTCTCGCCGATCTCCTCGCCGCGCGCGTCGCGGAGCCATTGCAGCATCCGGTCCTCGTCGCTCAGGTTCGTGTGTGCGCTCTCCACCGAACCGGTGATGCAGATCTCCTCCCCCGCCCCATGGTCCAGCCGCGTGATGCGCACCGCCTCCGCCGTCGCATCGCCCGCGGATGACTCGTACACGCCCTGCCCGCGGATCGTGAAGTACAGGCACCCCTCGGGGTCCGGCACGTCCATCGGCTCGGACAGATCGCGCGGCAGGTTCGGGCACCCCAGCACGCCCACCACCGGCACGCCCCCCTCCACATACGCGAGCGCCACCGCGTACTGCTGGTTCCGCAAGAACCCCTTCGTCCCGTCGATCGGGTCGAGCGTCCAGAAGCCGTGCTGGTGCGCGTCCGCCCCGCCGGCGTCGATGGCGTCCAGCACCGCGCCCTCGTCGGCGCTGGGCCACGCGTCGCGCACCGCCGCGAGCACCGCCGACAGGTGCGGGGCGTGCTCGGCCTCGCGCAAAAACCCGCTCGCCTCCTCGCCCACCAGCTGCACCCGGCCCATCCGCGCCGAGAGCCGCTCGCTCAGATGGTGCGCCACGATCGCCTGGCTCGCGTAGTCCGCCACCGTCACCGGGCTCTTGTCGTCCTTGGTGATGGCCCGCACCTGCTCCAGCGCCGCCTGCACCTGCCGGCACACCCCGCTCGCCAGCACCACCGCCTCGCGCGCGGCCTCAAGCATCGCGGCATAGTCCGGCATCTCGCACGCATCCCTTCCAGGCTTCGCGGGCCGCGGCGGCCCGACCGCGTCGCCGGGGGCGCCCCGCCCGCCGCGCCACGCGTCCGAGCCGATCCTAGCGGAGGCGCCGCCCGCCACCGCCACCGCCACCGACAACGTGCCAGCGTGCGCCGCGTCGCGACGGGCGACGCGGGCCCGCGCATCCCCCCGTGCTCCACGTCTGCGGGGCCGCGTGCAGCCTTTGCTTCGTCACGCGCCGTCGGCCCTCGCCCGGAGATGCTCGATGACTCGGCCAACGCCCGTTCCGTGGCGCCCGGTCGCCGCCGCGGCCGCCCTTGCACTCACCCTCGCCGCCGCCGTCTGGCAAGCCGGGGCGCAGCTCCGCCCCCGTGCCGCGGCCCGCTCCGCCGAGTCGGCCCAGCGCGCGGCATCGCCCACCCCACCGCCCGACCCCGCGGCCCCCACCGGCGACGCCGTCGTCACCGCCCCCGCAGAAGCAAGTGGCGATCGCCCCGCCCCCAGCGGCCTGCCCGCAGGTCCAGGGGGCATGCCCCCCGCCCTGCGCTGGATGGCCGACGACGCCGCAAAGCCCACCCTCGCCGCCCCGCATCGCCCCGAGCCCGACGGCCGCGCCTCGGCCAACGCCATCGGCCTCGCCGCCCCCGCGTTCTCGCACCTGCTCGCCGACACCCCGGGCCTGGGCGATCTGGGCGAGTCCCGCCGCGCCGCACTCATCACCGCCTGGCGCTCGCTCGTCGAGCCGCTGGTCGCCGGCGACCCCGCGGCCTTTGAGGCCGCCTGCCTCGCCCTCGGCGGCGAGCCCGGCGAGCCCGCCCAAACGCAAGCGGCGAGCGGGTCAGGTGAATCCGGCGACGCACCCGCGTCCGGCGAGGCCCCGCCGCCGCGATTCCTCGCGCTGTACGAGACGCTGCACGCCCTGCTCGCCGACGCCACGCTGCCGCTGGAGCTCGCCTCCGTCCGCCGCGTTGATCCGGGCGACGCCGCGGCCCGCATGCCCCGCATGCGCTTCGCCCAGGGCGACGGACCCCAACCAGCAGCCCTGCCGGTGGCCCCCCCCGCAACCGCGCCCGCAACCTCACCCGGCTCCGGTGGGTCCGGCTGGGACGTGCCGCAAGGCCCCCTCCCCATCATGAAGATGGTGAACTCCAACGACTCCGGCGGCGTGCGCACCCGCTCGCACATCATCCGCGTGCCGATGGACCTGGCCTTCCCCGCCTCTGCCGCAAGCGATCTGCTCGTGGAGGTGTGGACCCCCGTCTACTTCCCCGCAAACGCCGCCCGTCCGGCCGACGCCGGCGCCGCGTTCGTCTTTGCCTGGGACGCCCGGGGCCGCCGCTGGCAGCCCGTCGCGCTGCGCATCGCCCTCGTCAGCGACGCCGCCCGCGAGCGCGACCAAACCACGCCCCGCCGCTGAAGCAGACCCACCGCGCTCGATCACACGCCCGCACCCAATCACACGCCCGCAGTCAATGACACGCCCGCATTCAACACACGCAAGGACACCCGCCGTGCCGACCACGACCACGCCCGCCCGCCGCCCCCGCGCCTTCACGCTCATCGAGCTGATGGTCAGCATCGCGATCATCGCGCTGCTCATCGCGGTGCTGCTCCCCGCGCTGGGCGGGGCCCGCCGCGCCTCGATGGAGGTGAAGGCCCTGGCCAACGCCCGCACCACCGCCGCGGCCTTCGCCACCTACACCACCGACAACGCGGAGACCTACCCCTTCGGCGAGCTGCGCCAAGACCCGCTGCTTCCCGCCCCCGTGCCCGTGCTCGCCTTCCGCTGGTACCCCGAGGGCAACTTCATCGCCACGACCGACGCCTTCAGCATGGCCTGGGCCTGGCCCGCCTGGCTCGCCACCGTCACGCCGTGGGCCACCGCCTACGAAACCTGGGTCAGCCCGGGCCGCCCCACCGAACTGCCCACCACCGAAGACGCCATCGTCGACAACGACGACGGCGGCGGCGGCCCGGGCGGCGAGTCCCGCGGCCCCGACGACGTGATCTCCTGGCGCTACAGCAACAGCTTCATTGCCTCGCCCCGCCTCTGGGCCGAGGCACCGCCCGCCGACGCGCAGGCCGCCGACAAGCTCCGCACCCCCGTCCGCACCGCCGACGTGCGCTTCACCAGCGGCAAGGTGCTGCTGTGGGACACCCACCTCGCCTGGCTCCCGCGTGAGCCCACGCTCCGCGAGGGCCACTGGGACGCGAAGACACCGATGGCCTTCGCCGACGGCCACGCCGACAGCCGCGTCCCCCTCGACGCCCGCCCGGGCCGAAGGAACATCATCAACGGCGAAGACCGCCGCCTGCACAACACACCCGACGGCGTGCTGGGCAGCGACTATTAAGCCTCAGCCGACGTTGCCAGCCGGGCCCAACGAACCGGGCCCAACCAACTGGGCCCAACGAACTGGGCCCAACGAACTGGGCCCAACGAACCGGGCCCAACGAACCGGGCCCAACGAACCGGGCCCAACCTTACTTCTTCAGCTGCACGCCCTTGCCCTGCAGGTACGCCGCGAGCTGCTTCACCGACGCCTCAACGCTGAGCGTGTGCGTCGGCAGCACGATCTCCGGCTTCTCGGGCGCCTCGTACGGGTCATCGATCCCCGTAAAACCCTTCAGCTCGCCCGCCCGCGCCTTCTTGTACAGCCCGTGCGGGTCGCGCCCCTCGCACACGTCCAGCGGCGTGTCGACGAACACCTCGGCAAACTCCAGCCCCGCCGCCTTGTGCAGCTCGCGGCAGGCGTCCCGATCCTTCTTGTACGGGCTGATGAAGCTCGAAAGCGTCACGATCCCCGCGTCGTTGAATAGCACGCACACCTCGCTGATGCGCCGGATGTTCTCCGCACGGTCCTCGGCCGAGAAGCCCAAGTTCTTGTTCAGCCCGCGGCGGATGTTGTCCCCGTCCAGCCGGTAGCACGGCACCCCCGCGTTGATCAGCGTGTGCTCGAGCGCAATCGCCACCGTGCTCTTCCCCGAGCCCGACAACCCCGTGAACCACAGCGTGATGCCGTGGCACCCGATCGTGTCCCAACGCTGCTGCCGCGTCACCTTGCTCTCGTCGAAGTGCAGGTTCGTCGCCTTCTGCTCGGCCATGGTCGTGCCTGTCCTTTGTGTCTGAAAACCGTTCGATCCGCCGGCCCCGATCGCCGGTACGAATCACCATCCCCGGGGCCGACACCGTCGGCCCACCTCACCACCCCGGCCCCGGCACACGCCGCAGCCCGGGCCGGAGACGTCCTGTCCTCCGCATCGCCCCGCACGCCCCCGACGCTCCGCGTCGCCCGCCGCAAGCCGTCGCCATCATCCCATGGCCCCGGCCCGAGGCCGCGTACTGTAGACGCCCCCAACACCGGGCCCACGCAAGGCTTGCACCCGCGCCACCAACCCAATCGCACCGCCGTCCCAGCCCGCCCAACCCGCCCATCCCCAGCAACCCATCCCCAGCAACCCATCCCCAACCGCCCACCCCCAAACAGCCCACACGTGACCACCACCCCCGCGCTGCCCACCCCGCCCGCACCCCTCGACGGCCCCGCCGCCCACGCCCCCCCGCATCTCCACGCCGCCCACGCCGCCAGCGTCCGCGTCGGCCTCGCCTACGGCTTCGCCGCCTACATCGCCTGGGGCCTCTTCCCCATCTACTTCCGCGCCATCGCCACCGCGGGCCGCGCCGCCGGCATCACCGTCGACTCCTTCGAGATCCTCGCCCAGCGCGTCCTCTGGTCCCTGCTCGTCGTCCTCGCCCTCATCCACTGGCGCAAGCAGTGGCGCGAGCTCCGCGGCACCTTCGCCCGCCCCGCCGCCCTGGGCCTCCTCGCCCTCACCGCGGCGCTCATCGCCTCCAACTGGCTCATCTACATCTATGCCGTCACCAGCAACCAGATCCTCTTCTCAAGCCTCGGCTACTACCTCAACCCCCTCGTGAACATCGCGCTCGGCACCCTGCTGCTGGGTGAAAAGCTCCGCCGCGTGCAGTGGGCCGCCGTCGGCCTCGCCGCCGCAGGCCTCGCCTGGTACGTCGCCCAGGTCGGCTCGCTCCCCTGGATCACCATCACCCTCGCCGTCACGTTCGCCTTCTACGGCCTGCTGCGAAAGCGTGCCTCCGCCGGCCCCCTCATCGGCCTCACCGTCGAGACGGCCCTGCTCGCCCCCCTCGCCCTCGGCTACATCGCCTTCGCGCTCATCACCGGCGCGAGGCCCCTCGCCTTCGCCTCCGCCGGCCCCACCGTCACCACGCTGCTCATCGCCTCGGGCCTGCTCACCGCGCTGCCTCTGCTCTGGTTCGCCAACGCCGCGCGACGTCTCCGCTACAGCACCATCGGCTTCCTCCAATACATCGCCCCCACCGGCCAGTTCCTCCTCGCCCTCGCCTACGGCGAAAAGCTCGACACCGGCAAGCTCATCCTCGTCCTCGCCATCTGGGCCGGCATCGCCCTCTTCGTCACCGACTCCCTCCTCCACCAGCGCCGCACCGCCCGCCGCCCGCAGCAAACGCCCCAGGCCTAACCCGCGCCCATCCACCACACGCGCGGCCACGCCCGCCCCGCGCCGCACCACCAGCGCAGCCGAAAGGCACCACACCCGCCGCCGACGCGGCGCAGTGACAGACATCGTTCTCACATCACAAGGCGATACGCACGCCCGGCTTCAGCCAAGCCCGCGAGCCGCGCGACCCCCGCGTCCGCGAGTCAGTGCGGCACCGGGTACGTCGTCAGGCGGCTCGGCCGGTTCGCGTGCACCAGCCGGCCCAGATCGTCAAACATCTGCCGCCGCCCCGTGTTGGTGTTCACCACCACGTTGTTCGCCACCTCGTCATAGGTGCGAGCCGTCCCCTGCAGCTCGGGCGTCACGTTCGACTTGATGTCGCCCCAGCGATCGTCCCGGCTGTTGGTGTGCGTGCACCCGCCAACGGCAAGCGCCGCCCCGGCAAGCACAAACAGAGCAGCGGCGGCGCGACGGTGGGAGGAAAGGCTGCGGTGCATGATGGCTCTCGTGACGCGTGCGGCTTTGGGGCCGGACCCCACCCCTCGACGCGGGGGGGCAGGGCCCGTCTGGGTTCGTTCCGGGCCGGGCCGGCTTTGGGCTCGGCAAGTTCCGGGCCGGGATGGTACCGCCAACCCGCGCGGCGTGCCAGCCCGTCACGCCCTCCCTACCCGCGCTCCCGCCCAGCGGTTGCACTCCCCCATCTCCCGCGCGCCGATCGCCCCGCCACACCCCGGCATCCGTGGCCCGAATGGTCCGCCCGCGTGTCTGGGGCACCTGGCGCGTCTGGGACATCGGGCCCCTGATTCAGATGGCGCAAATTCCGATTCGCCACGCATGGCAACACACCCGGCGCGGTAGGCTGCATGCGCCGCCGCGTGCGGCCCTTGCGGTTGGTTCGGTGGATGTCCGAACCTTTGAGACCTCGAACGGGAGCCCGACGATGCCGGGCGAAGGCCAGGCCTCCATCGAGTGGAAGGCCGGGACTCGGCGGACGGCACCCACCTTGAATTCGGGGTTCGGCCAAGCCGACGACCGCAGGGGCCGCCGCGGCGACACCTTGTCGACCCCGGGGTGAACCCGCCCACCCCCCGGCCCGATAGCCCCGCCATGAGCGCACCCATCGAAGGCCTGGCGGGGGCGGCAACCGCGGCGGCCTCGGCCGGCCTGGCCAACCAGGTCTCCACCCGCGTCGCCCGAATCACCCTCGACAACGCCGAGCAGCAGGGCCAAGCCCTGGTCGCGCTGGTGCGGTCGGCGGGCAATGTCCAGGCGAACACCCAAAACAGGGCATCGTCCTCTGGTTCAGGGGCCGGGCTTGATCTGACGGCCTGACGGCAGCTCCGCCGGTGCCAGTCTGGCAGTGGGGGAGCGGCCGGGGGCGGGAAATCTCGTCGTCGGTGTGGCGCGCAGGTTGCACACGGGCCTCTGGGCGGGGTGACGGCACCCAACCCCCAGAACGGAGCCCCGCATGCACGCCGACCGACTGACCACCATCGCGCAGCAAACCCTGGCCCAGGCCCAGGCCGACGCCGCCAAGCGGGGCAACCCCGAGGTGACGGGGCTGCACGTGCTGCGCGCGCTGGTGGGGGAGAAGGGCAGCGCGACCTGGTCCGTGCTGGAAAAGTCCGGCGTGAAGCCCGAGATGCTGCGCCAGGTGGTGGACGCCGAGCTGGGCCGCCTGCCGACCACGAGCAGCGGCGCGGGCAGCCCCGGTCGCGCGCTCATGGACGTGCTGAACAAGGCCGACAGCGAGGCGACGCGGCTGAAGGACAGCTACGTCAGCAGCGAGCACCTGCTGCTGGCGCTCGCCGCGGTGGCCGGGCCGGCGAAGGACGCGATGTCGACGCTGGGCGTGCGCGCGGCCGCGGTCGAAGAGGCGATCAAGGCGCTGCGCAAGTCCAGCGGCGTGGACCACGTCACCGACCGCGACGGCGAAACCCAGTACGAGGCGCTGAAGAAGTACGCGATCGACCTGAACGAGCGCGCGCAGCAGGGCAAACTGGATCCCGTGATCGGCCGCGATGAAGAAATCCGCCGCTGCATGCAGGTGCTGAGCCGGCGGACGAAGAACAACCCGGTGCTGATCGGCGAGCCCGGCGTGGGCAAGACCGCGATCGCCGAGGGCCTGGCCCTGC
>CAZCBN010000076.1:0-7491 GCA_964496975.1 uncultured Phycisphaeraceae bacterium
GTACGCCAGCACCACCCCCCGCTCCCGATACCCCTCCCACGCCCGCAGGTGCGCGACCACCGCCGCCGACCCCTCGACGACCGCCGCCGCGTCCGCCGCCCCGGCGCGCAGCATCGCCCGCATCTGCCCGCGCAGCGCCCGCTTCTGCTCGCCGATCGCCGACGCCTCGCCCAAGGCCGGTCATCCTTCCGTGTGCGGGGGTTCCCGTTCCCCCTCCGTGCCGCCGCGCGCCCGACGCACCTCCTCAAGCCGCTCGCGCGAGACCCGCTCGGCCCCCACGTCCGTCGGCTCGTAGTACCGCTTCGGCACGCCCAGGTACGACTGCCCGCTCACACCGCCCACGCTCGTGCGCACGCCCGCGTTGTGCGAGTACTCGTAGCGCACCCCCGCCTCCCCCGCCGCCGCCTCGCCACGGGCCCGCAGCACGCGCAGCTTCTCGCACGCCCCGCCCCCCGGCCCGCCGTTCGGCCCGCCGCCCGACGCCACCGGCGACGAGTTGGGGTCGCGCAAAAACAGCGGCACCGGCTGCACCCGCCCCGACTTCACATCCGCCAGCGCCGCGTCGATCGCGACATACGCCGCGTTGCTCTTCGGCGCCAGCGCCAGGTACGTCGCCAACTGCCCCAGCGTGATCCGGCACTCCGGCATCCCGATCCGCTCCACGAGGTCCCAGCACGCCTGCGCGATCACCACCGCCCGCGGGTCGGCGTTCCCGACGTCCTCGCTCGCCAGGATCGCCAGCCGCCGCGCGATGAAGCGCGGGTCCTCCCCCGCGTCAAGCATCCGGGCGACCCAGTACACCGCGGCGTCGGGGTCGCAGCCGCGCACGCTCTTGATGAGGGCGCTCGCCGCGTCGTAGTGCCCGTCGTCCCCGTACGCCGCGACCTTCGCCTGAATCGACGCCTCGGCGAGCGCCTCGTCCACGGTGAGCGACGCCGCGCCGTCCCCGCCCCCCGCCGACTCCACCGCCACCTCCAGCGCCGTGAGCGCCCGCCGCGCGTCCCCCTCGCTCTTCACGGCCCAGACCCGCAGCGCCCCCTCCGTCAGCACCACGCCGCGCGCGCCGTACCCGCGCTCCGCGTCGGCCGCGGCCCGCCGCACCACCTCGGCGATCTCCGCCTCGCTCAGCGCCTCCAGCCGGAACAGCGTGCTCCGGCTGATGAGCGCCGAGTTCACCGCGAACAGCGGGTTCTCCGTCGTCGCCCCGATCAGCGTCAGCAGCCCCCGCTCCACGTCCCCCAGCAAGACGTCCTGCTGCGCCTTCGTGAAGCGGTGGATCTCGTCCAGAAACAGAATGGTCCGCCGCCCCGTCGCGGTGAGCTGCGCCTCCGCCTCGTCGATGATCTCGCGGATCCGCTTCACGCCCACGCTCGCCGCGTTCTCGCGCACGAACCGCCGCCGCGTCGCCCCGGCGATCACCTCGGCCAGCGTGGTCTTCCCCGTCCCCGGCGGCCCGTGCAGGATGACGCTCATCACCGCGTCGGCCTGGATCATCCGCCGAAGCAGCTTGCCCTCGCCCAAAATGTGCGACTGCCCGACCACCTCGTCCAGCGTCCGCGGGCGCATGCGCACGGCCAGCGGCTGCACCCGCGTCTGGGCCGCCCGCTTCGCCTCATCGCGTCGACTCGACCACAGGTCCGGCATGCCGAAAGCCTAGCCCGTCGAACCCGAACACATCGCGAAACTTCCTCGCCCCCGCACACCCCGCCCCACGCCGCAGATTTCGCGCACAATCCTCGCCGGCCTTGGCATCCGCAGACTTAATGGACGCTAACATCACGCCGCGTGGACGCCGCCCTTTGGACCATACCGATCGTTCTCCTGACGGCCGGCTTCATCGGCGTCGTTCTGGCCTCGCGCGCGGTCTTCAACGGCCCCCGGCCCGACTTTGACAGCGGCGCCGCCTGGCTCATCGCCCGGCAATATGCACGAATCATCCACCGGATTCGGGTGCGTTTCCGCGAGCGCATCCCGCGCGGGCGTGACATTGGCCCCCTGATTGTGGTTGCCAATCACACCGCGGGCGTCGATCCTGTGTTGATCCAGACCCAGTGCCCGTTCTTCATCCGCTGGATCATGGCGCTGGACATGCGCGAGCCCTCGTTGGAGTGGTTCTGGCGCTGGTGGCAGGTCATCTTTGTCGACCGAGACCGGCGCGACGCGATGGCCCTTCGCACCGCGCTGCGCCACCTCCAACAGGGGGGCGTCATCGGCATCTTCCCGGAGGGCGGCATCGAGCGGCCGCCGCGGCAGATCATGCCCTTCAGCGGGGGGGTCGGCCTGCTTATCGCCAAGAGCGGGGCCCCGGTGCTGCCGATCGTGATCGACGGCACGCCGCAGGTGGACCCGGCGTGGGCGAGCCTGTGGAAGCCGAGCGCGTCCGTGCTGCATGTGCACGAGACGCTGCGGTACGCCGACAGCGGGCTGGGGCCGGAGGAGATTGCGCAGGACTTGCGCCGCCGCTTCTCCAACTGGACCAACTGGCCCATGAACGACGCCCCGCAAGACCCGAGGACCGACGCGTCGGCCCGGCTCGGGCACCACGAGTCTCGCCCGGCCGCCAACGCCGCCAGCAACCCCACGGGCAACCCCACCGGCCCGATGGCCGCCTCCGCGTAACGCCCCGCGCCCCGACCTGCGGGGCGATGCCTTGGCGGGCGGGCGGGCGGCGGGTCCGGGCGCGTATCATCGCCCCCATGACGGCTTCTGCGGCAGAACCCACGATCATTCTGTGCCCCGGACAGGGGGCCCAGGCCGTCGGCATGGGCCGGGCCTGGCACGACGCGTCGGTCGAGGCGGCCCGTGTCTTTGCCCGCGCCGACGAGGTGCTGGAGGCGGGCGACTGGATCGTCCGCTTTGGGCGCACGCTGACGGACCTGTGCTTCAACGGCCCGGCGGAGACGCTCAACCGCACCGACGTCAGCCAGCCGGCGATCCTCACCGCGTCGGTCGCATGCTGGCGGGGCGTCGGGGCGGCGGCGACCTCGCAGGGCGAGCCGGCGGGGCCCGGGGCCCTGGTCGCGGCGGCGGGGCTGAGCCTTGGGGAGTACACGGCGCTGTGCCTCGCCGGGGCGCTCTCGTTTGACGATGCGCTGCGGCTTGTCGCGCTGCGGGGCCGGGCGATGCAGGAGGCCGCCGAGGCGCGGCCCAGCGGCATGGTGGCGCTGATCGGCGCGGACGAGGCGCAGGCGGTTGAGCTGTGCACGCGGGCGCTGGCGGCCGTTGGCGGGGGCGGCCACGCGGGGGGCACGCCGGCCGGCGGCGGCGAGGTGCTGGTGCCGGCGAACTTCAACGCGCCGGGGCAGATCGTGATCTCGGGCACGGCCACGGCGTGCGAGGCGGCGGAGCGGCTCGCGGGCGACCTGTCGCTGCGGGCCACGCGGCTCGCGGTCGCGGGCGCGTTCCACAGCCCGGTGATGGCCCCCGCGGCCGCACGGCTCGCGGCGGCGCTCGAGCAGACCCAGGTGCACGCCCCGCGCTGCCCGGTGCTGAGCAACGTGACGGGCCTGCCGCACGAGGCCGACCCCGCGTCCATCCGGCGGCGGCTGGTGGAACAACTGACGATGCCGGTGCGATGGGAGGCGTGCTGCCGGTGGCTCGCCGCGCACCACGTCACGCCTCGCCCAGAGACGACCGTGTGCGAGCTCGCGCCGGGCAAGACCCTCAGCGGCCTGATGCGCCGCATCGAAAAAGCCCTGAAGGTACACAGCCATGACTCACCCGCCGTCCCGGCGTAAGGCATCGCCCGCGTGCATGTTTCCCCTGTCGCGTGCGGCGCTCGGCGCCGCGCACGCCGCGGTCGCGGCGCTGGCGATGACGCTCGCGGCCTGCTCGGCGCCGCCGCCGCCCCCGCCCCCGCCGCCGCCGCCGCCCCCGCCGCCGGCCCCGGTGGTGCCCGACCCCGTGAGCGCGTCGTCCATTCTGGAAGACATGTCGCTCGACGCGCGGGTGCAGATCAGCGAGACGTGGGAGCTGCGCGACGAGAGCCTGGCGCGGGCGGCCTACCGCCTCGCCGACGCGCTGGCCCGCGGCGACGACGACGCGATGGGCGCGCTGCTGGACCGGGCGAACCAGGCCACGCTCGACGAGCTCGTCGGCAGCGGCGAGTGGTTCGACGCGACCGAGGGCGTTGAGGCCGTGCGCATCGTGTTCGCCGACCAGCAGCCCCGCGACAGCGAGTCGGCGGCGGACGCGCAGTCGGGCACCGTGGTGATGGCGGTGCAGCAGCCCGGCGAGGCGTACGTCATCGCGTGGACGGCCACGAAGACGGACGGCCGGTGGGCGTTCGCCGGCTCGCCCATCCCGGACGGCACGCGCACCCGCGCGGCGGACTGGGACGCCGACAGCCTGGATGCGTTCGCGGCGGAGGAAGACGCGGCGACCGCGGCCGGCGCTGGCCCCGCGGGGTTTGAGTCGCTCAGCGAGCCCCTTGTGGCGTACACGCTTCTTGAAGCGTTCCGCATCATGTTGCGGAACTCCGGCGCAAGCGTGGACGGCGATGCGCTGTTTGAGACCCTCGATCAGATGCCGCGTCTTGGCCCGCTCGACGCCTCGGGCATGAAGGCATTGCACGCCGAGGGCAAGGCGAAGTTTGATGCGGGCGACCGGCCCGACGCCGCGGCCTTCGCCCCGATGGTGCCGCTGTTTGACCTGGTCGCGTCCATGTCGAAGAACCTGCCCCGCCCGGAAGGCGCGCCGGCGCTGCCGCTGGACGCCATTACCAAGGACGCCTTCATCACCGCCCTCGCCGAGGTGCTCGGCAAGCCGGTGGATGAAGTCCGCACGGCCCTCGGCGGCTGAGCGATGTGCTTGGTGGCACAGCCTTGCAGGCTGTGCCGGCTCGGGCTGGAAGCCCGAGCCCGTGCCCAAGAAGCCCGGGCTGCAAGCCCGGGCCACCTCAGACACCCCGGGCTGCAAGCCCGGGCCACCAAAGTCCTGTCCCTAGGTGGCGCAGCCTTGCAGGCTGTGCCGGCTCGGCTTTTCCGCTCCCGCCCACAGATCTGCCCATGACCGACCAACCCACCCGCGTCGCTCTCGTCACCGGTGCAAGCCGCGGCATCGGCCGCGCCATCGCGCTCCGCCTCGCCAGGCCCGTCGCCTCCGGCGGGCAGGGGCGGCACGTCGTGCTCGTCGCGCGGAGCGAGGGGCCGCTGCAGGAGCTCAAGGCTGAGATCGAGTCCGCCGGCGGGCACGCCACCGCGCGGGCCGTGGACATCGCCGACGCCAAGGCGCTCGCCGCCGCGGTGGAGGCGGTCGCGGCCGAGTTGGGCCGGCTCGACATCCTCGTGAACAACGCCGGCATCACGCGCGACACGCTGCTGCTCCGCATGACCGACGAGCAGTGGGACGAGGTGATCGACACGAACCTGAAGTCGGCCTTCGTCGCCTGCCGCGCGGCCGCCCGGCCCATGATGAAACAACGCTTCGGCCGCATCGTGAACATCGCGAGCACCAGCGGCCTGGTGGGCAACGCGGGGCAGGTGAACTACGCCGCGAGCAAGTCGGGCCTGCTGGGCCTGACCAAGTCCATCGCGCGGGAGCTGGGCGGCAAGGGCATCACCGCGAACATCATCGCGCCCGGGTTCATCGAGACGGACATGACCAAGGACCTGCCCGCCCCCGTGATCGACACGGTGAAGGCCAGCCTCTCCGTCAACCGCCTGGGCACGCCGGACGACATCGCGGCGGCCGTCGCGTACGCGACCAGCGACGAAGCGGGGTACCTGACCGGCCAGTGCATCACGGTGGATGGGGGGATGACGATGTGGTGAGGAGGGGGGAGGGTCGCCGGCCGGGCCCGCGTCAGCAGGTGGGGCAGTGCTTGTCGAGCCATGACTGAACAAGCGCTTCGCGGTCCTTGGCACCGATGCGGCGGAACAGGTCCCGCGCCTGCGTCCAAAGTCGGCAAGCCGCGTCCAGATTCCCACGCGCCTGCTCGATCCCGCCGAGGTTGGCGTACTGGTTCGCCATTCCCTCCGGCCGGCCCAGACGCTCGTTGATCGCCAGCGACTTCTTGTGGTACGCCTCCGCCGCGTGCAGATTCCCACGCTTCCGCTCGATCAGGCCGAGGTTGCCGTACTGGTTCGCCATCCCCTCCGGCCGGCCCAGACGCTCGTCGATCGCCAGCGCCTTCTTGTGGTACGTCTCCGCCGCGTCCAGATTCCCACGCGTCCGCTCGATCAGGCCGAGGTTGCCGTAGTCAGCCGCCATCTCTTCCGTCCTTCCCAGACGCTCCTCGATCGCCAGCGACTTCTTGTGGTACGCCGCCGCCGCGTCCAGATTCCCACGCGTCCGCTCGATCAGGCCAAGGTTGCCGAGGCTTACGGCGCGAGCCGCGTCGTCGGTCGCCAACTCCCCGACGCGGCGAAAGTCAGCCGCGGCCGCGTCGAGATGACCACGCAACATGTGGATGTGCCCGCGCTGGGTCAAGGCGAACAAGTCGTCTTCCGCCAACGCGAGAATCTTCTTCACCGAGGCAAGCGATTTATCGATATCGCCCAGCGTGTACCACACCGCGGCCCGCTCGCGGTGTCGCTCGACCAACTCGCGGTCGGCCCGCTCGGTCTCGTCATCGATGAACGCGCCCAGCCGCGCGGGATCGTGGCGCAGTTCCTCGACCACCTCACGCCAGGGCCGGCCGCGGGCCTTTTCCGCCTCGACGTAACGCTGCACGGTCGCCTGCAACTCGGCCTTCTCCCCCTCCAGCCGGGAGAAGGCGGTTGGGTCTCCGCCGCGCTGCATCGCGGCGATCTGGGCCGTGAGCGACTCGATGGCGGCCGATTGCCGCTGCTGCTCGGTCAGGATCTGATCTTGCCCGGCGACCAGCACTCGCGTGTTGTCCCGCGTCTCTCGCACGTCGGCCGAGATGGTCGACAGATAGATCTGGATGTCTTTCCCCAGCGCATCCAGCCGCGCGGCCAGCGCGGCGTCCCGCGTGCGCGTTTCCTCCTGAAGCGTGCGCAGGATCGCGGCCGCGGCGTGCTCGTCCTGCGGCAAGGTCGCGGGGTCGATGCCCTCGCGCTCCAACGTCTCCTCAATCCGGGCGAGCGCGGTCGAATGGTCCAAAGCACGCGAGTTGATCTCCGCGAGCGTTCGACCGAGGGCTTCAAACTGCCGACGGACCCGCGACTCATGGGCCTTTCCCTGAACCCAGTCCACCAGCACGCCGGCGCCAAGGGCGACCGCCCACCCGGCCACCATGGGTGCACCGTCGCATAAGGCCAGCACGCCAGCGGGTGCCGAGTCGCACTGCGACATCTTCGTGAACAACTTTCCCGCGGCCTCAACGACCCCGGAACTCCCCGCCTCTTTCATAAGCGACGACAGCAACCCGAGCGGCATCCCCTGCTCCTTCCCCAGTCCATTCTCCGGAAGTCCTCCCCAGCCGTTTCACTGGGAATGTTACGGCTGCCCCCCCCCCCCCCCCCACCCCCCCCCCCCCCCCCCCCCCCCCCCCACCACCCACCCCCCCCCCCCCCCCGCCCCCCCCCC
>CAZCBN010000076.1:7501-14200 GCA_964496975.1 uncultured Phycisphaeraceae bacterium
ACCCCCACTGCTTTGCGCACCGTCATCGTCTCGCCCAGCGCCAGCCAGCCCAGCACCGCGCCGATGGCCGGGGCCAGCGCGAAGGCCACCGGCTTCACGCGGCTCACCTCGCCGAAACTCAGGGCGAGGTAGAAGCACGCCATGCCGCCGGCGCCGGCGATCAGGCCGCTGCCCAGCGCGAGCTTGCCGAGCGTGCCCGTGCCGGCCGATGTCCAGTTGGCCGGCTCGAGCTTCGCCGCGCGCGTGCCCCACCACCACACGGCCCAGAGCACCGGCAGCGCCACCGTGCTGCGCAGCGCGATCGCCGCGAGCGGGCCCACCTTGCCCGTGTGCAGCACGGCCTTGGTGAACACCTCGCCCACGCCCCAGCACACGCCGGCCAGCACCGCGAAGATCATCGCCTTCATTGCATCGCCTTTCGATCGGGAACCGTGCGCCGCGACGAAGATATCACGGGGGGCGCCGGGCCCTAAAACCGCTCGGTCATCGTCGGCATGGACCATGCGAAGAGGGCCGACGCGGTCGCGAGCGAGGGCTCATCGCCGCTGAGGAGGCCGGCGCCGGCGAGTTCCCAGGCGGTGGCGTAGCCGGTGAAGAGCGGCGCGAGCGTGCGCACATCGAGCGCGAGTCGGCCGTCGCCGCCGGGTTCGATCTCGCCGAGGCCGTCGCGGACCTTGAGCACCCAGCGGCCCTGGTTGGCGGGGATGAGCGGGTCGCGCACGTCGAGGTGCAGTTCGCCGGTGAGGCCGGGGAGATAGCCGCGGCCGGCGAGGGCGCGGTGCACGCACAGCACGCGGAGCATCCACCGCTCCTGCACGCGGGTGAAGTGGCGCCGGTCGTCGAGCGCGAGGAAGAACGGGGAGTTCGCGGGAAGGGCGGTGTGGATCTCGCCGACGACGGACGAGTAGCCGCGGAGGAAGCCGAGCAGGCGTCGCAGGCCGTGCGGCGTGGACCAGGCGGCGTCGTCGAGCGTGAGCACGTTGCCCGAGGCGGTGCCGACGGCGTTGTCCATGGGCGACCACGGGCCGAGGCGGACGAAGGCGAAGGCCTCGGCGTCGCCGCGGTCTGTGAGCGCGATGAAGCCGGTGCTGGTCTCGCCGCGCGGGCGGAAGACGCGGTCCCACAGATAGTCGCCGCGGTCCGGGTGGCCGTGGCGGGCGCGTGCGTAGGTCGAGTAGCAGGCGCGGAGGAGCGGCGTGTCGTCGCGCTCGCGGACCTCGCGCCATCCGGCGCCGGGGTCGCCCTTCGGCAGCAGGCCGCAGGGCACGCGCGAGTGGTCGCACAGGCCGGCGCACTCGTATCCGACACCGCGGTAGAGCGGGTGCAGGGCGGAGTAGAGCGTGCTGAGGGCGAAGCCCGCGGCGTGCATCTCGCGCAGGCATTCGACCATCATGCGCGTGGCGAGGCCCCGGCCGCGGGCCTCGGGCGCGGTGGCGACGCCGGCGACGCCGACCATGGGCACCGAGCGGCCGCCGAAGAACTGGGCCATGGGGATGAGGAGAAGGCACGCGTCCGGCGCGTCGACGCCGGGGCGACGCATGACGCGGACGTTGTGCGTGCCGGCGTTGGTGAGCCAGTGCTGGATCTTCTCGATCGGCGTGCCGAAGGCGAGGGAGGGGAGGCGCGCGACCTCCGGCGGAATGTGTGGGTGGGGCCAGGTCTGGTAGAGCGCGTCGCTTGGCATGGAACCACCGGGGTGATGGGGCACGCCATCAGCATCCGCGATTCGTCCTGGGCGTGCAACGCGGCTCCGCGGCTCGGCGCCGCGGCCGCCGCGGGCGTGTGGGCGGCGCGTCGCATGCGGGCCGATCCCGCGCTCGAATGACCCGAGCGCCCGCCCGCGCACGCCGGCTTCGCAAACACACCACATGAATCGGGCAGTCCGCCGGAACGCGCGGGCCGGGCATTGCCGCACCCTCGTTGTCAAACGCATGGGTCGTTAGACTTCTCGTGGGAGAGCACCATGGCCTTGATGCTGTACGTCGTTGCGGGCGGCTGCACGCTTCTTTGGGCGATTCTCGCCGGGCGGGCGCTGTTCGCGGATCGCAGCCGCCGCGGGGGCACGCGTCTTCGCCGCTGCCCGCGGTGCTTTTACGACCTCGCCGACGCGGCGCCGGGCCCGTGCCCCGAGTGCGGCCGGCAGATCACGCCGACGACCAACCTGCACCGCACGCGGCGGCACTGGTGGCGCTTCGCCGCCGCGGGCCTGCTGCTGCTGCCGGCGGCGTCGCTCGCCGGCATCGCCCGCGTGCGGCAGACCGGCGGCTGGGCCGACCTGCCCGCATGGCTGACGACGCGCCTCATCGCGCTGGACGAGCAAGCCATCCTCGACGACACGGGCAAACGAGCCCGCGCAGACACGATCCATCCCAAGGATCTCGAACGCGCCGTCGTCTTCGCGGCGCAGCGGCTGGGCGACGCGGACGCGAACCGGCGGAAGTGGTCACTTCGGCTTCTGCGCAACGTCGCGTTCCGCGACAGGGCTTGGGCAAGCGCGGTGCGTCCCCTCCTTGGCCCATACCTGCGAGAGATCCGGCCCGATGTCGTCGTCCCCGCGCTGCTCGCCGCGGCGGGCGACAACACGCTCACCGAGGGTGTCTACGACCTCTTCGGCGCGCTCTGTTGCGAAGACGAGCGCGTTCTGTTTGCCCTCCTCGCCGCGTTGAACGACCCCGACACATCCGCCGTCGGGGCCGCGACGTTCGGGCTCGCCTGGCTCAGCGAACCGATCGGCGGCCAAAGGCGGCCCGCGCTGCCGGAGGAATCGCTCGGTTTGAATCTGGACACGCCATCGGACGGCCTGCTCGAGTTTGCCGCCGAGGTGACAACCCGTGCAGCCGACCGGGACGCGTTGCTCGCATGGCTTCGGGAGTCGGTCCTGACGCGTGACCGAACCCAGCGGGATGTCTTTTTGATGCCCGGCGTTCCGCGTCCTCGGGCGGGACCTCCCCCGGACGAGGCGCTCCGTCCGATGCTCTCGCTTTGGCTCTGGCTCGCGATGGAGCCGGGCGACCCTGAGGCGCGGGGGGCGGTCTTCGAGTTCGCTCAGAGCGGACTGTCGGTGCAGCGACGCGAAGTCGGTCGCCTGCTCCTTGGACGTGAGTGGGACGCGGAGGTGGAGAACGCGTACCGCACCCTGGTGGCGGACGAAGTCCAGCATGTCCGCCAAGGGACCATCGAAGCGCTCAGATCGTTCGGTCGATCCGCGAAGCCGCTCGTACCGGATCTGCTTGCCTTGGCTCGCTCCGATTCCGGCGGATGCCCCGCGAGCACCTTCACCGCCATCGGCGGCGAGCCGCGGGAGCTCTTGGACGCCACGCTGTCCAAGCTCGAACGCCTCTGGCCCGATCGGGAGCGCCGCGTGGTTCCCGGCAATTCTGGCAATCTGCAAGGCAACCAACACCCGGTCTGGATCCTTCAAGATCTCGCCAACATCGCGGAGCTCGGCATCGTCGATCCGGACGCGGCGGCCTTGGTTGAGAAGTGGATGACCTTCCGCTCGCCTCCATCAGTGCCACTCCCGCCGCCCCTTGCTCGCTTGGGCATCACAAACGACACCGTCGCCATGAGCGCCGCACGCGCATCCGCAAGGCTCGGCGGCGACAAGGCCAAAGCGACGCGGCTGGTGCTCGACCTTCAGCCTCGCTTCGAGCTTCGCCCTGTCGGGCTTTCCGTCCAGTTGACCATGATGGACATGATCGCCAGCGACACCGCCGACCACGCCCAAGTCCTCACCTACCTCCGCGGCCCACCGCCCGAGCCCTTGCCGGTGGACCCGAACCAGGCCGCGGTCAACGAGGCCCTCGGCGATCAGGCCGGCGATCCGAGCGCTCCGCCGCCCACCGAGGCCCAGCGTCGAGCCCAGCAGCTGGCCGGCTTCTTCAACGCCGCCCTCTTCCAGTCCGTGTTCGACAGGCCCCACATGCAGCCCTACGCCGAGCTTGCCCGCGAGTGCCTGAAGTCTGACGATGCCGCGCTCGTCGACGCGGCGCAGCAAGCGCTGCAACGGCTCGAGCCTCGCCCCGGCTCGGCCGCCGCCGCCCCGAAGTAGCGCCGCCGCCCCGCGCGGCCGCCACGCATCGGCCACCGTGGCAGGATGAAGCCGCCAATCGCCGCGGGGCCCGTCGAGGCCCCGCGGCCGCGCTCACTTCTTCCGCGGCGTCGTGCCCGTTTCCGCCGCGGGGTTCACGTGCGGCCGGCGCAGCTCGCCGCTCTCCACCTCGTACACGTACCCGTGGATCTTCACGCCCGCGGGGATCAGCGGGTGGTTCCGCAGCAGCGCGACCTGCCGCTCCACCGACGCGTCCACGTCGGTGAACGTCTTGATCCACGCCGCACGCTGCGCCGCCGGCACGTCGAGCTGCGGCAGCGCCGGGTCAAGCTGCAGCGTCGCGAGGCTCACCCCGCGCGAGGCCAGGTTCTTGTCAAACCCCGCCGCGAGCTCCTCCCCCGTGTACAGCAGCATGCCGCAGTCGGTGTGCTGCACGACGATGATCTCGACCGTCTGGAAGAAGTGCGTCGTCAGCGCCGCCGATCGGATCGCGTCGTCCGTCACGATCCCCCCCGCGTTGCGGAACACGTGCGCATCCCCCAGCTCCAGCCCCAGCGCGTCCTCGATCGCCACCCGCTCGTCCATGCACGTCAGCACGAACAGCTTGCGGTTGTTGGGGATCCCCCGCCGCCGGCGGAACGCCCAGTCCTCGCGCAGCTTCACCCGCTCGTCCACCGACACGTGCACCGGCTCGTTCTGATGCTCTGCCATGACAACACCCTTGCTCCGGGCCGGTGGTCACCCCCGCTGATCGAACCCGGCCCGGGCCGCCGATCGAGCGCAGAAAAAAAGCCGGCCCAATGGGACCGGCTTCAACGCTCGCACCGCGGTTCCCGCGTGTGTCACCCGACGAAACGCCGGATCACCGCAAGACCAATGGCACGCCCGCTGCGCCGGCCCACACGGGCCCGGCCACAACAACAACACGGGCATGACATCGTCGCACAACTCATCGACATCGATCCTTGCGCCCCGACCCCCGAAGGCAAGCCCGCGAACGCCTCAGGCCTTGGCCGCCAGCGCCGCCGCCTTCTTCCGCGCGTCCTCCAGCGTGCCGACGTACATGAACGCCGACTCGGGCAGGTCGTCGCCCTCGCCCGCGCAGAGCCGCTCGAACGAGTCGATCGTCGCCTCGAGCTTCGTGTACAGCCCCGGAAGGCCCGTGAACACCTCGCCCACGTAGAACGGCTGGCTCAGGAACCGCTCGATGCGGCGGGCCCGGCCCACCAGGCGCTTGTCGTCCTCGCTCAGCTCGTCCACGCCCAGAATCGCGATGATGTCCTGCAGGTCCTTGTTGCGCTGCAGGATCTGCTGCACCTGGCGGCTCACCTTGTAGTGCCGCTCGCCGATGATGCCCGGGTCCAGGATGCGGCTCGTGCTCGCCAGCGGGTCCACCGCGGGGTAGATGCCCTTCTCGGCGATGCCGCGCTCCAGCACCACGAACGCGTCCAAGTGCGCGAACGCCGTCGCCGGCGCCGGGTCCGTCAGGTCGTCGGCGGGCACGTAGATCGCCTGCACGCTCGTGATGGCGCCGGCGCTCGTCGACGTGATCCGCTCCTGCAGCTCGCCCATCTCCGTCGACAGCGTGGGCTGGTAGCCCACCGCGCTGGGCATGCGGCCCAGCAGCGCGCTCACCTCAGAGCCCGCCTGCGTGAAGCGGAAGATGTTGTCCACGAACATCATCGTCTCTTTGCCGCTCTCGTCGCGGAAGTACTCCGCCATCGTCAGGCCCGACAGCGCCACCCGCAGACGAGCGCCCGGGGGCTCGTTCATCTGCCCGAACACCATCGCCACCTTGTCGATGACGTGCGCCTTCTGGCCCTTCTCGTCCGTGTACTCCGCCTCCTGCATCTCGCGCCACAGGTCGTTGCCCTCGCGCGTGCGCTCGCCCACGCCGCAGAACACGCTGTAGCCGCCGAACTCACGCGCCACGCGGGCGATCATCTCCTGGATGATGACCGTCTTGCCCACGCCCGCGCCGCCGAACAGACCGATCTTGCCGCCGCGCACGAACGGGCACAGCAGGTCGATGACCTTGATCCCCGTCGGCAGGATCTCCGTGTTGGGGTTCAACTGCATGAACTCGGGCGCGGGCCGGTGGATCGGCCGCGTCTGCACGCCCTGCGGCGCCGCCTTGTTGTCGATCGGGTCGCCCAGCAGGTTGAACACCCGCCCCAGCACCTTCTCGCCCACCGGCACCGCCACGGGCTGCCCGCTGTCAATCGCCGGCATCCCGCGACGCAGCCCGTCCGTGCTGCCCAGCGCCACCGCACGCACCCGGCCCCCGCCGAGGTGCTGCTGGATCTCCCCCGTCAGCCGACGCGGCTTGCCCTCAACATCCCAGTCCACACGCACCGCGTTGTAAATCTCCGGCAGCCGGTCCTCCGGGAACTGCGCGTCAAACGTCGACCCGATGACCTGCGTGATCGTCCCCTGCGTGCCGGCCGCCATGCGAGAACTCCCCTCACCGCCCAAGGGCGGGTGTCGCCGAAGAAACCCCCGCCGCCTCCGGCGGGGCTGCAAGGTTAGGGCCAACCACCGCCACCGGCCACCGAGACCACCGCCCCCACCGCCAAGCCGCCGCTCCCGCCGCCCGCCCCCCAAAGAGCCACCCCAAAAAACAAACGACCGAGCCCGAAGGCTCGGTC
>CAZCBN010000076.1:14210-14667 GCA_964496975.1 uncultured Phycisphaeraceae bacterium
GTCACCCAAAAATCCGTCGCGCCGCGTCGCCCCGGGCCGCGGCCCACGCCGCCGCCCTCCCAGCCACAACGCCGGTTTACACCGACGTCAGCTTCCGCCCGATGCGCCGCCGAGCGTTCAGGATCTTCCGGCCGCTCTTCGTCGCCATCCGCGCCCGGAAGCCGCTCTTGCGGATCTTCACCAGCTTGCTCAGCCGCTTGTTGTAGTGCGTCGACATCGCATCATCCCTCATCAGCCGCGGGGACCGCCCCACCACCGCCGGCTTCACATCGCGAGCCGGCCACCGTCCCCGCCGAACCCACCCGGTCGGGCCTCAACACTAGCCCCGCCACCCGTCCGCGACCACCCCCCACCGCCGCCCGTCCCCACCCGGGCTCCCGCCCGCCCACGCTCCCGCACCCCCCCTTCTTGAAACTCCGCGCTTGTATCCCGCGAATCGCACGGTACTGTGCAGGGG
>CAZCBN010000077.1:0-14659 GCA_964496975.1 uncultured Phycisphaeraceae bacterium
CACGACGCGCGACCACGTGGGCGTCACGCTGGAGCTGGCGGGCCTGACGGTGCGCTGGCTCGACACGCCGGGGCGGCGCGACCTCACGGACGACGGGCCGGCGGCGGCGATCGAACGTGCGGCCCGGGCCGCGGCCGACGCGGCCGTCGCGGCGGCCGACCTAATGGTGCTGTGCGGCGACCGGCTTCATCCCGCGCCGGACGTGCCGTGGGCGCGGCCCCCGCGGGGCGTGCTGCGGGTGGCGTTGCGGGCCGACCTGGGGCCGGCGGCCTGGCCCCACGACCTTGCGCTCGCGGGGCGGTCGCCCACGGGCCCGGGGGAGGCGGGGCTCGCCGCGCTCGCCGGGGCGGTCCGCGAGCGGCTCGTGCCCCGCACGGCCCGGGCCGATCCGCGTCCGTGGCGGTTCTGGGCCGAGCCCGAGCCGGGCAGGCCCTAAGCCGGGAAGGTCCTGTCCCGGGCAGGCCTGGCCCGGGAAGGCCTGGTCCGCCCGCTCCTACCATGCGGGCCCATGGACGAACGCCAAACCAAGATCACCGAGGGCGCGGGCCTGCAAGAGGCCCGCATCAACCGAGGCCTGCTGGAGTTTCTCGAGCGCTACTCGACGCCGGTGCTGGCGCTGATCGTGGTGATCTGCGGCGGGTACTACGCGTGGAACTGGTGGAAGACGCGCGAGGCCCGGGCCCACGACGCGGCCTTCGGCGAGTTCGCCGCGCTCTCCGCGTCGGGCACCGTGAACCCGCAGTCGCTGCTGGACATTGCCGACGCGTACCCGACCCGCGGCGCGGTGGCCGACCTCGCACGGCTGCGCGCCGCCGACGCGTACCTCTCCGCGGTGCGCACGGGCCTGAAGCCCGGGGCCGCCGCCTCGGCGGGCGAGCCCGCGGCCGACGACCTGCTGACGGACGAGGACCGGACGTTTTATCTCTCCGAGGCGTCGCGGCTGTACGGCGCGGTGCTGGAGTCGGCGCGGGGCGACGCGGCCCGTGTGCTGGTCGCCGTAAACGCCGCGAGCGGGCTGGCCGCGGCCGCCGCGACGCGTGGCGACGCCGCCGAGGCGGAGCGGTTGCTGAACGAAGCCGCCGCGATGGCCGACGCCGCCGGGTTCCCGGGCCTTGCCGATGAGGCCCGCGCCGCGTGGGGTGCCGCGTCCGACGCGCCGGCCGAGCTTCCTCAGGCCGCCTCGCTGCCGCCGATGCCCGGTCGGCCCGAGCCCGAGCCCGAGCCCTCGGCGCCGCCGACGCCCGCCGAAACCACCGCCGGCCCGAGCCCCGACGCAGCGCCCGCCGCGGACAACGCCCCGCAGGCCGAGCCCCAGCCCGAGCCCGCCCCCGCGGAGCCCGCGGCGGCCCCGAATCAGCCGTGAGCGTCGAAGGGCCCGACCTCCCCGCCGACGGCGAACGCGTGACCGCCAGCTTTCGGCTGCGCGAGGACGACCCGCCCCTCATCCTCCGCGGCGGCAAGGTGAACCCCGAGGCCATCCGCCTCGCCTACGAACGCGCGGCCGAAGAAGGCCGCAGCGACGACGACCCGCTCTGGCGCGTGGACTTTGTCCTCGCCCGCGATCTGCAAACCCGCCTCGACAAATACCTCACCAGCCGCATCGCCTTCATGAGCCGCAGCCAGTTGCAGCGGCTAATCGAGAGCGGCGGCGTCGAGGTGAACGCGGGGCCCACGCGCTCGGCCACCAAACTCCGCAAGGGCGACCGCGTCAGCGTCACCGTCCCCCCGCCCCCCAGCGACGACATCCTGCCGCAGCACATCCCGCTGCACGTCCTCCATGAGGACGACCACCTCATCGTGCTGAACAAGCAGCCCGGGGTCATTGTCCACCCAGCCCGCACCGAAAAATCCGGCACCCTCATCAACGCCCTCGCCTGGCACTTCATGCACGTCAGCCCCGTCGGGGGCGAGCTGAGCCCCCTCGGCGCCGACAAGGCCCGCCCCGGCGTCGTTCACCGCCTCGACCGCGACACCACCGGCTGCATCGTCTTCGCCAAGACCGAGGAGGCCCACTGGAAGCTCGGCCGGCAGTTTGAGCTCCGCACGGTCGACAAGCGGTACCTCGCGATCGTTCACGGCCGCGTCAGCGAGAACGCGTTCGCCATCGACCTGCCCATCGGCCCCCACCCCAGCAAGGAACGCGGCTTCCGCGAGAAGCAGATCATCCGCCACGACGAGATGGGCAAGCCCTCGCTCACGCTCGTCCACGTGCGGGAGCGATACCGATTGCACGCCCCCATCGCCCTCGGCGACGCGCAGGGCGAGCAGGACTTCACGCTGCTCGAGCTGGAGCTGAAGACGGGCCGCACCCACCAGATCCGCGTGCACCTGAGCCACGACGGCTGGCCCATCGTCGGCGACGACATGTACGACGGGCGCGCGCTCACCTTCGGCGAGCCCGGCGCGCTCCCGCCCGCCGCTCAATCACCCAGCGAGACCCCGCCCAGCGAATCCCCATCCAGCGAAGCCCCACCCAGTCCCCACAGCCTGCACATCGGCCGGCAAATGCTGCACGCCGCGCTGCTCGCCTTTGACCACCCCGTCTTCGGGGAGCGACTCACCTTTACCGCGCCGCTGCCCGACGACATGCGGGCCCTCGCGGCGAAGCTCCGCACGGGCTCCGTCCAGCGACTCCCTGAGGCGGGATCGGTCGCCGGGGTGGGCGCGGGGGCGGGCTCCGCTCGGGTGGACCTTTCCCTGGTTGGGTTGGGGCCGATCGGGGACTGACAGATCCCGTGCGCGATTCACCCCGGGCACGCCCCCGGGGGCGAATACCCACCCCCGCCCCGGCGTTCTGGTTTCCGCATGAAGAACCGATCCCCGTCCAGCCGCGCGTCGATCCCCGGTCTCGCCCTGTCCGCCGATCCGACGGGCGGTCCGCTCCGCGGGCTGTTCCGGCTCGTGGCCCGCGTGGCCGCGGCGGCAGCGTTCTCCGTCGCGGTGGCGGCCACGCCCGCGGCGTGCGCACAGAACGCGCCGGACGACGACGACCCCCGCCCCCGCGCCCCGGAGCTGAACCCCGACCCCGCCGTCGCGGGGCCCGACGGCCGCGGCGCGTGGCTCAACACCGACCGGCCCCTGAAGCTCCACGAGGATCTGAAGGGCCACGTCGTGGTGCTCGACTTCTGGACCTACTGCTGCATCAACTGCATCCACGTGCTGCCCGATCTTGAGTACCTCGAAGAGAAGTACAAGGACCAGCCCTTCGTCGTCGTCGGCGTGCACTCGGCGAAGTTCGACAGCGAGGGCGAACGCGCCAGCATCCGCCACGCCGTGCAGCGGTACGACATCAAGCACCCCGTGGTCGTTGACACGGGCTTCCGCATCTGGCGCAGCTACGGCGTGCGGTCGTGGCCCACGGTCGTTGTGATCGACGCCGAGGGCAAGGTCGTCGGGGCCGCGCCGGGCGAGGGCAACCGCGAGCTGCTCGACGAGATCGTCGGCGAGCTGCTGGAGACCGCGCGCCTCGGCGGCACCCTCGCGGAAAAGAAGGCCGACATCCGCCCCGACGCGCCGCACGCCAGCACGGGCGGCCTGCGCTACCCGGGCAAGGTGCTCGCGCTCCCGCCGGCCGACGCGAACGCCGCGGGCGGCGCCCGGGCCTCGTGGCTCGGGGAGGGGGCGCTCTTCATCGCCGATTCGTCGAACGACCGCGTGCTCGTGACCACCTGGCCCGATGACGAGGGCCGGACGAGCGTGCGCGAGGTGTACGGCACGGGGCAGCGCGGTTCGGCCGACGGCGGTCCCTTCGGCTCGCCCGCCGCCGCGACGTTCCATGACCCGCAGGGCCTCGCGCTCGACGCGGCCTCGGGCCTGCTCTACGTCGCCGATACCAAGAACCACACCGTCCGCACGATCGACCTGAACGCCCGCACCGTCTCCACGCTCGCCGGCACGGGCGAGCAGGGCCGCGACCGCCGCGGCGGCAAGCGCGGCACCGAGCAGGCGCTCAACTCACCCTGGGCCCTCGCGCTCAGCGCCGACAAGCAGGAGCTGTTCGTCGCGATGGCGGGGCCGCACCAGCTCTGGTCCATCAAGCTCGGCACGGGCGAGGCCCGCGTCATCGCCGGCAGCGGCCGCGAGAACATTCTGGACGGCCCCGCGTTCGCCGCGGCGCTGGCGCAGCCGTCGGACCTTGCCCTGTCGAGCGACGGCGGCACCCTTTACTTCGCCGACACCGAGGGCTCGGCGGTGCGGGCGTACGACGTGGCGTCGGGCGTGGTGCGCACGGTCATCGGCCGCGTGGCGACGAGCGAGGCGGACAACGCGCTCTTTGACTTCGGCGACGTCGACGGCGGCTTCAGCGAGGCGCGGCTGCAAAAGGCCGTGGGCCTCGCGCTGTGGCCCGCCGGGGCGCCCGGCAACGCCACGGGCCACGACCTGCTGCTGACGGCCGACACGTACAACGACAAGATCAAGCTGATCGACCCCGAGGCGAACACCAGCGCGACGTGGCTCGGCGTGACGCGGCGCGCCGCGGCCGACAGCGACGCGGCGCGGTTCGCCGAGCCGCAGGGCGTGTCCTTCGCGGCGGTGGGGGAGTCGGGCGTCGCGTTCATCGCCGACACCAACAACCACCGCGTGGTGCGGGTGCGGGTCGGCGATCGCGCGTGGAAGGAACTGGTGATCGAGGGCGTGCCGCGCGTCGGCGTGGCGTCGGGCGTGGCGTCCGGCGCGGCGGGGGAGGGCTCGGCCGGCGGTACCGCAGCGGGCAGCGCGGCGATTGATGTGTTCGTCCCCGAGGCGCAGTGGCTCGCGGCCCGGGCCAAGCCCGGTGCGCAGGGCCTGCGCGTCGGCGCGACCCTGCCCGCGGGCCAGAAGGTGAACCACGAGGCGCCGGTCTCGGTGCGTGTGGTCGCGCTGGAGGGCGGCCGGCCCGCGCGGGTGCTCTCGCAGCGCACGTTCATGCTCGCGTCGGGCGAGTCGCTGCCGGTGACGGCCGACCTGGGCGGCGCGACCGAAGGCGACGTGCTGGTGGAGCTGAGCTTCGCGCACTGCGGCGAGAACCTCGCGGTGTGCGTTCCGGCCGACCTTGCCTGGCGCGTGACGCTGGACGCGGCGGCGGGCGAGGACCTGACGGCGACGGTCGCCGCGCCCTAAGCGCGGACGCGTGCCCGGCGCCGCGGCCGTGTCGCTCAGGCGTCGCGGCGCTGCACGGTGCGGGTGATGAGGACGCTCGGCTCGGTGAGGTGCTCGATCGCGCTTCGCACGCCCTCGCGGCCCAGGCCCGAGTCTTTGACGCCGCCGTAGGGGAGGTTGTCGAACCGAACCGTCGGCACGTCGTTGATGACTACGCCGCCGACGCGGAGCTCGTCCCACGCCGCGCGGGCCCGGTCGATGCGCGGCGTGAAGACGCCCGCGTGCAGCCCAAAGCGGCTGGCGTTCACCTGGGCGACGGCGTCCTCGAAGCGTTCGAATCGGGAGAGCACGGCGACGGGGCCGAAGGCTTCTTCCCGCACGATCTCGGCATCCGGCGGCGCGTCGCTCAGCAGCGTGGGCTCCAGCAGCGGGCCGCGGCGGCCGCCGCCGACGAGCACGCGGGCGCCCGTTGCAACGGCGGCCTGGATGCGGCGCTCGAGCCGAATCGCGGCGTCTTCTGAGATGAGCGGGCCGACGACGGTCGCCTCGTCCCGCGGGTCGCCGGCGTGCAGCGTGCGGACGCGTGCGACGAGCGCGTCGCGCAGCGGCTCGAACAGCGAGGCGTGGGCCATGATGCGCTGCACGCTGATGCAGCTCTGGCCCGACTGCGCGAAGATACCGACGACGAGCCGGTCGACGCAGTCGGCGATGTCGGCGCCCTCGTCGACGATGCACGCGGCGTTGCCGCCCAGCTCCAGCACGACGTGCTTCTTGCCGGCCTGTTGCTTGAGCCGCCAGCCGACGGCGTCGGAGCCGGTGAAGCTCAGGAGGCGGAGGCGGTCGTCGCGGATGAGCGGCGCCGCGTCGTCGTTCGAGCAGGGCAGCACGGAGAACGCGCCGGGGGGCAGGTCGGCCGACGCGAGCGCCTCGGCGATCGCGAGCGCACCCAGCGGGGCGTTCTGGGCCGGCTTGAGCACGAAGGGGCACCCCGCCGCGACCGCGGGCGCGACCTTGTGCGCGACCAGGTTCAGCGGGAAGTTGAAGGGCGTGACAAACGCGCACGGCCCGATCGGCACGCGCCGAACCGCCGCGCGGTACCCATCGCCCCGCGGCGTGCGGTCGACCGCGACGAGCTCGCCCGTGTCGCGGACCGCTTCGTCGGCGGCGATCTCGAACGTCTCGATCAGCCGCTGCACTTCAGCCCGCGCGTCGCGGATGGGCTTGCCCGACTCGGCGCAGGTGGTCTCGGCGAGCAACGGCGCGCGGTCGCGGAAGACGCCGGCGCAGCGCTGCAGGGCCGCGCGGCGTCGGTGCGGCGGGAGGCGGCGCATGTCGTCGGCCGCGTTGGTCGCCGCGGCGATGGCTCGTTCCACGTGCGATGGACCGGGCACCGCCACGCGGGCGACGACGCCCTGCGTGAACTTGTCGTGCACCACGAGCGTCTCCGCCGAGGTCTCGGCGGCGTTGGCGACAAAAAAGGGCGCGGGGGTGGACGTGCGATCGGCGGGCATGGGCGTGGATCGAGCGCTGCGGAGGGTCGGGGAACGGGGCGGCGGGTCATTCGGCGACGCCGTGCCGTCGGGCCCGCACGGGTGCGCGGCGCAACGCGGGGGGCCGCCGTGATGCTATCGACGTGAGCGGGCGACCCGCACCCGCGGCGGGTGACCGAGCGGGACGCGCGGGCGCAGGCCGCGACGGCGACGCGGGTGAGTCCAAGAAAAAAGCCGCCCGAGGGGGCGGCTTGCAGACTTCGAGTTCGTGCGGGCTCATCCCCGCGACGGTTCGGGCGATCGAGCCCATGCGGTCAGGGCTTGGCCCGGGCCGGCGCGGTCTTGCGGATGGAGGCGTCGCGCTCGGCCTTCGGGGCGGCCGGCGCGGGGCTCGGGGCGGCCGCGGGGGTGCCGCGGAAGGAGCCCGCGTCATCGCCCGAGCCGCCGGTGCTGGTGCCCGCGGGCGGAGCGGTGGGGGCGGGGGCCGGCGTGCTGCGCGGGTTCACGCGGTTGTCGGTGAGCTCAGGCCGGGTGATGGGGCTCGGGGGCACGCCGTCGACGCAGAACCCGGGGACGAAGAGCGAGTTGAAGGTCTGAATGTCAAAGACGTTGAGGAAGCCGTCGCCGTTCGCGTCGGGGTTCGTGATGTCCACAAGGGGCGAGATGTCGGCCGCCGGGTCGCCGTTGTTGAGGAGCTCGATGAAGAGCTCGACGTCGCGGCGGTTCTGGATGCCGTTCTCGTCGACGTCGACGGGGCAGTTGGGGTTCTTGCCGAGGAACCAGCCCTCGCGATCGACGCCGGGCCCCGTGGGGTTGCAGACGCCGGGCTGGAAGAGGGCGTCGAAGACGAGCAGGTCGCTCTCGTCGAGCGTGCCGTCGCCGTTCTGCGTGGCGTCGACGGGAGAGCGGAAGGGCGAGAGGTCGGCGCGGAGGCTGCCGGCGTTGAACAGCGCCTCGAAGGCGATGACGTCCTCGTCGTTCTGCACGAGGTCGCCGTTGACGTCCTGCGGGCAGCTCGGGTTCTGGCCGTAGAACCAGCCGGTGGTGGGGTCGAAGGGCTCGTCGAAGCAGTTCCGCGGCCCGGTGGCGAGGAAGATGGTCTGGAAGATGTTGAAGTCGTCCTGGTCGATCACGCCGTCGTCGTTGAGCTCGGCCCGGGGGTCGCCGTTGTCGAACAGCACCTGGAACGCGTCGAAGTCGGCCTGGTTCTGCGAGTCGTCGAGGTTGACGTTGCAGGGGCAGATGGGCTCGAGCCCCAAGTACCACTCCTCGGCGATGTCGGTGTAGAGCTGCGCGATGGCGACGCGGTCCGTGTCGCTGAAGAAGTCGCCCCGGCCGACGGTGTCGATGCGGTCGCGGCCGTCGGGGCGGATGCGCAGGTCGTCACGGATTTCGAAGACAAACCGGCCGTCGACGCTTGCGCCGAGCGGGTCGGCGTGGGTGATGGAGTCGAGGTCGTAGTCGGTGGTGTCGGAGATGTAGCCCTGCGCGGCGATCTCGAAGAACTCGGCGCGGTTGAAGACGTCGTTCTGATCGGTGGGGAAGTTGGCCGGCGCGATGCGCTCCGGGAAGACGGTGATGAAGTCGTCGCGGTCCGGGCGACGGTGCTCCAGGTGGAGCCCGAGCGCAAAGCCCAGGAACTGCACCATCGAGCCGAAGTCCGTCCAGGTGCAGTGCGTCCACTCGCGTGCGTTGACGTCCGCGTTGAAGGCGCTGTTGGGCGTGAGGAGCAGCCCCTCGAGCTCGGGCTGCGGCGAGCCGAACGCGTCGATGCTGTTGATGCAGACCTCGGTGATCTGCCCGTCGGTGTCCCAGATGTCCTCGCTGCGCGAGTCGACGAGCAGGAGGCGGTTGTCGGTGTGCACGAGCGGGTCGAAGCCGACGAAGCGGATGCCGGGGAACCCGGTCGCGGGGTCGGCCCGGAACTCCGTCTCGATGATCAGCATCGCGGCGAGCGTGTTCGCAAGGCCGACCGTCCGGTTCACGTCCTCGTCGCTCGGATCGGCGGCGGGGAAGAAGAACGCGTTGATCATCTCGTCGCTGAAGGTGTAGGGGATGTCGCCGCCGGCCCAGGTGTTCACGCTCTGGAAGCCGCGGGGCATGACGCCGAGGCCGTCGGGGATCTGGTCCGCGATCTCGGCCCAGACGACGGGCAGCTCGCGCACCCGGGTCGGCGGGTTCAGCGGCACGCGGATGACACCCTGGGCGATCTGCTCGCGCAGCTCCCAGAGCTCGAGGTTCTTCTCGATGGTCTCCGGCGAGACGGGCAGGTCGCCGTACTTGGGCGGGCGGGGGGAGTTGTTGCTGCGTAGGTCGTCCCGGTTCGGGCCGCCCGAGGCAGTGCTTGGCCCGGCGGCGAGGACCGTGCCCGCAAGGGCAGCGACGGAAACGGCAGCCGTCACCGCCGCGAGGCAGCGGGCGAACGGGGCCGGGGCATGGGTCGTGGTGCTGGTCTTCATGTCGTCCTCTGCGGCTTGTCGTGGACGTGCTCCCGCGCCCTGGTCGGGCGTGGGGATCAGGAAGTCTGCGTGGACGTGGGCGTGGATAGGTCGCGGCCTGCTCGGCGTGGACCGGCTGTTCAACCCATGATCACGCCGGGTTGTCGTTGTCCGTCGGGAACCGCGGGCGGTTGATGCGGTTCTCGGGCAGGTTGACCGGCGGCGGGGGCGCCGGGGCGCACCCGTTCTGGTTCGACAGGGCGATGACGAAGTCGAGCAGGTCGAAGAAGTCGACCACGCCGTCGCCGCCGGGCGGCGTGATGTCCGCGATCGGGTTGCAGGGCGGCACGCGGCCGAACTGCGGGTCGAGCGTCTGGCACGCCTCGTACGCCTCGAGGTAGGTGAACAGGTCGAAGACGCTGATGCCGGGGTCGCCGTCAAGGTCGGCGCGGCACGGGTCCTCGTCGATCGCGCTGATCGGGGCGGCCCCGTACAGCTCGATGAGCGCGGTGCGGTCCCAGAAGCTCAGGCCCGCACGCTGGCCCACGCGGACGAGGTCGAGCCGGTTCGGGTTGTCGAACTCCTCGTCGAAGGGCGGCAGCACCTCCATCACGCGTGACTCGATGTTCGTCGGGCAGTCGGGCCGGATCGCCGCGGCGCACACATTGTAGTGCATGATCGAGTCGAAGTCGTAGCCGATCGCGTCCTCGCCCGAGTCGACCTCGGCGTCGTTCGGGAGGATGAGGAAGTTGACGTCGTCAAACTCGGAGTTGATCGTCGCGGGCGAGATCTCGAACTGGTCGCGTGCCGCCGGGTTCATGTTCTGGAAGTTCACCCGGACGAAGTCGCTCCGGTCCGGCCGCTGGTGCTCGTGGTTGAAGCCCAGGATGTGCAGCCACTCGTGGATCGCGACGCCCACCGTCGGCTCGTCCATCACCAGCAGCGAGATCGGGATGTTCTCGATGGGCGTGGGCGACCCGTGGTCGGCGGCGAAGTCGCCGTCGATGTCCACCGAGTCGGGGATGCCGTCGAGGTTCGTGTCGAGGAAGATGTCCAGGGCGAAGTCGTTGTCGATGTCGCCGTAGTCAAGGTTCGTGCCGGTGAACTCCGGGATGCCGTCGGTGTTGGCGTCGTCGAAGGCCGGGACGTAATCCGCGCGGGTCTGCCCCGGGTCCACGCCCGGCGCACCGTTGCGGGAGAAGACGACGGTGTTGGGCCCGCCGCTGTCGATCGTGGTGAACGCTTGATACACCACCACGCCGTCGCCGTCGAGGTTGATCGTGATCGCCTCGACCAGCGCATCGTCGCCCACATCAGCAACGAGCAGCCGCACCGGCGTCTCCGCCCCGCCGAAGTTCGGCAGCGGGATCTGCTGCGGCGCCGAGAAGTTGCCCGCGCCGTCCGTGTTCAGCAGGACCGCGAGCTCCTCTTCCGTCGGGTTCAGGACGAACAGGTCGGCGTCCGGGTTGTCGCCCGCGGCGGCGTCATCGCCGATGTCGCGGGCCTCCACGTCGCCCGGCACAAACTCCAGCTCGACCGTCCGCGTCGCGTCCACCGAGAACGTCGGCGGGTCGTTGCCGTCGTTCAGCAGGACGCGCACCTCGCTCGTGGTCGTTTCCGTCACCACGAGGTCGTTGTCGTTGTCGTTGTCCACGTCGTGCACCGCGATGCCCGCGAGCGTGCCGCCCACGTTCACCGTCTGGTCCAGCGTGTACGAGCCCGCCGCCAGCGGCACCACGCCCGCGAACGTGTACACGCTCACGGTCCCCGCCGTGTTCGCCACGGCAAAGTCGGGGATGCCGTCGCCGTTCAGGTCGTCCACCACCAACTCGACGGGGTTCGCGCCCACGGCGAAGGTCAGCGCGGTGTCAAACGTCACCCGGTCCGAGCCCGCGAGCGTGATGCTCTCCAGCAGCGACACGTTCCCGTCGCCGTTCAGCACGAACACGTCCGCGTCCGCGTCCAGGTCCGGGTCCGCCACGGCGATGCCGATCGGCTCGTCGCCCGCGTCAAACTCCTGCGTCGGGTTCGGTGCCGCGGGGTCGCCGTCGGTCGGCGGGAGCAGCGTGCCGGTGTCGTTGCCGAACAGCACCACGATGTTGTCCGTGTCGCTGCACGCCACCACCGCGTCGGCGAAGCCGTCGCCGTCGAGGAACGCCGTCGCCACGGCCGTTGGCCGCGTCCCGATGTTCCCGATATTCACCGGGCTCCGGGGCGTGCCGAAGTCCGGACCGTCCGCGAGGACGCGGATCGTGTTGTCCAAGCTGTTCGCCACCACCAGGTCGATGTTGCCGTCGTTGTTAAAGTCACCCAGCGCCGCGTCCGTCGGCCCGTTGCCGCTCAGACGCTTCACGATCGGGGCGTACCGCAGCCCCGTCACCGGGTTGTCGCTGTTCACCAGGTCGGGGAAACCGTCGCCGTCGATGTCGTCAAAGAAGTAGTCGATGTCGATGCGGCCGCGGCTTGGCCCGAGCTGCGTCACAAAGCCGCCGCCCGCCGGGGCATCCAGGAAGCCGGCCGCGCTCTCGGTGATGAGCACCCACGGGTAGTCGTCGTCAGGGTCAAACCGCCGCTGGCCGCGGACGGCGTCGCCCGCGTAGATCAGCTCGCCCGACACGCTGCCGATCGGCTGGAACGGGAACTGCGACACCGAGTTCAGCGTGTCCGCCCGGTCGAGGAACACGATGTTCGCCACGCGCTCGATCGCCTGCATCGCCTCGAGCACCGCGGCGCGGGTCTCGTCGGTCACCACGGCCTCGGTCGGGATCGTCTCCTGGAAGTCGATCCGGTTGTCCCCGCTCACCGGGCCCCACTCGGCCTGCGCCCAGCGCCAGACCGCCTCACCGTCCGGATGCGTGAACCGCGGCCGCGCGTTGCCCCAAGGCCGCTCAGCAAATCCGAGCTCAAGCAACCGGAGCGTCAACTGCGGGTCAACGTCCCCGGTCTCGTCCGGCGGCGGGATCACGTCCAAGGCCAATGCCTCGGTCACGTTCTCCCAACGCTCGGCGATTTCGTCGTTCTCCGGCGGGTCCTCCGCCGGGTCCTCGGCCACGACGCCCAGCAGGTTCTGCTCGTCGATGCCGTCTTCCCAGTTGATCTCCAGCATCGGGTCGGTCAGGAAGGCGTAGAAGACGATCGTCGGGTTGCTGGGGAAGGGGTTGTCCACCACCGCCCCGTCCGGGATCGGGATGGGCTGCCACAGCGCCCCACGGGTCACAAAGCCGGCCGACGCCAGCCCGCACGCCGCGATCAACGCCGCCGCAGCCGTCACGCCCGCGACGCCGCGAGCCACCGAACCCGATACTTCATCTCGACGCATGGACGGCACTCCCATTTCCGGTGCATCCAGTTCTGGTCTTCGCGGGCTGGCCCGCCGATTCAAGCCGAACTTCCGAACCCGAACTTCCGAACCCCAACTTCCAAACCCAGTTCACCAAACCTGCCCACCCGACGAACTCGATCCCAACTGCCAGTTGCCAGCCGTCGCCGGCGCGACGGCCGTCACCCGCTCAAGGTCCGCCGAGCCGCGACCCGACAGACGCCTCACCCGACAGACCCCCCATGAGTCGCCTCATGGAGCCCGAACGGCAGCCTGATACAAACCGGTCGCCTTCACGGCCACCGACCCGCCGCGGCGTTCCCGCCACCGCCCGCACGTTCGTCACAGACCGCACCGCGCTGGCGATGCCGTCCATCTCCCCGGAGTGTACCCAAACCGTTCACCGCCGGCGTCCGCGCTGGGCGTGGCAGGTGGCCACGCCGCGATCGATCACACCAACGACATCGCGTGGGCCGCGTCGGGCTGGGGGCCTCGGTTGGCCCTCCCCGGATGCAGGCATGCCCACGAAGGCCGGCAGAGGGGGTCTGCCCGCCCGCCATCCCGGTCGCGACTCGGACATGTCCGAGAACGAGGCCGCGTGGCACTGTCCGCGTGCGGCCGAGGGTTCGGTCGATTCGCGGACCGAGAATGTACCCCCAACTTCCTGCGATGGTTGCGTTGCCAACGTGGAAAAACGTCGTGTCTGGCGTGTTTTTGCGTTACTCCGCAGCCGAATCTGACACACGGATCCGCTCAACGCCGAGGCCCGACGAGCATCGCGCCCGTCCACGCTCACTCTCCGCGGCGTTCGGGCGTGTCCGGAGTGGGTTCGGGCTTCACCTCGCGATAGACAGATCCGTCCACAAAGCCCTGGAGCTTCCTCGCCCGAACCGGGTGTTGCAGCTTTCGGATCGCCTTGGCCTCGACCTGCCGCACCCGTTCGCGGGTGACGCGGAAGATGCGACCCACCTCTTCAAGGGTGTAGGTATAGCCATCGCCGATGCCGTAGCGCAGCTTGATGATCTCCCGCTCGCGGTAGGTCAGGGTCTTCAGGACCTGCTCAATGCGTTGGCTCAGCATGTCCTGCGCGGCGGTGTCGGAGGGGCTGGCCTGGCGGTCGTCCTCGATGAAGTCGCCGAAGTAGCTGTCCTCGCTCTCGCCGACCGGGCGGTCCAGGCTGACCGGGTGCCGCGAGATGCGCATGACCCGCCGCGCCTCGGCGACGGGCATGCCCGCCTTTTCGGCCAGCTCCTCGATGGTCGGCTCGATGCCGGTTTCCTGGAGCACCTGCTTCTGGATGTTCCGCAGGCGGGTCATCGTCTCGATCATGTGGACAGGGATGCGGATCGTGCGCGCATGGTCGGCGATGGCGCGGGTGATGGCCTGGCGGATCCACCACGTGGCGTAGGTGCTGAACTTGTAGCCGCGCTTGTACTCGTACTTGTCCACCGCGCGCATCAGGCCGGTGTTGCCCTCCTGGATGATGTCCAGGAACGACAGGCCGCGGTTGCGGTACTTTTTCGCGATCGAGACCACGAGCCGCAGGTTGCCGCCGGAGAGGTCGCGCTTCGCCTGCTCGTACTCCCAGAATACCACGGAGAGCGCCTTCGTCCGGGCGTCCAGATCGCCCGGCTCCTCGCGGACCAGTTCGCGCAGGCCGTTGAGCTCCTCGCGCATCACCTCGACGTCCTCGGGGTCGGCGCGGTCGGGGTGGGCGGCGGCCCGGGCGAGGTTGTTCTCCAGCTGGAGCATTTTCTGCGCGATCGAGCGCAGCTTCTTCATCAGCGGGATGATGCGCCCGGTGCGGAGGCAGAGCTCCTCGGTCAGGGCGGCGAGCCGCTGCCGCCGGACGGCCATGCGTTCGCGGATCTGCCGCCGCTCGGCGTCGGCCCGGGTGCTGCCGCGGACGCGGAGGTCCTCAAGCCGCTTCCAATCGGCCCCGCTCGCCTCGAGCAGGCGCTCGATGGTGCCCATGTTGGCCGGGATGCGCTTGGCGATTTTGTCCTTGTGGTTCTCCTCGGCGGTCGAGATGCGCATCGTGCGGTCAAAGGGGAGCTCGCCCGCGTCGACCTGCCGCAGCGTCTTGAGCGCCTCGGCCAGGATGTAGTCGCTCTCGAGGCAGCGGCGGCGGAAGATCATGCGCGTCACCTCGATCTTCTTCGCCAGGCGCACCTCTTCCTCGCGGGTCAGCAGCGGGATGGAGCCCATCTGCGTGAGGTACATGCGGACGGGGTCGTCGATCCGCCGGCCCGGGCCCTCCTCGCTCACCGCCTCCTCGATGTCCTTCTGCACCGACTCGGCGTCGAGGCTCTCGGCCTCGGCCACGTCACGCT
>CAZCBN010000078.1:0-14649 GCA_964496975.1 uncultured Phycisphaeraceae bacterium
GGCGCCGCCCTTGGCGCCGGAGCGGGAGCGTTCCTTCTGCTCGGCCATGGCGGCGTCGAAGCCCTTGGCGTCGACGGTCATGCCGCGTTCCTCGGCCATGAGGCGCGTCAGGTCGACGGGGAAGCCGTAGGTGTCGTAGAGGCGGAAGGCGTCGTCGCCCGAGATGGTGTTGGCGGCGGCGCGGGCGCGGTCGGCGGCTTCTTCGAAGAGTTTGATGCCGCGGTCGAGGGTGCGGTCGAAGGCGTCTTCCTCGTCCTTGATGATGGCGATGATGCGCTGCGGGTCTTTCTTCAGTTCGGGGAAGGCCGTGCCCATGGTGTCGATGACGCTCGGGACGACGCGGGCGAAGAAGCCGGGCTTGGCGGCGAGGTTCTGGCGGCCGTAGCGGACGGCGCGGCGGAGAATGCGGCGGAGGACGTAGCCGCGGCCCTCGTTGGAGGGCTGGGCGCCGTCGGCGATGGCGAACGTGAGCGAGCGGGCGTGGTCGGCGATGACGCGGTAGGCGGTGTCGACGTTGCCGGCGTCGTCGGCGCCGTACTTCCCGCGGTAGGCGGGGGCGTGGGTCTCGCTCTGGATGGCGGCGAAGATGGGGGTGAAGAGGTCGGTGTCGTAGTTGGACATCTTGCCGGCGAGGATGCCGAGCAGCCGCTCGAAGCCCATGCCGGTGTCGACGTGCTTGTCGGGGAGCGTGCGGAGGGAGCGGTCGGGCTGGCGGTCAAACTGGATGAAGACGAGGTTCCAGATCTCGATGACGTCTTCGACGCCGGCGTTCACGCGCGCGGCGGCATTGCGGTTGCCGATGCGGTCGTAGTGGATCTCTGAGCAGGGGCCGCAGGGGCCGGTGTCGCCCATTTCCCAGAAGTTGTCCTTGAATGAGCCGGGGATGACGTGCTCGGGGGGGAGGTATCGGAGCCAGAGTTCCTTGGCCTCGTGGTCGGCGGCGAGGCCCTCGTCGGGGCTGCCGCCGAAGTAGGTGGCGTAGAGGCGGGCGGGGTCGAGCTTGAAGACCTTGGTGAGCAGTTCCCAGGCCCAGTCGATGGAGTCTTTCTTGAAGTAGTCGCCGAAGGACCAGTTGCCGAGCATCTCGAAGAAGGTGTGGTGGTAGGAGTCCTTGCCGACGTCGTCGAGGTCGTTGTGCTTTCCGCCGGCGCGGATGCATTTCTGGGTGTTGGCGGCGCGCTTGAGGCCGGCGAGGGGGTGGCCGGCGGGGAGGTCGCCCAGAAAGATGGGCTTGAACTGGTTCATGCCCGCGTTGGTGAAGAGGAGGGTTGGGTCCTCGTGCGGGATGACGGGGGAGGAGGGGACCATCGCGTGGGCGCGGGCCTTGAAGAAGTCGAGGAAGGCCTGGCGGACGGCGGCGGCGCGGACGGTGGGCGTGGTGGACGTGGGGGACATGGAAGCATCGCTCCGGGCGGGTCTGGGGGCGTTCGGGCGGATGGTACGGGAGGCCGCGGGAAGGGGCGAGCGGGCGCGGCTGTCGTGGCGAGGGCTGGACATGGGTGGCCCAGGCTTGCGGGCTGGGCCTTGGCTGCGACGGCCCGGGGGATGGACGGGCCTGGGCAAGAAAAAAGCACGGCTCGTGGGCCGTGCTTCGGGAGGTCTTGGATGGGGTGCGGCACAGGCGGAAAGCCTGTGCCACCGGGTGCCCGTGCCGGTCTTAGCGGTAGAGCTCGACGATGAGGTTCGTGTTCACGTCGAAGGGGATCTGGTCGCTGGTCGGCAGGGCGACGATCTTGATGCGGAGTTCGGAGGGGTTGAAGTCGATCCAGCCGGCGACCTCGTGGCCCGCCATGGTCTCCATGTTCTCGCGGATGACCTTCTCGATCTTCGGCTTGAACGTGATGACATCGCCCACGGAGAGGCGGGCGCTGGGGCGGTCGGTCTTGCGGCCGTTCAGCATGACGTGGCCGTGGGCGACCATCTGCCGGGCGGCCCAGATGGTGCGGACGACGCCGGAGCGGCGGACGACGTTGTCCAGGCGGCGCTCGAGGAGCTGCAGGAGCACCTCGCCCGAGTTGCCGGGCATGGCGTTCGCCTCGGCCATGGTCTTGCGGAACTGGCGCTCGAGGACGTTGTAGTGGAAGCGGAGCTTCTGCTTTTCCTGGAGGCGGATGCCGTAGTCCCGCAGGCGGCGGCCTCGGTAGCCGTGCATGCCGTTGGGGATCAACTGGCGCTTGGACGTGTGCTTGGGGGTGTCGGCGATGGGGGAGCCGACGCGACGGGACAGCTTGACCTTCGGGCCGTTGTAGTTGGCCATGGGGCAGGATCCTTCCGACATGGCCCGAAGCACGGCCCGCGAGGGGTGTGCGTCGGGTGAGCTGGGTGTGGGCGTCGCACGGTGCGATGCCCCGCAGCGACCCTGCCGCCGTGCCGAGTCTTCGGGGCGGGGGTCCGGGCAGCCGTGCCGGGTATGGGCACGGGGAGAGATTCAAGACCGCCCACGAGCGAGATTCAAGGGGCGGTGGGTGCGGCGGGTGAGTGGCGGGTTTGGGTGCCGATAGGGCGGTGGACAGGGGATTCTGCGCACAGGCCACGCCCCGGCCGGGCAGGGTCACGGTGGGGCCGACGCGTCGGCCCACGCCCGCGGGCCGTGTACGCTCGATGCATGCACGATGCACGCGCGGTGGCACTGACGGTCGACGGATGGGCCTTGGGGGACGGACCGCCGAAAGAGAAGTGCGGCGTCGTGGGCGTCTGGAACCACCCGGACGCGGTCGACCGCGTGTACCTGGGCCTGTTCGCGCAGCAGCACCGGGGGCAAGAGTCGGCGGGCATGGCCGTCAGCAACGGCGAGGCCGTCACGGGCATCACCGGCATGGGCCTCATCTCCGAGGTGTTTCAGGCCCGCACGCTCGAGGACCTTCGCCGATCCATGGGCAAGCCGGGCGAGCACGGCTCGGCCGGCGGCGCGATCGGCCACAACCGCTACAGCACCACCGGCGGCTCGCAGAGTTGCAACGCGCAGCCCCTCATCGAGAGCTTCATGAACGGCTGCGGCGAGACGCAGGTCGCCGTCGCGCACAACGGCAACCTTGTGAACGCGATGGCGCTGCGGCGGAAGTTTTCGGCGGCCGGGCATCTCTTTCACACCACGAGCGACACCGAGGTGTTCATCCACCTGCTCGCGAGCCCCGAGCAGCGCGAGGCCCACGACCCCCTCGCCGCGACGCTGCGCCGCGTGCTCGGCGCGTTCAGCGTGCTCTTCCTGTTCCCCGATCGGCTGGAAGCGGCGCGGGACCCGTGGGGCTGGCGGCCCCTGGTGCTGGGCCGGCTGGAGGACGGGAGTGACTGCGTCGCGAGCGAGACCATCGCGCTCGACGTGATGGGCGCCACGTTCGTGCGCGAGGTGGAGCCGGGGGAGATCGTGACGCTGAGCGCGCACGGCGTGAGCAGCCGCCGCTTCGCCCCGCAGGCCGAGCGGCTGGCGCAGTGCGTCTTTGAGCACGTGTACTTCGCGAGCCCCGCGAGCAAGGTGTTCGGCCAGAGCGTGCTCGTGGCCCGCGAGAAGATGGGCGAGCGCCTCGCCGCCGAGTCGCCCGCGCCGGGCGCCGAGGTCGTGCTGCCGATGCCGGACAGCGGCCGCTCCGCCGCGAACGGCTTCGCCCGCGCCAGCGGCCTGCCGTACCGCGAGGGCATCGTGCCGAACCGCTACGTCGGCCGCACGTTCATCAAGCCCACGCAGGGCGAGCGCCGCGCCGCGGTGAAGCTGAAACTAAACGTTGTGGAAGAGATCGTCCGCGGCAAGCGGCTCGTGGTGGTGGACGACTCGATCGTCCGCGGCACCACGACGCGGGAAAAGATGCGGCAGATCCGCGACGCCGGCGCGAAGGAGATTCACCTGCGCATCTCCTGCCCGCCGATCCGTCACCCCTGCTTCTTCGGCGTGGACTTCGCGACGCGCGACCAGCTCATCGCCCACCAGCGGAGCGTCGACCAGATCCGCGACTATCTGGGCGTGGATTCGCTGGCGTTTTTGAGCCTCGAGGGCATGCTCGCCTGCATGGACCGCGAGCCGGCGAGCTATTGCACGGCGTGCTTCTCGGGTGATTACCGCATCGACGTGGAGCACCCGGCGACCGAGGTGGTGGTGGGGGAGGGACAGGCGCAGATGTTCGAGCGGTGAGGCCCGCGTGCATCGGGTTCTTGGGTGGCCAGGCTCTCCGAGCCGGGGTTTGGGTCGTTCGCCTCCCGGTTTCGGTGGCGTCTTCCGAAGCCAACACCGCGACCCCCCGCAGCGCCGATCCGCGCGGCCAGGCGTCGTCGTGGCGAGTGTGGCTGTTGGACCGGCGAATGTTGAGCGCTTTTCCACATTTGTCTTGATACGTGCTGTGATCTGCTGATACTCGGCGTCCCGGCTTCGCCTGCCCGCGCCCGCTGCGTCGCGTGGTCGCGGAGACAGCGCGCCGGCGAGGGGTTTACTCATGAAGCGTTCTCTCGTGTCGGTCGCTGCGGCGATGGTTCTGCCCGCGATGCTGGCGTCGGCTCAGGGCCTGACGGGCCCCTACGCCGCCGCCCGCTGGGACAATGGGCCGATTTTTCAGGGCACGACCCAGGTGCTCGACGCCGTCACGCTGGTCTACGACGTTGACTTGGGCTTTGGCGGTGGCGTGAGCTCCCGCACCGCGCAGTTCAGCGCCATCGCGGGCGAGACCGGGCCGCTGACCTTCCTGTACGACTACCGCGCGACGCACTCGACCTTTAACGACCGGTACGAGCTGACCGCCTTCGCCACGCAGGCCGACGGCAGCCGTCAGACTGTTCCGCTGGTTGCCATCACCGGAGATGGACCGGGCAGCGTGGTGCAGGCCGGCATCACGACGTTGAACGTCGTCGCGGGCCGGTCCTACGGCATCATCGTCGGCGGCGGGAACTTTGACTTCCTGTCCTTCCTGCGGGGCAGCGTCACCCTGTCAGAGTTCCGCGGCGTCGCCGGGAACCGCAACATCGCGGACTGGTCTTCCACCGGCATCGCCGGGGGCACCACGAGCGTGCAGCCCGCGATCGAGTTGGCCTACGGCGTCGACCTCGGGAATCCAAGCCTGGGCGTGTTCCCGCGCAACGCCGAGTTCACGACCTTCGCGATCGACAGCGGCTCGGCCAACTTCAATTGGTCCTACTCGCGCGACCACTCGTCGTTCTTCGCCACCGCGTTCCTCGAGTTCTTTGCCGATGGTGACACCCCCGTCACCAACGTGGAGATCAACGAGCTCGCCTCAAGCAGGCAGATCACCACGGACGGCAGTTTCGTTCGCGGCGGGTACTCGCTGCCGGTCGAGAACGGCGGCCGCTTCGGCGTCCGCGTCGGCGGCGGCAACTTCGACTCGATCAGCTTCATCGTCGGCAGCGTGACGATCTCCAACTTCACAGCGCAAGTCACCGCCCCCTGCCCCGCCGACTTCAACAACGACGGCTCCGTCGGCGACATCTTCGACCTGTTCGACTTCCTCGCGGCCCTTGATGCCGGCTGCCCGTAACCTTACGTGATCGACTGACAGTTTGTTCTGCGTCGCGGCCGCGCCTTTGGCGCGGCCGCGTTGCGTAATGACGGGCCCTTCGGCCGGTGCGCGACGTGCAACGTCTCAGCGGCACATTTCTTGTGTGCCGGGGGGGGGCGTTTCGGGCCTTGATGAGCCGCACGTCTCGTGCGACTGCGGAGTGGGGGCACGAGAACATGCATGGCGTGTGTCCTGAGGTGAGTGAGATCATGAAGAGCTGCTCACGCATTTCGGGGGCGTACTCAGAATGACAGTTCCGTCTTGTGTGTTGGTGGTCTACCCTACTTCATCAAATCGGTGTAGCGTCTCGGTGGCTCGGCTTGACACGCCGGGTCGATGGTGCGAGAGTTAAACTCCCGCCGATCATGCCATTGCGACCAGCGTGGTTGAGGGTTCAGGTGGCATCTAGGTTCGTTGTCGCATTCACCGAAGGGGACATCCTGTGAAGTCGTTGCTTTGTTGTGTTGCCGCAACTGCGTCGGGCGTTGCGGGGTTGTCGCATGCGCAGGGCCTTACCGGTCCGTTTGCTCCGAACCGTTGGGACAACAGCCCGATTCTTGACGGGGCAACCGCGGTGCTCGATGCTGTCACGCTTGCCTACGACGTTCAGCTCTCGGGTAACGGCGTCACGCCGCGCACCGCGGAGTTCAGCGCCATCGCCGCCGAGACCGGGGAGCTCAGTTTCCTGTACGACTACCGCGCGTTCCACGCGTTCTTCTTTGATAGCTACCAGCTCACCGCCTTCGCCGAACAGGCGGACGGCAGCCGCCAGACCGTGGAGCTGGTCGCCTCGAGCAACCTGCCGGAGGGTCTGGTGCAAACCGGCCGCGTGAGCTTGAGTGTTGTCGCGGGCAGGCCCTACGGCGTGATCGTCGGAGGCGGCAACTCCGACTCCAACTCGGTGCTCAGCGGCAGCGTGACGCTCTCCGCGTTCCGTGGCGTCGCCGGGAACCGCGATGTCGCCGACTGGTCGTCCACCGGCATCGCCGCGGGCACGACCGACGTGCTCCCCGCCGTCGAGTTCACCTATGACGTGAGTCTCCCGGCCGGTGTCGGCGTCACGCCCCGCGCGGCCGAGTACACCAACTTCGCCGTCGACGGCGGCAGCGTCGCCTTCAACTGGTCGTTCTCCCGTGACCACTCGTTCTTTGAGGGCTTCGCCAACCTCTTCTTCTTCTCTGAGGGCGAAGCGTCTGTCACCCAGATCGAAGTCGATGCCGAGCCCGCGCCCGGCGGCACCGTAACCACCACGGACGGCAGTTTTTTTCGCCGCGACTACACGCTGCCCGTCAGCAACGGAGGCCTCTTCGGCGTTCATGTCGGCGGCGGAAACTTCGACGTCTTCAGCTTCCTGCGCGGCAGCGTCACGCTCTCTTTCTTCGAAGCGCGGCCCACCGCCCCCTGCCCCGCCGACTTCAACAACGACGGCTCCGTCGGCGACATCTTCGACCTGTTCGACTTCCTCGCGGCCCTTGACGCCGGCTGCCCTTGACCGCATCGAGGCCGGCGACATCCGCGGAATGTCCAGCAGCGCGATCGTCGGCGAAGCGACATGCCGGGCCGGGTTCCATCTTCGGGACCCGGCCCGTTTCAGTTCATGGCCGCGTTCGCCAAGTCATCGTGGCGGGCCGTCAGCGTACGCCACAACGGATGACGTTCGTGCGACGGGATCAGCAGCCGGCGTCGAAGTACTCGAACAGCGTAAACGTGTCGAAGATATCGCCGGGCAACGTGTCGCCGTTCAGATCGACTTGGGTGCCGAACTCCCAGTACTCGAAGAGGTCGAACAGGTCGATGACGCCGTCGCGGTTGAAGTCACCCCGGCACTGCGGCGGGGGGCATGGGGCGCGAAGCGGCACACCCTGCGCGGCCAGTTGCGTCGCGTAGCTGGGCACGTACGAGTCGGTCGTGGGGTACCAGCGAACGCCGACGAGGATGGGGCAGCCCGACCATGAGGGCCAGACAAACGTGGGCGAGCCCGAGTCGCCCGTCTGGCTGATGGCCGTCCCGGGCGGCGATGACGCGCGGAACTCCGACATCTCAAACGAGAGCACGCCGCCCAGGTCGGTCCACCAGATCGGCACGCGGTTGGTGCCCATCAGGCCGGTGCGGCCGTACACGTACAGGGTTTCGCCGGCGATGCTCAGCTCGCTCGCCGGCATGACAACGGCCGGGCTCACGGTGCTCGGCAGCGGGGTGGAGAACGTTGCGAGGCCCAGGTCCCCGGGGCCCACCAGCGGGCTCGCGAAGTCGGTCTTGACGGTCGACACCTGCACGCGGTGCACCACGCCCGCGCGGTCCCTGAACTCGAGCGTCGAGCCGGCCCGAACGTTGCGATAGTGCGCCGCGAAGACGGCGTGCGACGGCCCGACCGCCGTGACCGCCATGTCTTGTCGTCCCGCGACCCACCCTATACAGGTCAGGTCGGCGTCGCCGAGCACAAAGTCCGGGCCGCGGCTGAAGACCTGGTAGCGCGACGGGTTGTCATCAAACTTCCAGACGATGAGGCCCAGGGCCAGAGCGACCGTGCTCGCTGCGATCATCGGGGACACCCTCCACCGTGGCGGGCCGCAGCACGCCTTGGAAACACCCGGCGGCTTGGAGCGATCCGGGTGCGATGGTTTGACGATCAGTCAACGCCGAGGAAGAACCCGGCCCACTTGTATCGAGTTACCGGGTGCAAGGCTACACAAATATCCTGCCCTCAACACGTTGCGAAGAACACCCCAGAGAGGCACCGGGAAAGCCGGGGATACACGGCAGCGCCGGTTCATGACACAAACAAACTGTGAACAAAAGACCAAGAACTTCGCCGGGATTCCCTGTGGGCTACATTTCCATTCATCCGAATGAATGGATGAAGCGAATCGACCGGTGCCGGGCCGGATCCCCCCCGGGCCCCCGTCGCCCCCCTGGAGCGTGTCCCTGATGCCGACCCAGACTTCCTCTCTTCTCGAACATCTCAGGCGGCGGGTGCTGGTGCTCGACGGCGGCATGGGCACGGCCACGCACAAGCACGATCTGTCCGTGGAGCGGGACTACTGCGGTTGCGAGAACTGCACGGACATTCTCAGCCGAACGCGGCCCGATCTTGTTCAGGGGATTCACGAGTCGTTCCTGGAGGCCGGGGCGGACATTCTGGAGACCAACACCTTCGGTGGGCCGGCGCACGTACTCCGGGAGTTTGACCTGGAGGGGGAGTGCTTCTCGCTCAACAAGCGGTCGGCCGAGATTGCGCGCGCGGCGGCGGACAAGCACAGCACGGCCGACAAGCCGCGGTTCGTGCTCGGGGCGCTCGGGCCCGGGACGAAGCTGATCACGCTGGGGCAGATTGACTGGGCCGCGATGTTTGCGAGCTACCGCGAGGCGATCCGCGGCTTGCTGGCGGGTGGCGTGGACGGGCTGCTGATTGAGACGTGCCAGGACCTGTTGCAGGTGAAGTGCGCGATCAACGCGGCGCTGGCGGCGCTCGACGAGGCGGGGACGTCGCACGAGCGGGTGCCGCTGCTGGTCTCGATCACGATCGAGCAGATGGGGACGATGCTGGTGGGCTCGTCGCTCGAGGCGGCGGTGAACGCGCTGCGGCACTACCCGATCGCGAGCATCGGCCTGAACTGCGCGACGGGGCCGGTGGAGATGTCCGAGTCGCTGCGGTACCTGGGCCAGCACTGGCCCCGGACCATCTCGGTGTACCCCAACGCGGGCTTGCCGGTGCTGGTGGAGGGGCGGACGGAGTACCCGCTGCGGCCGCAGCCGTTCGTGGAGTCGATGCTGAAGTTTGTCGAGCGGGACGGCGTGGGGCTTGTGGGGGGGTGCTGCGGGACGACGCCCGAGCACATCGCGCTGCTGGAGGAGGCGGTGCGGGGGCGGGCGCCGGGGGTTGTGGCGAAGACGACGCTGGTCCCGGCGTCGACGAGCCTGTACCAGCCGACGCCGCACCGGCAGGACGGGAGCTTTTTGATCATCGGCGAGCGGTGCAACGCGTCGGGGTCGAAGAAGTTCAAGCAGTTGCTGGAGGCGGAAGACTGGGACGGGGTGGTGTCGCTGGCGCGTGAACAGATGCGGGACGGCTCGCACGTGCTCGACATCAACGTGGACTACGCGGGCCGGGACAACGCGCGGGACATGGCGGAGGTGGTGAAGCGTCTGGTGCGCCAGGTGGACGCGCCGCTGATGATCGACTCGACGCAGGTGGCGACCATCGAGGCGGGGCTGAGCCACGCGCCGGGCAAGTGCGTCATCAACTCGGCGAACTTCGAGGACGGCGAGCACAAGTTCGACGCGGTGTGCCGCCTGGCGAAGACGTACAACGCCGGGCTCGTGATCGGCACGATCGACGAGGACCCGCAGGCGGCGATGGCGCGCACGGCGGAGCGAAAGTTCGCGATCGCCGAGCGGGCGATCCGCCGCGCGGTTGATGTGCACGGGCTGGACGAGGCGGACCTGTTCATCGACCCGCTGGTGCTGCCGATCTCGACGGGCATGGACTCGGACCGGCGGAGCGCGCTCGAGCTGATCGAGGGGACGCGGCGCATCAGCGCGGCGTTCCCGCGGGTGCAGATCACGTGCGGGCTGTCGAACGTGTCGTTCGGCCTCAAGCCGGCGGCGCGGGTGGTGCTGAACTCGGTCTTCCTGCACGAGCTCGTTGCGGCGGGCATGAGCAGCGCGATCGTGCACGCGAGCAAGATCCTGCCGCTGAACAAGGTGGAGGAGCGGCAGCGGGCGGCGGCGCTGGACCTGATCTACGACCGCCGCGCGGTGTCCGTCGGAGGCACGGGGCTGCCCGAGGGCGTGGGCGACGAGGGCTTTGACCCGCTGCAGAGGCTCATCGAGCTCTTCAAAGACGTCGCGGACGTCGGCGGTGCGAAGCGGTCGGCGAAGAGCCTGACGCTCGAAGAGCGGCTCCGGGCCCACATCATCGACGGGGAGAAGGAGGGCCTGGGCGCCGCGCTCGACGAGGCGATGACGCGGTACTCGCCGCTGGACATCATCAACGACCACCTGCTCGACGGGATGAAGACGGTGGGCGAGCTTTTCGCGAGCGGCGAGATGCAACTCCCGTTCGTGCTGCAGTCGGCCGAGGTGATGAAGAAGGCGGTCGCGCACCTTGAGCCGCACATGGAGAAGGTGGCGGGGCAGACCAAGGGCAGCATCGTGCTGGCGACGGTGAAGGGGGATGTGCACGACATCGGCAAGAACCTGGTCGACATCATCCTGACCAACAACGGCTACACCGTGCACAACATCGGCATCAAGCAGCCGATCGCGGACATTCTGAAGGCGTGGGAGGAGACGAGGGCCGACGCGATCGGGCTCTCCGGCCTGCTGGTGAAGTCGGTGAACGTGATGGAGGAGAACATCGCGGAGATGAACGAGCGGGGCGTGGCGGTGCCGCTGATCCTGGGCGGGGCGGCGCTGTCGCGGTCGTACGCGGAGGGGTACCTGCGCGGGAAGTACAAGGGCCCGCTGCTGTACGGGAAGGACGCGTTCGACGGGCTGCGGATCATGGACCACATCGCGCAGGGCCGCGTCGCGGCGCTCGACGCCGAGATCGAGGAGCGGCTCGGACGCCGGACGGAGGCGGAGGAGAAGGTCGGCTCGCTGCGCGCCGATCGGGCGAAGCGGGAGCTTGCGTTTGAGGCGGGCAAGGCGGAGGCCGGCGGGGGTGTCGCGGCGTTGCAAGCGGTGGCGGTTGATGATGGGGGCCGCTCGGCTCAGGCGGCAGGCCTGAGCCACCACCAGAGCCCGCGCTCGGATGTCTCGCGGGACGTCGCTGTGCCCGCGGTGCCGTTCTGGGGGAGCCGGGTGATCACGGACCTGCCGCTTGACCCGGTGTTTGCGCACATCAACCCGAACGCGCTGTTCCGCGTGCAGTGGCAGTTCAAGCGGGGCGACCGGAGCAAGGAAGCCTTTGAGCGCGAGATCGAGGAGATCGCGCAGCCCATCTTCGAGCGGCTGCAGGCGCGGTGCAAGGCCGAGGGGATTCTGCGGCCCGCCGTGGTGTACGGGTACTTCCCCGTCGCCTCCAGCGGCGATGATCTCGTTGTCTTTGACCCGGTGGACCACGACCGCGAGATCGAGCGGTTCACGTTCCCCCGTCAGGCCGCGGGGCACGGGAGCGACCGGCGGCTGTGCATCTCGGACTTCTTCAAGGATGAGGACGAATGCCGGGCGCTGGGGCGGCGCGACGTGCTGGGCCTCTCGTGCGTCACCGTCGGGCCGCGCGCGACGGAGGTGTGCCGCGAGCTGTTCGCGGCGAACGAGTACCAGGAGTATCTCTATCTGCACGGGATGGCCGTGGAGTCGGCCGAGGGCCTGGCCGAGCTGTGGCACAAGCGGATGCGGCAGGAGCTCGGCATCGCGGGCGATGACAGCCCGCGGACGGCCGAGCTGTTCCAGCAGAAGTACCGCGGGAGCCGCTACAGCTTCGGCTACCCCGCGTGCCCCGACATGAGCGACCAGGAGCGGCTCTGGCGGCTGATCGACCCGACGCGCATCGGGTGCCACCTGACGGAGAACTGGCAGATCGACCCGGAGCAGAGCACGAGCGCGATCGTCGTGCACCACCCGCAGGCGAAGTACTTCAACGCGTGATGCGGCGCGGCACGCCGCGGGGGTCGGCGGGCCTGTGCGGACGCGTTCCGGCGATCGATGGTCCGCGCTGGTTATGGGCTGAAGTCGGCGCCGCGGCGCACCGATGATCGACGCGGGAGTCTGCGCCGATGGCCCTTGGTCCGATCAGCTCGACGACACCGCCCAGCCTTGTGCTGCCGCTTTCGGCCGCGGCGGCTCTGCGCCGCGCCGCGGGCAGCGGGGCGATCGCCGCGATTGCGCCCGCCGAGGGCGAGGCGTCGCGGGAGGTCGCCGCGGTGGGGGCTACCCCGGCGGTTGGGCCGCGTTCGGGTCCGGCGTATGTGCTGGCGGGTTCGCTCGGGGGTGATGCAGGGGCCAAGGACGCGGGCGTCGCCGCGGGCACTGAAGGCCGCTCCGCGACTGCCGCCGTCGCCGGTGCCGCGCCGGCGTCGGCCGGGCGTCGGCCGAGCGGTGAGGCCACGGTCTCGACCGCGTATCAGACGAACGAGGACGGTGACTCGGCCGAGCTTTCGAGCCGGCGTGCCGACCTGACCGAGACCGAGCAGCGCCGCGTGGCAGAGCTCGCGGCCCGCGACCGCGAGGTGCGGACGCACGAGCAGGCGCACGTCGCGGCGGCGGGCAATCTGTTCCGCGGGGGCCCGTTCTACAACTACACGAAGGGCCCGGACGGGCGGAACTACGCGACGTCCGGGCACGTGAACATCGACACGGGCCCGGGCGCCACGCCCGAGGAGACGATCGAGCGCGCGGCCCGGGTGCGTCGGGCGGCGCTGGCACCGGCCGAGCCGAGCGGGGCCGACCGCGCGGTGGCGGCGCAGGCCGCGCGGCTTGAGGCCGAGGCCCGCGCCGAGCTCGCAAAGCGCGGCGGACGTTCGGAGCCGCGGAGCGACAGCGCCGTTGAGGGCGTGACGCCAGCGGGAGATGAGCGAGCATCTGGTACCGACGCCACGCCGTCCGCACGGCCGTCCATGCGGTCTGCTTCCGATGCCGCGTCGACCGCGGGCGCGGGGCTGGCTTTGAGCGCCGGGGCCGCGCCCCGCGCGGGCACCGCCGAGGCCCTGCGCGGTGGAGCGTCGGCTGAGCGGCCCGGTTCGCGGGCGGCGGCCTCCTACGGCGCGAGCGGGACGCTGCGGGACACCGCGGTCGGCGCACGGCTCAACTTCGTCGCGTGAGCCGTCCGCCGGCGTTGTCAGGCCGTGCGACGCTGCGACCGAAGCATCATCAGGAACAGCGGCCCGCCCAGCGCGGCGGTCAGAACGCCGACCGGCAGACGGCCCGTCGGAAGCCGCACCGCGTGGACGGCCGCGTCGGCGGCGAGCAGCATCGCGGCGCCGGCCAGCGCCGCGACGGGGAGCAGCGTCCCGTGCCGCGGCCCGACGATCCGGCGGGCCATGTGCGGCGCGATGAGCCCGACAAAGCCAATCGGCCCCGCCAGTCCGACGCAGGCCGCGGTCAGCAGCCCCGCGCCGAGGAACTGACCCGACCGCAGCGCGGCGAGCGGCACGCCGACGCTGCGGGCTTCGTCGTCGGTCATCGCCGCGGCGTCCATGGCGCGGGCGGAGAGCATCGCGGGGAGGAACACGCCGAGCACGCACGACCAGAGCGTGATCACAGGCCTCCATCGGCCGTCGCTCGGGACAACGCCGAGGAGCCAGCGCTGCACGCTCTGGCCGCGGTCGGGCATCAGGTGCTGCACGAAGACGGTGGCCGCGCCGAAGATGATGCCGATGACGACGCCCGCGAGCACCATCTCCGTCGGCTCGATGAGCCCGCCGCGCTGTCCGAGGGCGTAGACGAGGGCGAGCGCGGCGAGCGAGCCCACAAGGGCGGGGGCGACCGAAAGCCCAGCGGCGTCGAGCGAGACGGACGCCGCGCGGCCCGCGATCAGCACCGCCAGCGACACGGCGAGCCCGGCGCCGCCGCTCAGGCCCAGGAGGTCCGGCGCCGCCAAGGGGTTTCGGAGCAGGCTCTGCAGCAGCACGCCCGCCAGGGCGAGGCCCGCCCCGACGCCCGCCGCCGCGGCAACGCCGGAGAGCCGCAGGCCCCAGGTCGTCGCATCGGCGGGAAGCCCGAGCTCCCCCGCCCCGACCAGAAGCCTCGCGGCCGCCGCGACGAGGGCCGCCGCGGCGACCAGCGCGACGGTCGCGGCCGACCGCTGGAACCCCGTCCGCGGACGGCTCCGCGGCGCGGGGGCCGGCCTCTGGGGCTCGGGCGGGGGCGGCGACGGTGGCGGCATCCGCCGAGCGTATCCGCGCGGCCCGGCCCGGCTACCATGCGGCCGCCATGTCGACCAACGCCTTTCGCTGCCGCCTTGTCACGCCCGCCGCCAGCCTGCTCGATGAGCCGGTGACGTACGCGAACGTCCCGCTGCACGACGGTCTCATGGGCTTTCAGCCGGGTCGGGCGCCGATCGTCGCCCGCCTGGGGCTGGGTGAGCTCACGCTGTCGTTCCCCGAGTCGACGCACGGCGGCGGGGACCGTCGCTTCCTGATCGACGGCGGCTTCGCCCAGATGTCGGGGGGCGAGCTCATCATCCTCGCCGAGCACGCGGTGCCGGCCG
>CAZCBN010000079.1:0-262 GCA_964496975.1 uncultured Phycisphaeraceae bacterium
GGGGGGGGGGGGGGGGGGGGGGGGGGGGGGGTGCTGGGCGAGGCGGCGGCGGCGTCGGCGGCGGCCGTGACGCGGGCGGCGGCGGAGGCGATCGGGCTGATGTGTTCGCGGCTGTTCCGGCCGGGGCGGGGGGCGGGGAGTGTTTTGAGCGTGACGGTTGGGCGGGCGGGCGGGCCGGCGGGCGGGGAAGAGGCTGGGGATTTTTCGGGGGCGTTGTGGCGGGCGGCCCGGAAGGCGGCGCGGGTGGAGACCGAGTCGGAGG
>CAZCBN010000079.1:272-14441 GCA_964496975.1 uncultured Phycisphaeraceae bacterium
GGGGGGGGGGGGGGGTTGGGGGGGGGGGGGGGGGGGGCGGCCGGGGGGGGGGGGGGGGGGGGGCCCGGGCGGGGGGGGGGGGGGGGGGGCGAGGCGGAAGCGGGGGGTTGAAAGAGCCGAAGGCACGTGGGCGTGCCGCCGACGAAGGGAAGGACCGAGATGCCGACGCCGTACCCGCTGACGTTCGAGCCGATGCTGAAGGAGAAGGTGTGGGGCGGGCGGCGGCTGGCCCGGTACGGCAAGCGGCTGGCAGAGGGGAAGCGCTACGGCGAGAGCTGGGAGCTGGCGGACCTGCCTTCGACGAGCGCGGGGGGCGGCGGGGGGGGCGCGGCCCGGTCGGTGATCGACGCGGGGGCGATGGCGGGCAAGACGATCCACGACGCCGTGCAGGCGTGGGGCGAGCGGCTCCTGGGCCGCCACGGGATGGAGCGGGCGCGGGAGGTGGGCGGGCAGATCGGGGCGGGCGGGCCGGTCTTCCCGCTGCTGCTGAAGTACCTCGACGCGGCGGAGCATCTGAGCGTGCAGGTGCACCCGTCGCCGGCGTATGCGCGGGCGCACGCGGGGGCGCACCTGAAGACCGAGAGCTGGCTCGTGGTGGAGGCGGAGGCGACGAGCCTGCCCGACGGCACGCACGTGGCGCCGACGCTCTTTACGGGCGTGAAGGCCGGGGTGACGGCCGGGGCGTTCCGCGAGCACGCGCTGCGCGGCACGGTGGCGGCGGACCTTGAAGCCGTGGACGCGCTGGCGGGGGACTGCCACACGCTGCCGAGCGGGACGTGCCACGCGCTCGGCGGGGGCGTGCTGGTGGCGGAGGTGCAGACGCCCAGCGACACGACCTTCCGCGTGTACGACTGGGTGAAGGAGTACCGCAGGCCGGAGCGGGAGCTGCACCTGGAGCGTGCGATCGAGTGCATTGACTTTGCGCCGGGCGGGTCGCGGGCGCCCGAGGCGCTGCGGCGGGAGGCGGGCGCGGCGGTGGGGCGGGTGGCGACGACGCCCTACTACTTCATGGACGAGGCGGCGCCGGACGCCTCGGCGGAGCTGACGGCGTCGCTGACGTCGGGCGGTGGGCCGGGTGGTGCGTCGGGTGGGGTGGGGGCGCTGTGCCTGATGGTGCTTGCGGGGCGCGGGGTGGTGCGCGCGGCGGACGGGTCGTTCGCCGATGTCGCGCTGACGCCCGGGCGAACGGTGCTGGTGCCGGCGGCGTGCGTGGAGTCGGCCCGCGTGGAGGGGGACGGGCTTTTGGGGCTGCGGGTGGGGGTGGGCTGACGGGCCCGGTTCTTTGCGGCGAAGATGGTGGATGGAGGCCGTGACGCTAGACGAGCCACGGCCAGGGGGCGCCGCACTCGGGGCAGCGATCGGGGCCCAGTTGGTAGCTCAGCATCCAGGGCAGGCCGTGGTTCCGCGGCAGGTCGTTGCAGTCGTAGCGGCAGGCGCGGCAGAGGCCGGTCTGGGCGGCTCTCGCGGCGCGGCGTGCCCGGCCCCGGCCGGCGAGAAGGATGACCGGCACAACGAAGAGATATCCCGAGATGATGATGGGGAACGTGTCAAAGCGCCTGATGAGCGCGAGCAGCAGAAGAGCCCACAGCGTCGAGAAGACCGCGACGAGGAGCAGGGCCTTCTGCGGACGGCGGACGTGCGACGGGTTCGCGCGGCGGGCGACGGCTTCGCGGCCCAGGTCGGCGAGCCGCTCGCCGACGGCGGGGTCCCCGCCGGCCTGGAAGATCGTGAGCCTCGCGGAGACCAGGCTTCGAAACTCGTCGCCGGAGACCATGGCGGTGCCCTCGGCTTGGGCGCGGGCGGCGGGGGCCTACTTCAGCAGCCGCCCGAGCAGGTGGATGTCCAGCTCGGCGTGGACGAAGCTTGAATCTTCCATCAGCGTGCGGTGGAGGGGGATGGTGGTTTTGATGGGGCCGACGTCGAACTCTTTGAGGGCGCGGCGCATGCGGGTGATGGCGGTCTCGCGCGTGTCGGCGTGGACGATCAGTTTGCCGATCATGCTGTCGTAGTTGGGCGGGACGGTGTAGCCGGGGTGGACGTGGGTATCGAGGCGGACGCCCGGGCCGCCGGGGACGCGCCAGGTGTCGATGCGGCCGGGGCTTGGGCGGAAGTTGTGCTCGGGGTCCTCGGCGTTGATGCGGCACTCGATGGCGTGGCCGGTGACCTTGATGTCGCGCTGCTTGAAGGGGAGGGGCTCGCCCGCGGCGACGCGGATGGTGGTCTGCACGATGTCGATGCCGGTGATGGCCTCGGTGACGGGGTGCTCGACCTGCACGCGGGTGTTGACCTCGAGCATGTAGAAGTTCTGCTGCTCGTCCATCAGGAACTCGACGGTGGCGGCGCCGGAGTATTCAGCGCTCTCGACGAGGCGTGCGGCGGACTCGCAGAGGCGGTCGCGCTTTTTGCGGTCGATGCCGGGGCCGGGGGCCTCTTCGATGATTTTTTGGTGGCGGCGCTGCATGGAGCAGTCGCGCTCGTAGAGGTGGACGGCGTTGCCGTGCTTGTCGCCCAGGACCTGGACCTCGACGTGGCGGGCGTGCTCGAGGAACTTTTCGATGAAGACGCTGCCGTCGCCGAAGGCGGCCTGGGCCTCTTGACGGGCCTGCTTGAGGCTGGTGCGGAGGCTGGCCTCGTTGTGGCAGACGCGCATGCCGCGGCCGCCGCCGCCGGCCGCGGCCTTGACGATGACGGGGTAGCCGGTGTCGGCGGCGACCTTGACGGCTTCTTCTTCGTCCTCGATGGCCCCGTCGCTGCCGGGGAAGATGGGGACCTTGGCCTGGCGGGCGAAGCGTTTGGCGGCGACCTTGTCGCCCAGTTTGCGCATGGCCTCGGGGCTGGGGCCGATGAACTCGATCTTGCAGTCGCGGCAGACCTCGGAGAAGTCGGCGCGTTCGGCGAGGAAGCCGTAGCCGGGGTGGATGGCGTCGACGTCGGCGATCTCGGCGGCGGAGATGATGCGGGGGATGTTGAGGTAGCTGTCCTTGCTTGGGCCGGGGCCGATGCAGATGGCGCGGTCGGCGAGCTTGAGGTAGGGGGCGCTTCGGTCGGCCTCGGAGTAGACGCAGACCGCCTCGACGCCCAGCTCGTGGCAGGCGCGGATGATGCGGAGGGCGATCTCACCACGGTTGGCGATCAGGACGCGTCGGAACATGGCGGCATTTCGATAAGGGCGGGCGACGGGGCGCGGCCGGGACGGGGCGGGAGAGGGGCGGGGGAGCGGCGGGGGTCAGCCCGGGCGGACGAGGAACATGGGCTGGCCGAACTCGACGGCCTCGCCGTTCTTGACGAGGACGCGTTCGACGACGCCGCTGACGTCGCTCTTGATCTCGTTGAAGACCTTCATCGCCTCGAGGATGCAGACGACGGCGCCCTGGGAGACGCGGGAGCCGACGCTCAGGAAGGGCTCGGCGTCGGGGCTGCTGGCGGCGTAGAAGGTGCCGACCATGGGGCTCGCGATGGGCAGGAGGTCGGCGGGCGTGGGCTCGTCGGCGTCGGCGGCGTGGCCGTTGTCGGCGAGGCCCGGCGCGGGGTCGGGCGAGATGACGGCGGGCACGCCGCCGGGGGCGGCGGGGGCGGCGATGAAGTGGCCCGTCGCGCCGCGCTTGATGGTGACGGTCTCCTGCTGGTCGCGCAGGTCGAGCTCGGCGAGGTCGTTGTCGACCATCAGCCGGACGAGTTCCTTGAGTTTGCGGATGTCGATCATGCTTGTGCCTGCAAGAGGGGCACGCGTGCCCCGGTGTGTGCGGTGCGGACAGCCGCGGCGGCGTTCGGGCGCCGGCCGCGGGGAGAGGATACGGGGCCCGCGGCTCGGGCGTGTGCGTCAGCGGGTGGCCCAGGCGCGGTCGCGGGGCAGGGTGCAGAGGTTCTCGGCGCCGGCGGGGGTGATGAGGTAGTCGTCCTCGATGCGGACGCCGCCCAGGCCCGGGACGTACACGCCCGGCTCGACGGTGACGACGTGGCCCGGCTCCAGCGGCATGTCGGGCGCGTTGTGGCTCAGGCGGGGGCCCTCGTGGATGCGCAGGCCGATGCCGTGGCCCAGGCCGTGGCCGAAGCGTTCGCCGTGGCCTCGGGCCTTGATGAAGTCCCGCGCCGCGGCGTCGACGGCCCGGATGGAGACGCCGGGGGCGAGCGCCGCCGCCGCCCGCTCGTGCGCCTCCAGCACGATGTCGTAGACCTCCGCCAGCTCGGCGGGCCAGGCGCCCAGGGCAAAGACGCGGGTCATGTCGCTGTGGTAGCCGCCGACGACGGCGCCCCAGTCGATCAGCAGGGCGTGCCCATCGCGCAGGCGTGCGGGGCCGGGGCGGTAGTGCGGCAGGGCGCTGTGCTCGGCGGCGGCGACGGAGGTTTCAAACGCGGGGCGGCTGCTGCCGCGGCGCTTCATCTCAAACTCAAGCCTTGCGCACACCTCGAGCTCGGTCTGCCCGGGCTGAATGGTCGGGAGCGTCTCGAGCAGCGCCTCTTGCTGGATGGCCGCGGCGCGGCGGATGAGCGCCACCTCGTGCGCGTCCTTCTGCATGCGCTGCCGCGTCGTGAGGTGGAGCGTCGGCATCAGGTGCGTCGCCCGCAGGCCCACGCCCCGCAGGGCCCGGTCCAGCCCGCGGCGGCGGGCGAGCGTGACGTGCTCGCCCTGCACCGCGACGCGGCGGAGCCGGCCCGCGGCGGACTCCTCGGCCAGCACGGCGGCGACGGCCTCGTCCATGCCGCCGGGGCGGACAACGATGCGGAGCGCGCCGGCGAGCGGCGCGAGCTCTTCCTGATACCGGAAGTCGGTGACGATGGCGGGCGGGCCCTCGGGGCCGACGATGAGCTCGCTGTCGCCCCCGAGAAAGCCCGTGAAGTACGCCACGTCCATCGGGTCGGTGAGGAGCGCGTGGGTGGTGCCGAGGTCGTTGAGGGCGCTCCGCAGCCGGTCGAGCCTGGGGGCGTAGACCGTGTCGGCGGGCGAGGGCGTGTGGGCGGTGTCGGCCGGCGTCATGGAGCGGGGATGATACCAGCGGTGCCGCAGAGCTCCCCATCCCGGCCGCCGCCCGAGCCCCGACGCGGGGGCCCGCCGCGGCTCCGTCGGCACGGGGCACGCAGCGCCGTGGTCGCCGCGGGGGTGGTGGGGGCGGTCTGGGCGGTGGCGGTGGCGTGGCCCGCGGCGTCTGTCGCGGTCGCGTCGATGGTGTCCCTGGTGTCGACGTTTTTGGGCTCCCGCGCGGCGGACGCCGGGCCCGGCTTGGCGGCCGAGGCGGCGGCCCGCGCGCTCGGGCCCGAGCTCGCGGGCTCGCTCGGCGTGGCGGCGGGCGTCGCGGTGCTGTCAACGCTCGCGGCGTGGCCCGTCGCGGCGACGCTGGCCCGACTGCTGGGCCCTGTTGGGCACGGTGGCCGAGCTGGGCGCGGTGGCCGGGGTGGCCCCTCGGGCTGCGGCCGACGCGTGGTCGCGGCGCTCGCCGCCGGCGCGATGCTGCTGCCGCTGCTGCTGCCGAACTATCTGGCCTACGCGGGCTGGGGCCTGGCGCGGGCGCCGGGCACGTGGCTGGGCGATGCGTTGCTGCGCGTCGGCACGGCGGAGGGCGGGCCGCGGTGGCTCATCGTGCTCGTCGGGCGGGCGTTTGCCGTGCTGGGGCTCGCGCTGTGGGCGATGCCGCTGGCGGCGTCGATCCTCGCCGCGTCACGCCTCTCGGCCCGGGGCGAGGCCGAGGCGCTGCTGCGGCTTGATGCGCCCGGCGCGGCCTCGCGGCTGCTGGCCACGGCCCGCCTGCACGCGCCGGCGATCGCGCTCGCCTGGGCGGCGGTGGCGTTGCTCTCGCTCGGCTCGGCCGTGCCGCTGCACGTCTCGCAGATGCCGACGCTCGCGGCGCCCATCTGGACCGACCTTGCCGCGACGGCCGCGAGCGAGCGGTGGGCGCTGTGGCTCCGCGCGTGGCCCGTGCTCGCCGTCGCGGCGGCGGCGGGCGTGGGGGCGTGCCGGCTGACATGGCGCCGCGGCGCGGAGGGTGAGGGTGGGGCGGGCTTGCCGGCGGGCTTGCCGGCGGGCTGGACGGCGGGCCGGACGGCGGGCGGTGCGGGCGGGCGCGGCGGCCGGCGGATGGTCCGCGCGGTCGTGGCCGCGGGGCCGGCGGGGGTGGTGTGGCTCGCGGCGTGGGCGGTGCCGCTGGTGTTGCTCGCGGGGTCGGTGCGGTCGGGGGGCGCGTTCGCGGCGTTTTGGCGCGGGCACGCCGCGGGCGTGGCCCAGAGCGTGCGCGTGGCGTTGGCGTGCGGCGTCGCGACGGCGCTGCTCGCGGGGGCGATGCTGCTCGCCGATTCGGCGTCTCGCCGCGCGGGCGTGTGGCTTCGGCGCAGCGCGCGGGCGCTGCTGCTCGCGGTGTCGGCCTCGCTCGCGGCGGCGGCGGTGGTGCCGGGCGTGCTGGTGGGGCTTTCGCTGCTCGGGGCGTACCGGCGCGTGGAGTGGTTTGTCGACGGCGTTGGCGCGGGCGCGGCGTCGTGCGTCGCGCGGTTTGGCGTGGTGGCGCTCGCGGCGGTCGCGGTGTCACGCCGACAGGGCGCGGGCGGGCTTGATGACGCCGCGGCGCTCGACGGCGCCGACGCGGCGCCCGGGTGGTTCGCGGCGACGCTGGCGCGCGTGTGGCCCGCGTGCGCCGCGGCCGGGCTTGCCGCGGCGGCGCTGAGCCTGCACGAGATCGAGGCGGCCGTGGTGATCGAGCCCCCGGGGCCGGGCCGCGTGGCGCAGGCGATGCTGAACGCGCTGCACTTCTCGCGGCTCGATGAACTGGCGGCGGGGGCGGTGTGGCTCACCGCGTTGGCGTTGCCGGTGGCGGCGGCGGCGGGGGCGCTGGGCTGGGCCGCGGTGGGGGGCAGTGCGCCGCGGCCGCCGCGCGCGGGGGCGGGGACGGATCCGGGGGGGTGAATCGGGCCACTGCATCCGGTTGGGGGTCCGCCGGTAGGATCTCGCCGTGAGGCGTGCAGGCCGCGGGAATGACAGGAGCACGGCACCGTCGCCCGGCGGCTGGGGCGTGTCGTCGCTGGGCCGGGGCGGGCGGTGCACGGCCCTGGGTGCGGTCGCGGGCGTTGGTGTGGCGGTGGTGGGCCTCGCGGCGACGATGGGTCTGGCGGCGTGCGAGCGGCCTTCGGCCGGGCCGGGGCCCCTGCGCGTGCGGGCCGTCATCGGCGAGCCGGGTCGACAGAGCGGGCAGTTCAGTTACCCCCGAGCGCTCGACGCGGCGAACCTGGCGGGCCTGGGCGGCGTGCTGGTGGTCGTAGACAAGTCGGCCCGCGTGCAGGTGCTTCGGGCCGACACGGGCCGTCCCCTGGCCTCGTGGCACACGCCCGAGTGGGAGCTTGGCAAGCCCACGGGCCTGACCATCGGCCCGCACCCCACCACGCCCGGGCACACCGTGCTGTACGTCGCCGATACCCATTACCACCGCGTGCTGATGTACGACCTCGACGCGGTGGCCCGCGACGTGGGCACCGGCGCGGCCTTTGCCGACCGGGCCCCGATGCACGCCTTCGGCCGGTACGGGCGCGCGCACGGCGAGTTCATCTACCTCACCGACGTGGCCCTGCACCTGAACGACGCGGGCGGGGTGCAGCGGCTCTACATCAGCGAGTACGGCGGCAACGACCGCGTCAGCGTGTGGCATCCCACCGGCGCCGAGCCCACGGCCGACGGGCCCCCGGCGTACGCGTGCGAGGGGTCGTTCGGCGAGTTTGGGACGGGGCAGGGGAAGCCTGGGGAGGCGGCGGGGGTGCAGTTCAACCGGCCGCAGTGCGTGGTGGTGGATGGGGCATCGAATCACCTGTTCGTGGTGGATGCCTGCAACCACCGGATCGGGCGGTTTGGGTTGGACGGGGCCCTGGTCGGGTGGATTGGCGCGACCGATCTGCCGCCGGTGACGGAGCCGCTGATCAACAGCACGCCCGGCGATGGTCCGGACGCGGCGCCGCCGGCGACGGAACACGGGGGGCCGTTTACCTACCCATACGGATTGGCGTTGTTGGGGGGCGGACTGGGGCTTGTGACCCAGTTTGGGGGGTGTGTGCTGTCGGTGGTCGACCTGTCGGCGGGCACGGTGGGGGCGACGCTGGGGGAGCCGGGGCGGAACGAGGGGCAGTTGGCGGCGCCGTGGGGGGTGGCTGTGCTGGGGGATGAGGCGTTCGTGCTGGACAGCGGGAACGGGCGGGTGCTGCGGATCGCGAGCCCGGCGGGCGAGCGGGCGGCACAGCGGCCGGGGGGGATGCGCTGATGCCGGGGGCGTGGACAGGGGTGGTTGGGCTGGGGCTGGCGGGCTCGGGTTTGGGCTCGGGTTTGGGCGGCGGTGCGCTTGTGGTGGGGCCGGTGCAGTTTGAGCGGGGCGGGTGGCTTGTGCTGGCGCCGGCGCTGATCGGCCTGACGTGGCTGATCGGGCGGCGGAGCCTGGCGGGGCTGGGCGGGGCGACGAAGTGGACGGCGCTGGCGGTGCGCGCGCTGGTGATCCTGCTGCTGGTGGGGGCACTCGCGGAGCCGAGCCTGCGGCGGACGTCGACGGACATCGCGGTGAACGTGGTGCTGGACGCGTCGCGGTCGATCCCCAGGAGCGAGCAGGACGCGGTGGACGCGTACATCCGCGAGGCGCGCGCGCGGGAGCCCGAGGAGGGCCGGCTGCTGGGCGTCGTGACGGCGGCGAAGGAGGCCTATGTGCAGGCCACGCCGTCGGAGCGGGTGATGACGGTGGAGCGGCAGTACCTGGGGGACACGGGGCAGACGGACCTTGCGGCGGGGGTGCGGCTCGCGGTGGCGGTCGCGAAGCAGGACGCGGCGACGCGGCTTTTGCTGATCACCGACGGGAACGAGACGAGCGGGAGCCTGCTCGCCGCGGCGGAGGCGGCGCGGGCGGTGAACATGCCGATTGATGTGCTGCCGGTGCGGTACGACTACCCGGCGGAGGTGATCGTTGAGCGGGTGCTGGCGCCGGCGAACGCGCGCGGGGGCGAGACGATCAACGTCGCGGTGATCGCAAGCGCGACGGCGGCGACGCGGGGCCGGCTTTTGCTGACGATGAACGGGGAGCCGGTGGACCTGGACCCGTCGCCCGAGGCGCTCGGGGCGATCGTGGAGCTGGCGGCGGGGAAGAACGCGCTGAGCGTGCCGGTGGAGCCGACGCGGCCCGGGCCCCAGACCTTTGAGGCGGTGTTCGAGCCGCTGGGGAGCGCGGACGCGGGCGTCGGCGACAGCATCGCGGAGAACAACCGGGCGGCGGCGGTGACGTTCGTCGGCTCGGAGGGGTGGGTGCTGGTGGTGTCGGCGAGCGAGGCGGAGTCGGGGCCTTTGGTGGCGGCGCTGACGAACGCCGGGATCAAGGTGCGGGAGGCGTCGCCGCCGGCGGCGCCGACGGACCTGACGGAGTTCAACGCGTACGAGGCGGTGGTGCTGGTGAACATCCCGGCGGATGAGTTTTCTGAGCCGCAGATGGAGGCGTTGCGGCGGTACGTGCACGACTCGGGGGGCGGGCTTGTGGTGGTGGGGGGGCCCAGCAGCTACGGGGCCGGGGGGTGGATCGGGACGCCGATTGAGGACGCGCTGCCGGTGCGGCTTGACCCGCCCCAGAAGCGGCAGATGCCCAAGGGGGCGCTGGCGCTGGTGATCCACTCGGTGGAGGCGCCGAACGGGGTGTACTGGGGCAAGCAGGTGTGCAACGCGGCGGTGGACGCGCTTTCGAGCCAGGACCTCGCGGGGATCGTGGAGTTTGACGGGCGGGGGACGGACTGGACGCACCCGCTGCGGCCCGTGGGGGACCGGGCGGCGGTGAAGCGCGCGATCAGCAATCTTCAATACGGGGACATGCCGAGCTTTGACCCCTCGCTGGAGCTGGCGCTGCAGGGGCTTGTGGCGGCGGACGCGGGGCAGCGGCACTGCATCGTGATCTCGGACGGGGACCCGAGCCTGAACCGCGGGATTCTGGGGAAGTTTCGCCAGGCGGGGGTGACGATCTCGGCGGTGGGGGTGTTCCCGCACTCGCCGGGGGACGTGAACACGCTGCGGAACATGGCGACGGCGACGGGGGGGAACTACTACGGCGTGAACAGCCAGGCGGGGCTGGCGACGCTGCCGCAGATTTTCATCAAGGAGGCGCGGACGGTTCGGCGGAGTCTGATCTGGGAGGGGCCGCCCTTTAGCCCGAAGCTGACGGGTGTGCCGACGGAGACGATGCGGGGGATCTCGGCGGTGCCGCCGATCAGCGGGTATGTGGTGACGGCGGCGCGCGAGGGGCTCGCGGTGACGACGCTGCTGGGGACGGAAGAGGACCCGGTGTGCGCGCAGTGGCAGTACGGGCTGGGCCGGGCGGTGGCGTTCACGAGCGACGCGACGAGCCGCTGGGCGACGGCGTGGACGGGGTGGTCGGGGTTCGAGCAGTTCTGGGAGCAGCACGTTCGGTGGGCGATGCGTCCGAGCGGGAGCGCGAACGTGCGCGTGACGACGGAGGCGCGGGGGGACGAGACGCTGCTGGTGGTGGAGGCGCTGGACGAGGGCGGGGAGCGGCTGAACTTTGCCCGGTTCCAGGCCCGCGTGGCGGCGCCGGACGGGACGGCCCAGGACGTGGAGCTGAAGCAGGTGGGGCCGGGGCGGTACGAGACGGTGATGGCGACGACGGACGCGGGGGCGTACGTCGTGAGCATGCGGTATCGGGCGCCGCGAGATGAGCCGGGGGCGCCGCCGATCGAGGGGACGGTGCAGGCGGCGGTGACGCGGCCGGCGGCGGACGAGTTCCGGGCGCTGGAGACGAACGTGGCGCTGCTGCGGCAGGTCGCGGCGTTGACGGGCGGGCGGGTGCTGGAGCGCGACCCGGCGAAGGACGCGCTGTGGAGCGAGCAGGGCCTGACGCGGCCGGTGAGCACGCGGGCGATCTGGATGACGGTGGCGGTGTGCGGGCTCGGGCTGTTCTTGTTCGACGTGGCGGTGCGGCGCGTGCGGATCGACGTGCTGGCGGGGCTGCGGGCGGTGCGGCGGGGCCTGGCGAAGGGCGAGGCCAAGCCGGCGGGCGAGCAGCTCGGCTCGCTGCGCGAGGCGCGGGCGCAGGCGCAGGCGCGGCTGACGCAGCGCGCGGCCGAGGCGGCGGTGGCGTCGCGGAAGTTTGAGGCGGGGGCGGATGTGCCGGTGAGCGGGTCGCCCGTGGCGCTCGCGGGCGAGGCGGAGAAGCCGAAGATCGAGGGGCTGAGCAAGCCCGCGGTGCAGGCCGCGAAGAAGGGAGCGGAGGAAGAAGCGGGCATGTCACGCCTGATGGCGGCGAAGAAGCGGGCGCGGGAGGAGTTTGGGGGGAAGGAGTAGGGGGATCGGGGATCGGCCATCGGGGATCGGGGGGAGGAAGGGGAGTGGGGAATGGGGAATGGGTGAGCCGTGTGAAGTGATGGGTGGGTTGTGGGGTTGGGGCGGTGGGTTGGTGGTTGTTGGCATGAGGAGTGTTGTCCATGGCTGAGCAAGTGGGCTTCGCGGGCGGGTCGGAGGCTTCGGCGGAGGTGAAGGCTCGGGCGGAGCGGTTCCGCGCGACGTTTCAGCGGCTGCGCGACGAGATCGGGAAGGTGATGGTGGGGCAGCAGGCCGTGGTGGACGGCGTGCTGACGTGCCTGTTCGCGGGCGGCAACGTGCTGCTGGAGGGCGTGCCGGGGCTGGGCAAGACGCTGCTGGTGCGGACGCTGGCGCGGGCGCTGAGCCTGCCGTTCAACCGCATCCAGTTCACGCCGGACCTGATGCCCGCGGACGTCATCGGGACGAACATCGTGACGGAGCACCCGGAGACGGGGCGGCGGCAGTTTGAGTTTCAGCGCGGGCCGATCTTTGCGCAGGTGGTGCTGGCGGACGAGATCAACCGCGCGACGCCCAAGACGCAGAGCGCGCTGCTCGAGGCGATGCAGGAGCGGAGCGTGACGGTCGGCGGGACGACGTACAAACTCGTCGCGCCGTTTTTGGTGCTGGCGACGCAGAACCCGATCGAGCAAGAGGGGACGTACCCCTTGCCCGAGGCGCAGCTTGACCGGTTCATGTTCAAGATCAACGTCGGCTACAGCCAACTTGATGACCTGATGGTGATCCTGGACCGGACCACCGGCGCGGTGACGCCCGAGGTGGAGGCGGTGCTGGACGGGCCGGGGATTTTGGCGGGGCAGCAGCTCGTGCGCGAGGTGGTGGTGGCGCCGCACGTGAAGCAGTACGCCGCGCGGCTGGTGCTGGCGACGCACCCGGGGGGCGACTTCGCCGCGGGCGGGGAGAGCGGGCCGACGAACCGGTACGTGCGGTGCGGGGCGAGCCCGCGCGCGGCCCAGGCGCTTGTGCTCGCGGGCAAGGTGCGGGCGCTGACGGAGGGGCGGTACAACGTGTCGTACAGCGACGTGGAGGCGGTGGCGCTGCCGGTGCTCCGGCACCGCGTGCTGCTGAACTTTGAGGCCGAGGCGGACCGCGTGGACGCGGACGCGCTGGTGGCGGACATCGTGAAGCGCGTGCCGCAGCAGGCGGTGGGGATGGTGGGGGTTGGGGGCGCGGCGAACGAGCCGCAGCCGGCGATGGCGGGTGCGGGGAAGAAGGGATGATGGTGATGCGGAAGCCTGGCGAAGGTGTGCGGGCTGGGCGTTGCCCCGCCCGGTGGGGCCCGCTGCTGGTGGCGCTTGCGGCGGGGGCCGCGGCGTGGGGGGCTGCGGCGAGCGCGGGGTGCTACTCGAAGACGGTGAAGGCGAAGGGGCTCGGGGCGCGGGAGGCGCACCCGGTGGTGTCGGAGCCGGACGCGCCGGGGAAGAAGAGCCCGTTCGGGTTTACCGAGGATTTTTGACGCAGGGAATGCGAACGCGGAGGGGCGGAGGAGCGCACGGAGGTCGCGGGAAGGTGTTGGGGGCAACGTGGGCATGAGGCACCAGGACATTCCGCCGCGGCTGAACGTCGTCACTGATGCGGTGATCGGTGCCGCCGTCGAGGTGCATCGCACGCTGGGGCCCGGTTGGCTCGAGCGGGCGTACGAGGAAGCGCTGTTCCACGAGCTCACGCTGCGCGGGCGGACGGTGGAACGGCAGGCCGAGGTGCGGCCGCAGTACAAGGGCGTTTCGCTGCCCACGCAGCGGCTCGACCTGCTCGTGGAGCACGAGGTGGTCGTGGAGATCAAGGCGGTGCACGCGGTGGCGGATGTTCACGTGGCGCAGTTGGTGAGCTATTTGCGGGCCGGGCGGTATCCGGTGGGCCTGCTGATCAACTTCGATGTCGGCGTGCTGCGGGATGGGGTGCACCGACGGATCAACCCGGAGGCTCTTCCCGTGACCTCTGCGCCGCACTCCGTCTCTCCGCGTTCGGATTCGTTGAACGTCGCTGCCACGCAAGGGGAGTCGGCCCGATGCTGAGAACCGCCAACGCACGCCGGCCCAAGGGGATTGAGGAGTTGCTCGACGGCGGGCTCATCGCGCGCCTCGGGCAGTTGGATATCACCAGCCAAAAAATCTTCGCGGGCAAGCTCAAGGGCGAGCGGCGCAGCAAGAAGCGCGGCGAGAGCGTGGAGTTCGCCGACCATCGGTCGTACGTTGTCGGCGATGACCTGCGGCACATCGACTGGAACATCTTCGGGCGGCTCGACCGGCTCTTTCTCAAGCTGTTCCTTGAGGAGGAAGACCTCTCGCTGCACGTCGTGATCGACGCGACGGAGAGCATGGACTGCGGCGAGCCCAACAAGTTCTTCGCGGCCCAGCGCGCGGCGGCGGCGCTCGGGTACATCGGCCTTGTCAACCTCAACCGCGTGGCGGTGACGGCGGTCGGCGGGTGGATGGACACGGGCAAGGAAGGCGACGCGGGCGACGCCGAGAGCGCGGAAGGGGACCGGCGCAGCGCGGGCTCCGCCGAAACGGGAAGGGACGCGGACGGCGTGACGCTCCACGCGCTGCGCGATCTGCGCGGGCGGCGGCGGGTGCATGACGTGGCGCGGTTTTTGTGCGCGCTCCGCCCCGGCGGGCCCGCGTCGTTCGCCGAGGCGGCGCGGCGGATCGCGCTCGCGCGGCGGGGCAAGGGCGTGATGGTCGTCGTCAGCGACTTCTTCATGAAGGAGGGGTACGAGGACCCGCTGCGGATGCTGGTGGGCCGCGGCTACGACCTGTTCGCCGTGCAGGTGCTGAGCCCGCAGGAGATCGAGCCCGACATCACGGGCGACCTGCGGCTGGTGGACGTGGAGGACGGCGACCGGG
>CAZCBN010000080.1:0-13809 GCA_964496975.1 uncultured Phycisphaeraceae bacterium
GCGACGGCGCCGAGGACGCCGAAGGTGCTGGCGACGGCGTTGCAGCCGCCCTCGACGGCGAGCTTGACGATGTTCTCGGGGTCGAAGTACTCGGGGTTTGGCGCGAAGGAGGCGCCGCCGGAGTGCTCGATGCCCTGGTCGACGGGGAGGATGGAGACGAAGCCGGTGCCGGCGAGGCGGCCCGTGTTGAGCATGAGCTGGAAGTTGCGGAGGACGTTGGGGTTGCGGTCCGTGTGGGAGACGATGCGGTCGACGAAGTCTGGGCCGGGGAGGTGGAGGGCGTTCTTGGAGACGGTGCGCGACTCGTAGTTGAGGAGCGCGTTGGCTTCGGCGCCGAGGATGTCGCGGACGTTGATGCCTGGCATGGGGTGTGACCTCGCTGGTGAGGGGCCTGTGTGTGCGCGTGCGGCGGGGCTCGGCGCGGCGCCTGTCTGCCGTGCCGTGTGGGCCGACGCGTCCCCATCCCGGCCCGGGCGTGGGGGGTCCGGCGTGCCGGCGCGTGGTGCGCGGGCGTGTGCGGCGAAAGTGTAGGGGGCGAAGGCTCGGATTTGCAGGTCCGAAATGCGGCGCGGCGTGTCGTGCGGCGGTGCGTGCTCAGGGGGCGGTGTCGCGCATGAGGGCGGCGAAGGTGCCGTCGCGTTCTGGGGAGCCCTCGGGGGCGGCGTCGTCGGGGGTGCGGCGGGCGTAGGCGCCGTCGGCGGCGAGGTCCCAGGCGTTGAAGCGGTCGCGCTGCATGATGTCCAGGATGTTCCAGAGGCGGCGGCGAGAAGCGGGCTCGGTGACGGGGCAGACGGCCTCGACGCGGTCGTTGAGGTTGCGGTACATCCAGTCGGCGGAGCCGATGAAGAACTTGCCCTCGGTGGGGTCGGCGTGGCCGTTGGCGAAGTGGTAGATGCGGGAGTGCTCAAGGAAGCGTCCGATGACGCTGACGACGCGGATGCGGTCCGACATGCCGGGCACCTGGGGCCGGACGCCGCAGAAGCCGCGGACGATGAGGGTGACGTCGACGCCGGCGTCGGAGGCCTCGTAGAGATCGTCGGCGAGGCGTTTGTCTTCGAGGCTGTTCATCTTGGCGATGATGCGGGCGGGCTTTCCCTCGCGGGCGTTCTCGGTCTCGACGCGGACCATCTTCTCGAAGTCACGCCGCATGTGCTGCGGGGCGACGAGGAGGCGGGCGTAGGACTGCTCGGCGGCGTGGCCCGTGAGCATGTTGAAGAGCTTGACGACGTCGCCGGTGATCTTGGGGTCGCAGGTGAGCAGGCCCAGATCGGTGTAGAGCTGGGCGGTCTTTGGGTGGTAGTTGCCGGTGCCGAGGTGGGCGTAGGCGCGGATGACCTCGGGGGCGGGGGGGGCGTCGGCGTCGTCGTCGGGGCGGTGGGCCTTTTCGCGGCGGACGACGAGGGAGCACTTGCAGTGGGTCTTGAGGCCGGCGACGCCGTAGGCGACGTGGACGCCCGCGTGCTCGAGCTGTCGGGCGAAGGTGACGTTGCGCTGCTCGTCGAAGCGGGCGCGGAGCTCGACGAGGCAGGCGACGTTCTTGCCGTTCTCGGCGGCGCGGACGAGGTAGCGGACGAAGGGGCTGTCGGGGCTGGTGCGGTAGATGGTCTGCTTGATGGCGAGGACGGCGGGGTCTTCGCAGGCCTCGGCGATGAAGCGCTCGACGGAGTGCTGGAAGCTCTCGTAGGGGTGGTGGACGAGGATGTCGCCGGCGCGGATGCGGTCGAAGATGTTGCCGCCTGGAGAGAGCCTGGCATTCGGGGCGAGGCTCGTCGAGGCGAGCGTTCGCCGCGGGGCGTCGGCGCTCGCGATCGGCGGCAGGTCGCGCAGGGCCCGCGGCACGACGGGGCGCCAGGGCTTCTCGCGCAGGTCGGGGCGCGGCACGTTGGCCAGCGTGAACAGGTCGGCGTACTCCAGCGGGCCCTCGCGGCGGTAGACGTCCTCGGCCTCCAGCGCGAGCCGCTCGGCCACCATGTCCACGATGCGGGGCGAGGCGTCCTTGGGCGTTTCGAGCCGCACGGCCTCGGCGAAGCGGCGACGCTCCAGCTCGGCCTCCACTTGCCGCACGGCGTCGTAGAGCTCGTTGTCGCCGTCCTCGTCGTCGTCCTCCTCCACGGCTGCGGAGCGCGTCACGCGGAACATCGCCGACTCGACGACGGTCATGCCGGGGAAGAGGCGGTCGAGGTTGGCGAGGATCAGCTCGTCGAGCGGGACGAACTCGTCGTGGTCGTCGGCGTCGAGCGGGATGTAGCGCGGCACAACAGAGGGGATCTTCACGCGCGCAAACGACGGCGCGGCGTGCGGGTCGTCCTCGGGCGTCAGCAGCAGGCCGAAGTTCTCGCTCAGGCCGCTGATGAAGGGGAAGCGGTGGTTGGCATCGACGGCGAGGGGCGTGAGAACGGGGAAGACGTTGGCGTCAAAGTACCGGTCGAGGCGGCGGCGGCGCTGCACGCCCAAGTCGTTGTACGCGAGGATGGCGACGCCGTTCTCGCGGAGGGCGGGGCGCAGGTCGCGCGTCCACGCGGTGGCCTGCCGGGCCTGCTGCGCGATGACCTTGGCGCGGATCTCGTGCGCGAGGCGGGGGAGCGTGAGGCCGTCGCGGGTGCGCATGTCGCGCTCGTCGGGGTCGTCGAGCCGGCGCTTCAGCAGGCCGACACGCTTCATGAAGAACTCGTCGAGGTTGCCGGCGAAGATGGCGCAGAACTTCACGCGCTCCAGCAGCGGCAAACGGTCGTCCTCGGCCTGCGCGAGGACGCGGTCGTTGAACTCGAGCCAGGAAAGGTCGCGGTTGAAGTAACGGGACGGGGCCGGCATTGGAGGGGATTTGTAGGGGGCGGTCCCCGGCTGGGGAAGCCCAAGCCCCGCGGCGCCGCGCCGGCGGCGCAGCCGTGTTCATTGTTCGTCAGGAAAAAGGAAGATCGGCGTTTGGATCGCTCCGGTGCCGGGGCGTCGCCGAGTGGACCGATCGTTTCAGCGGGGGCCCGCGTGGGGCATCGCTCGGGATCGGCGGGAGCCTCGCCTCAGCGGCCCGGGCGGTAGATGGCGACGCAGCGCGGCGCCTCGGTCACGCGCACCTCGGCGACGTGCACGGCGTGGGCCAGTTCGCCCGCGAGCATGTCGGTGAGGGCGTCGCCGATGTGCCGGGCGATGTGCTCGGCCGAGGGGTTCACGCGGTCGAACGGGGGCGTGTGGTTGAGGTCGGCGTTGTCGAAGGGTTCGCAGATGGAGTGCAGCAGATCGTGCACGGTGTGGAAGTCGCAGAGCAGGCCGTCGTGGTCGAGCGTCTCGCCCTCGAGGCGGACGGTGACGTGGAAGTTGTGGCCGTGCAGGGGCTCGGTGGTGCCCGCGATGGCCAGGGCGTGCGCGGCGGAGAACTCGTGCGAGACTTCAATGGCGTACATGGGGACGAGGGTATCGCGGCGGTGGGGGTGCGGCCGGGCCGCTCCGCGGCGGCCTGGGTGTCTATCGTGGGGCCGGATTTGCGCTGATTGTGCCATTGCATAGAGCCGCGCCCCAGACGCCGAGCGAAGCCATGAGTGACCGCGACCACGCCGCCGCCGCCGCCGCTGAAGCCGTTCCGCCCACCGCCCCGTTGATTCTGGGCGTGTCTGGGCTGCGTGGGATCGTGGGGGAGAGCCTGACGCCGGAGGTGGTGGTTCGGTACGCGGCGGTCTTTGGGACGTGGTTGTACGAGACGCTCGGCGCTCAACCGGTCGTGCTGCTGGGTCGTGACGGCCGCGCGGGGGGCGAGGCGTTTGAGGCGGCGGCGTGCGCGGGGTTGCTCGCGGCGGGTTGCCGGGTCGTGAAACTCGGCGTTGTCATGACGCCAACGGTGGGCGTCTGCGCCGAGGCGTACGCCGCGCAGGCCGGCGTGATGATCACCGCAAGCCACAACCCGCAGGTGTGGAACGGCCTCAAGTGCATGGTGGCCGACGAAGTCGTCGAGCGCGCCGGCGGCTCGGTTGATCGGGCATCTCTCGGGGGTGGGCTCTTCGCTCCGCCGGCGCGGCTTGCGGAGGAGATCGTGCGGCGCTATCTCTCCGGCTCAGTGCGCTTCGCCCCGCCGTGGGCGATCGGCACGAGCCGCAATGATGTGAACCCCGCGGAGGTTCATCTGCACCGAGTGGTGACGGGCCAGCCCGGGTCCGCGGTCGGCATCGAGACAGTGCGGAGTTGGGGCCCCGGTCGCCGCGTGGTGGTGGACTCTGTGAACGCTTCGGGAACCCGGTGCGTCGAAGCGCTCCTGACGTTCCTCGGCATCGCCACGGTGCAACTGGCAGGATCGTCCAGCGGTCTGTTCCCGCACGTGCCCGAGCCGACGAAGGAGAACCTCTCGGGCGCGGGCGGCCTGTGCGACGCGGTGGTGGGCCTGAAGGCCGACATCGGCTTCGCCCAGGACCCCGACGCCGACCGGCTGGCGATCGTTGATGAGAAGGGCGTGTACATCGGCGAGGAGTACACGCTTTCGATCGCGGCCGAGGCGTTGCTGTCGCATCGGGAGTCGTTGAAGGCAACCATCCCGCCGCACGTTTGGAAGCAGACGCCCGTCATCGTCGTGAACCTCTCCACGTCGCGCATGGTGGACGACGTCGCGGCGCGGTACGGGGCCGAGGTCATCCGCACGCCCGTGGGCGAGGCCAATGTCGTCGAGCGCATGAAGCAGCTCGCGGACGATGGCCGCAACGTCATCGTCGGCGGCGAGGGCAACGGCGGGGTCATCTGGCCCAAGGTCTGCTACGTGCGCGATTCGCTCTCCGCCATGGCCCTCACGCTGGGCCTCATGGCCCGCACCGGCACATCGGTGAGCCAGATCGTCGACCGGATCAACTCGTACTCCCCCGGCGGCCGGGGCTACTGCATCGTGAAGCGCAAGACCGAGATCCCGAGCAAGGCCGCCGCGGCGCCGGCGTGCGAGGCCGTGGCCCGGGCCTTCGCGGCCGAGCGCGTCGACCGGCAGGACGGCGTGCGCGTCGACTTCTCGGGGAAGTGGGCCGGCTGCTGGGTGCACGTCCGCGCGAGCAACACCGAGCCCATCATGCGGCTGATCTGCGAGGCGCCGAACGAAACGCTCGCCGCCGAGGTGCTGCGCGCCACCGAGCGGGCCATCGCGGGCGGCTGAACGCGTGACACGCGGGCCGGCGGGGCCGCCGCGCCGGCTCGCTCACTCAAGCGTCCGCGCCGCGAGCATGTACAGCGGGATGCCGACGGACACGTTGAACGGGAAGGTGATGCCCAGCGCCATCGGCAGGTAGACGCCCGCGTTGGCCTCGGGGATGGCGAGGCGCATCGCCGCGGGCACGGCGATGTAGCTCGCGCTCGCCGCCAGGACCATCAGCAGGAAGGCGTCCCCCGGGCCGAGCGAGAGGCCCGCGGAGATGCCCCACGCCAGCGCCGCGTTCACGAGCGGCACGCCCACCGAGGCGGCCAGCGCGAAGAGCCCGACGGCCCGGAGCTCGCCCAGCCGCTTCGCCGCGGTCATGCCCGAATCAAGCAGGAAGAGCACGAGCACGCCGTAGAAGACGTCGGTGGTGAAGGGCCGCAACTGTTCATACCCGCGGGGCCCGGCGGCGAGGCCCGCGGCGAGCGAGCCCAGCAGCAGAAAGACGGGCCCCGAGAGCACCGCCTCGCGCAGCAGGCCGCGCAGGCCGAGCCGCTGCTGGAGCGTGGCGCCGGGCTGCTTCGCGGCGGACCATCGGTGCAGCAGCACGCCGACGACGATGGCGGGCGCTTCCATCAGCGCGAGCGCGGCGACCATGTGCCCGCCGAAGGGCACGGCGCGGTCGTTCAAAAAGTTGGCCGCGGTGATGAACGTGACGGCGGAGACGCTCCCGAACGCCGCCGCCGCGGCCGACGCGTCGGCCCGGTTCAGCCGAACCCGTAGCAACGGTCGGACCCAGAGCGGCGTGAGCGCCGACAGCAGCACCGCCGCGCCAAGCCCCAGCGCCGACGCCCGCGAGAAGCCCGCCTCGTGCAGCTCCACGCCCCCGCGGTACCCGATCGCCCACAGCAGGTAGAGGCTGAAGAGCGTGGGGATGGGCGGCGGGATCTTCAGCTCCGCCCGCACCAGCACCGCCAGCAGCCCGAGCCCGAAGAACAGCACGGGCGGGCTGAACACGTTCGCCACGAAGAGGTCCCACGCCATGCCCCGACGCTACCACACCCGGGCCGGTTCCGCCCGCGCCGAGCGTGCGGGCCCTCCCCGCGGCGCGCCGCCCCCGGGTAGCCTGCGGGCATGCCAAGCCTCCCGCATCGCCGAGCCGTCCGCGCCGCGTTCGCGCTGGGCGTCGTGCTGCACGCATGGGCCGCCGCGTCCGCGCCGGCCGTTGCCGCCGCGTCGGAAGCCGATGCCGCTGCCGCGCCGGCCGAGGGTGCGCCCGCGTCGGCGGTGCTCACGGTCGCCACGTTCAACATCCGCTTCGGCTCCGCGAACGACGGGCCCGACGCCTGGCCCCTCCGCCGCGACAAGGTGATCGCGACCATCGCCGACCTGTCGCCCGACGTGCTGGGCCTGCAAGAGGTCGAGGCGTTTCAGGCCCACGAGCTGCTCACGGCGTTGCCCCGCTACGCCTGCCTCGGCGCGCACCGCGACGACGGCCGCACCGCGGGCGAGGGGGCGCCGATTTTCTTTGACCGCACCCGCTTCACGGCCGCCGAGTCGGGCACCTTCTGGCTGTCAGGCACGCCCGACGCCATCGCCTCCGTGACCTGGGACAACGCCATCACGCGCATCGCCGTGTGGGCCAGGCTTGTTGATCTCTCCACCGGCCGCGGCGTGTACGTGCTGAACGCCCACTTCGACCACGTGGGCCAGGCCAGCCGCGAGCAGGCCGCGCGCCTGCTGCGAACCCGCATCGCCGAGCTGACCACCCGCCCCGGCCGGGCCGACCCGGTGGTGGTGCTGGGCGACTTCAACGCCGACGAGAGCAACCCCGCCTTCGCCGCCATGCTGGCCCCCGACCCGCACCAGCCGCACGCCCCGGCCCCCCCGGCCGCCCCGGCCCCCCCGGCCCCCCCGGGCCCCACACTCACCGACCCCTACCGCGCCCTGCACCCCGAAGGCCCGGCTCACACCTTCACCGGCTTCCGGCTCGACCGGCCCCCCGCCAGCGGAAAGATCGACCACGTCTTCGTCTCCGCCGACCTGCGTCCCCTCGCCGCGGGCATCGACACCCGCACCATCGACGGCCGCTACCCCTCGGACCACTTCCCCGTCTGGGCCCGCCTCGCCATCGACTGAGCCCGCCCCCGCCGCCCCGCCGCGGTCCCCGCCCGCGATACCATCCGCTCATGCCGCCGACCAACGCCTCCGCCGCCAGCCAACCCTCGAACCAGCCGAGCGATTCGGCCACGCAGCCCTTCTCCTTCTCCCCCGGCCACCGGGTGCGCATCACCCAGCAAATCCCCCGTCGCACCGGCGTGCTGACCACCACCTTTGAGGGCGAGGTCGTCTCGTTCGGCCAGTCCAAGACCGGCTCCTGGTTCGCCCACTCCAAGGACAAAAAGCTCTGGCTGGACCGCGTGGAGCTCCGCAAGGCCGACGGCGAGATCGTCGTCGTGAACCTTGACCAGTACAGCCGCGTCGAGCGCCTCGACTAAGCCCAACCGCCCGCGGCGCGTCCGCGCGTCAAGCGGTGCCTTCGTGACCGCCGGGCGGCGTGCGCGCGCCGGGGCTTGCCAGCCTGCGCCCGCGGCCACGATCCGCAAAAAATCTTGCATCGCTCCAAGTCTCGCGTTCGCCGCGTGTTGGCCGCCACGGCGGCGGCGTGGCCGCGCCGATGCTGAACCTTCACCGCCCGGCCCTGTGCGCACGCCGCGGCCCGCGAACCGCTGGGGTTGTGGGGGCCACGCGGCACGCAGCGTGCAGCCGCGGGCCCCCCTCCGGATGGCTCCCCAGCGGAGGGTTCGCACCGTGCCGTACCGACTCGACGCCTTCGCCCCCCTCGGGCTGGACGAGGCCCGCCTCGACCACCTCATCGCCGAGCACCGCACGCGCCGCGTGCCCAGGCTCGAGACCTTCTGGCGCTACTTCCGAAACCCGATGGAGCCGCGGCCCGCGCCGCTCACGGTCGACGCCTTCACGCCCACCTCGGGCCGCCGCGCGTACCGCCTCGCCCAGGAGGCCGGCCTGCCGAGCCGCCTCACCGCCGGCGACGGCAGCGTGGACCGCCCGCAGCGTGAGATCGTGATCGAGAACGACATCGCCTGGCGCATCCAGACGATGGTCGACTTCATGTTCGGCAAGCCCCTGCAGCTCCTCAGCACCGCGGCCGACGAGGGGCTCCGCCGCACCGTCGAGCGCGTGCTCGACGCGGTGTGGGAGGCCTCGGGCGGCATCGCGCTGCTGCAGGACATGGCGCTGCTGGGGCACGTCTACGGCTACGTCGACCTCGTGCTGCGGCTCGACGAGTCGGCGCTCATCCACGACGCCGACAGCCTCCGCCTCGCGCTCGACAGCGGGTCGACCGAGGCGCTGAGCGACCTCATCCGCATCGAAGTGGTCGAGCCGCGCCGCGGCATCCCGGTGCTGCACCCGGCCGACTACCGGCGGCTGAACGCGTACATCATCCACGTCGACCGCGAGGCGAGCGGGGCCGCCGGGGCCGACGCGCACGACGCGGGCACGCGAGAGGACGCGGAGTCTCCCGACACGCGGCCGATGTGGATCCGCCGCTGGTCGCCCAGGCCGGCGGGGCGTGGCGCGGCCCACGCGTCGTCGCACGGCGCGGCGCGGGGGCCGCGCACGGTGCAGGTGGTCGAGGTGCTGGGCCCGGGCGTGCGGCAGGTGTACCACGCGGGCGCGCTGGTGCGGGACGAGACGAGCGCGCTCCTGCCCGGCGTGCTGCCGGTGGCGCACATCCAGAACATCAGCCAGCCCTTCCGCTACGAGGGCGTGAGCGAGGTGGAGCCGCTCATCCCGCTGCAGGACGAGCTGAACACGCGGCTCAGCGACCGCGCGAACCGGGTGACGCTGCAGTCGTTCAAGATGTACCTGGCGAAGGGGTTTGAGCCGCTGGGTGACGCGACGATCGGCCCCGGGCAGCTCTGGCGCACCGACAACACCGAGGCGAGCATCGAGGCCTTCGGGGGCGACTCGGCGAGCCCGAGCGAGTCCGAGCACATCGAGCAGGTGCGCGAGGCGATGGACAAGCTCAGCGCCGTGCCCCCGCTCGCGGGCGGCGTGGTGCGGGCCAAGATCGGCAACCTGTCGAGCGCGAACGCGCTGCGCATCACGCTCCTGAGCCTCCTGAGCAAGACGGCGCGCAAGCGCGTCGCCTACGGGGCCGGCATCGCGCGGATCAGCCGCATGGTGCTGGCCGCGCTTGACGCCGCGGGCGTGCTGCGCACGGGCGCGGCGGAGCGGGGCGTGCGGCTCGTGTGGCCCGATCCGCAGCCGATCGAGCCGACCGCCGAGGTGCAGGCCGCGCGGCAGAAGGTGGAGCTGGGCGTGCCGCAGGAGCGGGTGCTGGCCGAGCTGGGCTACGCCCCGACGGATCCCGGCATCGCGTGAGCGGCGGGCGGAGGGGCGGTTTTCTCGGCGTGTTCTGGGTGTTTCGGGCGGAACAGTCGCATTTCAGGAGGGCGTTGCCATGCCCATGTTTGAAGGCGGAGTGGACGATGGTGCCCCGGGCGTTGATCCGGGGGCGAGCCTGGGGCAGTCAACGGGCACCGCGCCCGAGGCGAGCGGCCCGCCGCCGGGGCTGTCGCGGCGGTGCGAGGAGGCCGAGGCCCGCGCGGCGCGGGCGGCGCGGCGGGTCGAGGAGCTGGAGGCGGAGCTGGTGAGGCTCCGCGAGCGGCTCGCGATGTCGGAGCGGCGCATCGACATCGAGCGTGCGCTCGACGAGGCGGGCGCGATCGACAGCGAGGCGGTGCGGCTGCTGGTGGAGGAGCGGATCCGGGCGACGGAGAGCGAGGACGTGTCCTCGGCGGTGTCGGAGGTGAAGAGCAGGAAGCCGCACCTGTTCACGCCGCGGGGCGTGCCGGCGGCCCGGGCCTCGGGGGACGCGCTGATGAGCGCGGCGATGGCGGGGTCGGCCTCGGTGCCCGGGGGCGCGGAGGAGCTGGACGAGATGGCCGAGCGGGCGCGGGCCAGCGGCAGCCGCCGCGACATCGCGCGGTACCTGCAGGCGCGTCGGGGTCTTTGAGCGGAAGGTCCCCGGGGCCGCGCGCGTGGCGCAGCGCTCGGGGTGGGTGGGCTGAGGGCGCGCGGGGTGGCGCGCCGGCGCGATCACACCGCCCGGGCTTCGGGCGAGAACGGAGACGACGATGGCTTTTACCGGCAAGGCGACGTACGACGCGGGGGCGACGCTGCCCGAGCTCGTGGAGGACGTGAGCGACATCATCGGCATCGTGAGCCCGCACGAGACGCCGCTGCTCGATCATCTGGGCGACCCCAAGCGGCCGGCGACGAGCACGGTGCACGAGTGGATCGAGGACACGCTGCTGCCCAACCTGGGGACGATCAACCAGGCGGGGATCGCGGGCAACGCGACGACGGTGACGGTGGCGGACTCGGGGCCGTTCCGCATCGGCGACCTGGTGCGGCCCGGGACCAGCACCGAGGTGATGATGGTGACGGCGATCAACAGCGGCACGAAGCAGCTCACCGTGACGCGCGGCTACGGCGGCACGACGGCGGCGACGCTGGTGAACGCGATGGTGCTGACGATCCTGGGCAACGCGGCGCTCGAGGGGGATGTCGCAGGGTCGGCGCGGTTTACGAACCGGGCTCGTCGGTCCAACTTCACCCAGATTCTCGCGGCGACGGTCGAGGTGAGCGGGTCGATGCAGGCGGCGCGGTCGTACGGCGTGCGCGACGAGCTGGACTACCAGAAGCAGGAGCGGCTGCGGGAGCTGCTGCGCGACCTTGAGAACACGGTGATCAACGGGGTGGCGCCGGCGGCGACGCAGACGGGCAGCAGCACGGTGCGGCGCACGATGAACGGCATCACGAACACGATCGTGCGCAACCGCTTTGCGCCGAACGCCGGGGGCATTCCCGCGGGCGACGGGGCGGGGAGCGACGTGCTGAACGAGGCGGTGCTGAACGGGGCGCTGCGGGCGATCTGGGACCAGTCGAGCGGGTCGATCGACACGATCGTGTGCGGCGGGGCGCAGAAGCGGCGGATCAACGGGTTCGCGACGGGGTCGCGCGGCTACCTGCCGGAGGACACGCGGTACCGCGACCTGGTGAGCGTGTACGAGAGCGACTTCGGCGTGTGCCGGGTGGTGTTGAGCCGGTGGGTGCCGGCGGACACGGTGCTGCTGCTGGACTCGAGCCGCGTGTCGGTGCTGCCGCTGCAGGGGCGGAGCTTCCAGTTCAAGCCGCTGGCGGCGACGGGGGACTGCGTGAGCGGGCAGGTGATCGGGGAGTACACGCTGGAGATGAAGAACGAGAACGCGCACGGCCTGATCCGCGGGCTGGCGGTGTGAGTGTTCGTTGTGCGGGCACGCCCGTACCCCCGACGCCGTGAGACTTGCGCGTGGGGGCGGGCCTGATCGGCGGGTTGGGTGGTGGGTTGGAGCGGGGCCGTGCCGGGGGGTGGCGGCCCCGCGGGCGGCGCGTGCGGAGACGCACGCGCCGGCCCTTGGTTGGGCGTGGTGGTGGGCGGGTTGGCGGCGCTGGCCGCGGGAGGTACGGGCGTGTTTGCACTGGACCGTGACTTGCTGGTGTACGAGCCGTCGCTGTTCAACGACGTGGCGTGGACGGGGCAGCGCGTGCTCGGCGGGACGCTGTCGACGTCGGGAACGGGGGCGACGATCGTGTCGTCGGAGCCGTCGCTCGCGGCGAGCGGGGTTGGGGTGGGGCACGTGGTGCTGATCGCGCGGACGCCTTACGAGGTGGTGGGCCTCGGCGCGGGAGGGGGAGGGGGGCTGGAGCTGTCGCGTGTGCGGGCGCGGGTGGAGGACGCGGCGTTGCCGCCGCCGGCGGTGAGCGGGGCGGCGTTTGAGGTGATGAGCTTTGGGCCGCAGCTGGCGGAGACGCACCGGCGGGTGCTGCGGATGCTGGGGTTCAACGAGGGAGACGACGAGTCGGTGGTCGTGAACCCGCGGGACCTGGTGATGCTGGAGTGCTTCGGGGCGCTGCACCTGATCTACGCGGCGGCGTCGGTGCTGGGCGGGCCGATGAGCGCGGAGGGGCAGCGGGCGGAGATGTACCGCCAGCGGTTCGCGGCGGAGCGGCACCGCGCGGTGGCGCGGCTGGACCTGGATGGGGATGGGAAAGCGGAGGTGACGCGACGGCCGAACGCGTTGCGGTTGGTGCGGGTGTGAGGGGGGGGATCGGCCATCGGCCATCGGGGATTGGGGGGGAGGGGAGGGGAGGGGAGGGGAATGGGGAATGGGGAATGGGGAATGGGTGTGAGGCTTTGGAAAGGGGGGTGATGTGCTGTTTTTGAATCCTCGGACGGTGCGGTTTGCGGGGGGAACGTGGGGGAATGTGGTGAGCGTGGCGGTGGAGCGCGCGGGGACGCGGGTGTTTGAGGAACGCGGCGAGGGTGGGGCGTACCCGGTGCTCGCGGACGTTGCGGAGCAACGCGTGACGGTGACGGTGGTGCAGGAGCTGCACGGCGACGACCTGTCGGCGCCGCGGCCGGGGGAGGCCGGGACGCTGGTGTTCACGACGGCCGCGAGCGGGGGCTCGCCTGGGGCGAAGGACGTGAGCATCTCGTGCGTGGTGACAGATCTGACGTACACGCTGAGCCAGAAGACGGGGGCGTCGCGGAAGGTGGTGCTGACGGCGGTGAGCACGGATGGGGCGGCGGACCCGGTCGTTGTGACGGCGGCGTGAGGTGTGGGGCGTGGGGTGTGGCGCGTGAGGTGTGGGCCGGGATGCGGGGCGGGCGCGCGAGCGCGGGGGGTGAGGGGTGAGCACGTTTCGGAACAAAAACCTCTTCGGGTCTGGGCCGCACGTTTTTTCGTTCGGGCCGCGGGGGCTGGAGAGCCAGCCGCAGTGGCGGCTGCTGGGCGACTCGTTCAGCCCGGGGAGCGGGGTGATCGGGGCGCTGGAGCTTGAGATTGTGGTGACGGGGCGGCTTGTGGCGGCGAGCGAGGCGGCGCTGTGGACGCTGCGCGAGGCGGTGGTTGCGGAGGCGAGCCCGACGCTGATGGGGGGCACGCTGCTGGACAACAGCGGGCGCACGTTCTTGGACATGCGGCTGGCGAGCTACGAGGAGACGGGGGGCGTGGTGCGCGGGCGGGCGTGGTCGATCGGGTACGCGGCGCGGTTCCGGCGGTTTGCGGCGTCGTACGTGAGCTGAGTTGAGCTGAGTTGAGATCGGCGGGGCGGGGCGGGGTGCGCGGGAAGGGGGTGGGGCGTGGACACGGACGTGCTCGGGATGCTGACGCAGTTTGGGGCGGCGGGGCTGATCGGGTGGATGTGGCTGAGCGAGCGGCGGTCGGCGCTGCTGCGCGAGCGGCAGGTGGGGGAGCTGCACGAGCGGATCGTGCGGGAGCGGCGCGAGGCGGACGTGCTCGTGGGCGTGGTGAGCGACAACACGCGGGCGATGGCGGCGCTGGAGGCGTCGCAGCGGGCGCTCGTGGAACTGATCGAGGCGCGACGGGCGCGGCGGGCCCGGGCCGTGTGGTCGGGGCGACGCGGGGGGACGGGGGCCGACGCGGGTGCGGACGCGGCGGACTGAGCGGGTGTAGGCTGCGCGGGATATGCGCGAAGAACGGACGCGGGGCGTGGGGATGGAGTGGGCGTTGCGTGCGGTGCGGGCCGCGGCGGTGCTGACGGCCGCGGCGGCGGCGTGCGCGGGCGGTGGGTGCGGCGGCGGCGCGGGGCGGCGCGGCGAGGCGGCGCCGATTTCGGCG
>CAZCBN010000081.1:0-13804 GCA_964496975.1 uncultured Phycisphaeraceae bacterium
CGTCAAGGCCCCCGGCTTCGGCGACCGCCGCAAGGCCATGCTCGAGGACATCGCGATCCTCACCTCCGGCACCTTCCTCAGCGAGGACCTGGGCCGCCAGCTCGACTCGGTCCAGCTGGGCGAGCTCGGCCGCGCGAAGAAGATCATCGTCACCAAGGACGACACCACCGTCATCGAGGGCGCCGGCAAGAAGAAGGACATCGACGCCCGCGCCAACCAGATCATGGCCCAGCACGACAAGTCCACCAGCGACTACGACCGCGAAAAGCTGATGGAGCGCCACGCCAAGCTCACCGGCGGCGTCGCGATCCTCAACGTCGGCGGCGCCACCGAGCAGGCCCAAAAAGCCCTCAAGGACCTCGTCGACGACGCCCTGCACGCCACCCGCGCCGCGGCCAAGGAGGGCTACGTCCCCGGCGGCGGCGTCGCGCTCCTCCGCACCGTCGCCGAGCTCGACAAGGCCGCCAAGAAGGCCAAGGGCGACGAGCGCCTCGGCTTCGAGATTGTCCGCCACGCCCTCGAGGCCCCCGCCCGCCAGATCGCCGTCAACGCCGGCTTCGACGGCGACCTCGCCGTCGAGTCCATCCTCGAGCAGCAGGCCGGCTTCGGCCTCAACGCCGCCACGGGCGACTACGTCGACCTCGTCAAGGCCGGCATCATCGACCCGGCGCTGGTGGTCAAGAGCGCGATCGTCAACGCGGCCAGCGTCGCGGGCCTCATGCTGACCACCGACGTCATGATCACCGACCTGAAGGAAGACGCCGAAGCGGCGGTGGGGGCGGTGAGCTGATTGCTCAAGAGGGAGTTGCAGCGGGCATCATGGATTACCCTCCGTGATGCTCATTTATACTGGAGAGCATCATGGCGAAGAAGCGTAGTTTAGAGTCAGAAGAGCAATCGCAGGACTTGGCTGCCTACCAGCAGCCTGATGCCACTGTGGAGTCAAGAAGCAGTGCGAACTCCGCAAAGAAAAAGGTCAAAGGCAAGTCAACTGGCCGACGGGCGAACTCTCAGAAACAGTCCGTGGTACCAGACCGCGCTGCCCCGTGGACCTTTCCCAAGCAAACACTTGAAGAGACGGTTGCTGTGGCACAGGCAATTGAAGAAAAATTCGCGGGCAAGCCAACGCCTGCGAAGGACTTCGTTAAAGCGGTCGGCTTTCACCAGCCTGGCGACTGGCGGTTCCAAGAGCTCATGCGATCGGCGAATCTATATGGACTGATCAAGTGGGCGGGTGCGACCAAGAGTGTGGAAGGCACGAAGATCGGTACTGATATTGTTACTCCTAGTTCCCCGAGTCAGCGTCAAGCAGCACTAAGGGAAGCATTTGAAAAAGTAGAGACTTTCAAGAAAGTCGCTGAGCACTATCATGGCAAGCGCATCCCCGAAGACGAGTTCTTTAGCAACACATTGATACGTCAGTTTGATATCTCACGTGATCGTGTCGATCACTTTATTCGTGTGTTCAAGGACAACTTGAATTACTTAAAGGCCTTCGCCGTCGGTCCGGAGGTGAAAGTCGGTCCGCAGTTGGCGCGAAATGACAATGCGGATGAAGGGGAAGATCGGGGTCAGGACCGAGATTCTGCGGGGCGGTCTTTCCTGGATACGTGCTTCGTCCTCATGCCGTTCGGTGAGTGGTATGACCGATACTACAAGGATGTATATATACCCGCCACTCACGAAGCTGGGTTCGAGCCAGTCAGGGCCGATGGTCTGTTTTCTACGGGTACAGTGGTGGAGCAAATCTGGGAACAGATTAAGCGAGCCAAGGTACTTCTAGCTGACTTATCGGACAAGAACGCTAATGTGTTTTACGAGCTAGGTCTCGCCCATGCGATCGGCAAGCCGGTTGTTCTGGTGACTGGATGTTTAGATGACGTTCCCTTCGATCTTCGTCATCTTCGGGTTGTGATTTACGATGTGCGAGTTCCCAACTGGGGGGATCTGCTTAAATCGGGAATCGCGACGTACTTAAAGGCCGCCAAAGCAGAGCCGGAAAAGTCTATCCCTCAACCTTTCCGCTCGCTAGTCAGCGTTGCTGAGGTGCATAACGGTTAAATGGCATGCCCACCACCCGCGACTACTACGAAATCCTCGCCATCGAAAAAACCGCCGACGCGGAGGAGATCAAGCGCGCCTACCGCCGCATGGCCATGAAGCACCACCCGGACCGCAACCCGGGCGACGCCGAGGCCGAGGCCAAGTTCAAAGAGGCCGCCGAGGCCTACGAGGTCCTCTCAGACCCAGAGAAGAAAGCCCGCTACGACAAGCACGGCCACGAGGGCCTCCGCGGCGCCGGCACCGCCGCCGGCCACGACTTCAGCCGCATGAACGTCGACGACATCTTCTCGATGTTCAACGACATCTTCGGCGGTGGCGGCGGCGGTGGCTTCGGCGCCCGCTCCGCCGCGGGCCCACGCGTCGCCCGCGGCTACGACCTTGAGACCGAGGTCGTCCTCGACCTGAAGGACGTCCTCGTCGGCACCACACGCGACGTCGAGTTCACCCGCCTCGACGTCTGCGACACCTGCACCGGCACCGGCGCCAAGCCCGGAACCAAGCCCGACCAGTGCCCCACCTGCGGCGGCCACGGCAAGGTCCAGCAGGCCGGCCTCGGCGGCATGTTCCGCATGGTCACCGCCTGCCCCGCCTGCCGCGGCGCCGGCACCATCATCCGCGACAAGTGCCCGACCTGCACCGGCCGAGGCCGCGTCCCGCGCAAACGCCGCCTCACCGTCAAGCTCCCCGCCGGCATCGCCGACGGCCAGGCCGTCCGCGTCGGCGGCGAGGGCGAGCCCCCACCGCGCGAGGCAAGCCCAAACGGCGACGGCGTCCGCGGCGACCTCCACGTCGTCGTCCGCGTCCAGGACCACGACCTCTTCCAGCGCGAGGGCGACCACCTTCTCATGCAGATGCCCATCGGCTTCTCGCAGGCCACCCTCGGCGCCGACGTCCGCGTCCCCACCCTCGACGGCGAAACCACGCTCACCATCCCCCGCGGCACCCAGCACGGCTCCATGTTCCGTGTCCCGGGCGAAGGCCTCCCCAACCTGCGCGGCGGACGCCGGGGCGACCTCATCGTCGTCTGCAAAATCGAGATCCCGAAGAAACTCACCAAAAAGCAGGAAGACCTCCTGCGACAGTTCGCCGACACCGAAGACCACAGCGTGCTCCCGGAGAGCCACGGCTTCCTCAAGAAAATCAAAGACCTTCTCGGAGGCGGCGCATGACCGACCCAAGCCCCACGCAAAGCCCCACCAACTCCCCCCAAAGCCACCAGCCCTTCGGCCCGGAAAACGCCGACCCCGCCCGCCCCGCGCACGCCGCGGCCGTCGGGAGCGACCCCATCGACGACGCGCGCATCGCCGAACTGCTTGATCAAGCCCGTTCCGGCGAAGCCGACCTCCCCGTCGGCGCCGAAGACTTCGCCGCCGCCCTCGTCGCCGTCGCCGCCCAGCGCGACGACCACCTCGCCCGTCTCCAGCGCACCGCCGCAGACTTCCAGAACTTCCAGCGCCGCGCCGGCCAGAACGAGGCCGAGGCCCGCCGCATGGGCGTCGCCGGCGTCCTCCAGAGCGTTCTCATGGTCGTCGACTACTTCGACATGGCCCTCAAGCAAGACCCCGCCACCGCCACCGTCGACCAGGTCATCGGCGGCGTCAAGCTCATCAAGGGCGAGCTCCTCCGCGTCCTGGGCAACCACGGCGTCGCCCTCATCCAGCCCGCGCCGGGCGATTCGTTCGACCCCCTCCGCCACGAGGCCGTCGAGAAGCGCCCCGCCGGCGACGAGTCCGCCGGCATCCCCGCGGGCCACGTCGTCTCCGTCAGCGCCCCGGGGTACCTGCTGCAAGACCGAGTCATCCGCTCGGCCAAGGTCGTCGTCGCCGTCCAGCCCGACGCCTCGGCCTGAGCCCTCCCGCACCACGCGAGCCCACGCCATGCCCACCTACGAGTACCGCTGCTCCCACTGCACGCACGAGCTCGAAGCCTTCCAGCCCATCACCGCCAAGCCGCTGAAGCAGTGCCCCTCGTGCGGTAAAAACACGCTCGAGCGCCTCATCAGCGGCGGCGGCGCCATCATCTTCAAGGGCGGCGGCTTCTACCAGACCGACTACCGCTCCGAGGCGTACAAGAAAGCCGCCGAGTCCGAGAGCAAAGCCGCATCGCCCGACACCGCCGCCCCCGCCGCGGCACCGGCAGATAAGCAAACCCCCGCCAAGCCCAGCGAGTCCAAGCCCGCAGAGCCCGCCTCGCCAACCGCGGGATCGTCCAAGGCAGCGCGCACAACGCCCGCCTCGCGCGTCGCGCCAAAGCCCGCGCCCGCCAAGGCGACCAAGGCCGCCAAGCCCGCCGCCCTGCCCACCGCCAAGGCCGCCGCCCAGCCCACCGCCAAGTCGTCCACGTCGAAAAAGTCCAAGCGCTCCGCCTAGCCGCGCCCGCGGCCCCGCCCCCTCCGCCCGCGCTCGCCCGAGGAACCCCGCCGTGCGCATCATCGGTCACGGCATCGACCTCATCGACATCGCACGCGTCGAGCGCCTGCTCGCCCGCCACCGCGACCGCGTGCTGGAGCGCTGCCTCACGCCCGCCGAGCGGGCCTATGCCCTCTCGGCCCGCCGCCTTGTGGAGCACGTCGCCGCCCGCCTCGCCGCCAAAGAGGCCGTCTTCAAGGCTCTCGGCACCGGTTGGGCCCAGGGCATCGGCTGGGCCGACGCCGAGGTCACGCGCGACCCCGCGGGCCGCCCCGGCATCGCCCTGCACGGCCGCGCGGCGCAGGTCGCCGCCGACCTCGGCATCACCCACTGGCACGTCTCGCTCACGCACACGCCCACCGCGGCGGCCGCGTCCGTCATCGCCTCGGGCTGATCAGACACGCCCGTCCGCTTTCCCCGCCCCGGGGCCGGCGCGCCGCACGCCGATCCCCGCGCCCGCTCCGGATACGCTCTCGGGCCCCAAGCCGAACGCGCGCCCGCGTGACGCCGGCGTGCAAGGGCGCCACGGAGCACCGCATGAGCATCCACTGGGCCGTCTACCGAAGCCTCTTCCGACGGGCCTTTGAGACCATCGTCCACGACGACAAGCGCTCCTACCGCGGCATCGACATCGCCGTCGCCAGCCTCCACGTCTCCCGCGCCATCTGCACCTGCTGCGAGTCCCCCCGCATCGGCCTGCTCCTCCCCACCAGCGGCGCCTTCCCCATCGCCATGCTCGGCGCCTGGGCCACCGGCAAAGCCATCGTCCCCCTCAACTACCTCCTCAAGCCCGACGAGCTCCAGTACATCATCGACGACGCCGGCCTCGACACCATCCTCGCCGTCCAGCCCATGCTCGACTTCCTCGGCGCAAAGCCCAAGGTCCGCACCCTCGTCACGCTCGACGACATCAACTTCACCGCCCCGCCCCCCCTCCGCATCCCCGCCGCCGCAAAGCCCGACGACATCGCCGCCATCGTCTACACCTCCGGCACCAGCGGAAAGCCCAAGGGCGTCATGCTCTCCCACAAGGCTCTCAAGGCCAACGCCACCCAGGGCGCCAAGGGCCTCGGCATGACCCCCCGCGACACCATGATCGGCGTCCTCCCCCAGTTCCACTGCTACGGCATGACCCAGCTCACCCTCACCCCTCTCATGTTCGGCGTCCGCATCGTCTACACCGCCCGCTTCGTCCCAAAGCGCCTCGTCGACCTCATCCAGAAGCACAAGGCCACCATCATGGTCGGCATCCCCTCCATGTACAACGCCATGGCCTCGCTCAAGAGCGCCACGCCGGAAAGCCTCGCCTCCCTCCAGCTCACCGTCAGCGGCTCCGAGCCCCTCCCCCAGGCCGTCTTTGACCGCTTCCGCGAGCGATTCAACATCGAGCTCACCGAGGGCTACGGCATGACCGAAATGGCCCCCGCCACCCACTGCAACCCAAAGGGCGTCAACAAGCGCGGCACCGTCGGCCCCCCCCTCCCCGGCGTCGAGCAGCGCATCGTCGACACCGCCACCAACCAGGACCTCCCCCCGGGACGCGACGGCGAGGTCCGCCTCCGCGGCCCCAACCTCATGGCCGGCTACCTCAACCTCCCAGACCTCACCGCCGCCGCCTTCGACGACAAGGGCTTCTACCGCACCGGAGACCTCGGCCGAATCGATGACCAAGGCTTCCTCGCCATCACCGGACGCATCAAAGAAATGATGATCGTCGGCGGCGAAAATGTCTTCCCCCGCGAGATCGAAGAAGTCCTCAACCGCCACCCCCTCGTCCACGACAGCGGCGTCATCCCCCAGACCGACCCCATGCGCGGCGAAACCCCCGTCGCCTTCGTCGAGCTCAAGGAAGACGCCAACCCCGCAGACTTCAGCGAGCACGCCCTCACGGCCTTCTGCCGCGAGCACCTCGCCGGCTACAAGGTCCCGAAGCGCATCATCGCCATCCCCGCCCTCCCGCGAAACCCCACCGGCAAGGTCCTCCGCCGAGACCTCAAGCCCCTCCTCGCCCAGCTCGATCAGCCCGCCACCGCCAACGACTGATCACCTCTCCCAAGCCCCCTCCCAAGCCCCGCGCCACCCGTCCACCCCCGCCTCGTGCCCGCGCGCCCCGACCACACCCCGCCGACCGAAGAAAGCGCTCCCATGCCCCCCGCCAATCAGCCCACCCTCTTCCGCATCCTCGGCCCGGGACTCCTCTTCGCCGGCGCCGCCATCGGCGTCTCCCACATCGTCCAGTCCACCCGCGCCGGCGGCCTCTACGGCCTGGGCCTCATCCCCGCCATGCTCCTCATCCACCTCCTGAAATACCCCGCCATCTCCGCCGGCGCCCGCTACTCCGGCGCCACCGGCACATCCATCATCGCCGCCTACCGCGCCCAAGGCCCCCTCTCCTTCATCGCCGCCGCGCTCGTCATCTTCGCGACCGCCATCCCCATCCAGGCCGCGCTCTCGCAGGTCACCGCCGCCGTGCTGCTCGCGTCCTTCCCCGCGCTCGCCGACCTCACCGGCGGCGCCCCCCTCTGGGTCACCGCCCTCGCCCTCCAACTCCTCGCCGCCGCCATCACCGCCGCCGGCGGCTTCGCCTGGCTGGACACCGCCATGAAGGCCCTCGTCACCACGCTCGCGATCACCACCATCGCCGCCGCCATCACCGTCGCGCCGCGCCTCGAATGGTCCACCCTCACCCTCCTCCCCGAGGGCGCCCTCACCGGCACCGGCTTCACCTTCCTCCTCGCCTTCCTCGGCTGGATGCCCGCCCCCCTCGACGTCTCCGCCTGGAACAGCCTCTGGACCATCGAAAAGCACAAGGGCCTCGCCCAGATGCCCGGCCCCCGCCTCGTCGCGCTTGAGTTCCTCATCGGCTACGTCAAGTGCGCCGTCCTCGCCGCCGCCTTCATCGTCCTCGGCGCCGCCCTCATCCACGCACCCGGCGACACCCCCCGCGACGGCGCCGGCATCGTCGCCCAACTCCTCACCCTCTACGGCGACGCCCTCACCCCCGCCCTCCGCCCGCTCATCGGCATCGGCGCCGTCGCCGTCATGTTCTCCACGCTCCTCGCCGGCACAGACGCCCTCCCCCGCGTCCTGCACGCCTTCATCCGCACGCCCACCCCCCACGCCGCCGCGCCGGGCCACACCGCCCAGCGGCCCACGGCGGGCATGCTCGCCCTCCTCGCAGGCCTCATCGCCGCCGCCACCGCCGTCCTCGCCCTCGCCGGAAAAAACGCCTTCCTCGCCATCGTGGACTTTGCCACCGTCCTCTCATTCCTCTCCACCCCCGTCCTCGCCGTCGTCAACCACCGCCTCATGCACGGCCCGCTCACCCCTCCAAACGCCCGCCCGCGCCGCTGGGAAACCGTCCTGAGCTGGGCCGCCATCCTCGCCTTCACCGCCTTCGCCGCCGCCTACGCCCTCGACTTCGTCCGCGCCAAACTGGCCTAGGCTTGTCGCGTTCCGGTGGCACAGGTCTCTCGCCCGTGCCCACCGCCACCCGTGTTCCCCGTTCACCCAGTCCCCATTCCCCATACCCCCACCCACACCCCATGCAGATCTACATCGACACCGCCAACCTCGACGAAATCCGCCAGGCCCACGACCTCGGCGTCCTCGACGGCGTCACCACAAACCCCTCCCTCATCGCCAAAGAAAAGGTCGACTACGGCCACCGCCTCGCCGCCATCTGCGACATCGTCAAAGGCCCCGTCTCCGCCGAGGTCATCGCCACCGACTACGCCGGCATGATGACCGAGGGCCGCGAACGCGCGAAGATCGCCCCCAACATCGTCGTCAAGCTGCCCAGCACCGCCGACGGCCTCAAAGCCTGCAAGGCCTTCGCCGACGAGGGCATCAAGACCAACATGACCCTCTGCTTCCAGGCCATGCAGGCCATGCTCGTCGCAAAGGCCGGCGCCTTCCTCGTCAGCCCCTTCATCGGCCGCCTCGACGACATCTCCCAGGACGGCATGGACCTCATCCACCAGATCCGCCAGATCTACGACAACTACGGCTACCAGACCAAGGTCCTCGCCGCCAGCGTCCGCCACCCCAAGCACATGCTCGACTGCGCCCTCGCCGGCGCCGACGTCGCCACCCTCCCCCTCTCCGTCATCACCCAGCTCATGAAGCACCCCCTCACCGACATCGGCATCGAAAAGTTCATCGCCGACTACCGCAAAGCCTTCGGCTCCTAACCCCCGTCCCCAACGCCCCACCCCTCCCCGCGCCCCGCCGGCCACCGCCCGCCATCCCGCGCCGTCGTCGCCTCGGGTGCCACGGCCTTCCAGGCCGTGCCCCCCCCCCGCAAACCCAAAACCTACAGCCAAACCCGTCCCCGGCCCGATCGCTCTCCATCGCCGGCCCCGTGGACACCATGCCGCATCCGTCACCCGCCATCGCCCTCGTCAGCCGCGAGTACCCACCTTTCTATGGGGGTGGCATCGGCACATACGCCGCCGCCGTCGTCCCGGCCCTCGCCGCGGCCGGCGCGACCGTCCACGTCATCACCGCCGCGTCCCCGGGCCGCCCCGCCATCGAGGCCGCCGGCCGCGTTACCGTCCACCGAGTCCCGATGGGCGACGGCTCCCCCGCCGGCGTCCTCCGCGGCTCGATCGCCGCCGCCCGCGTCCTCGCCCGCCTCCGGCGTCGCCGCGAGATCGACCTCGCCGAGTTCGCCGACTACGAGGCCGCCGCCCTCGCCACCACCCTCCTCCGCGCCGGCTTTCTGGATGGCGCCCAGCCCGCCTCCCTGCCCGTTGTCGTCCACCTGCACACCCCCACGCAGGCCCTCGCCGCGCTCCAGAGCGACACAGACCCCGCCCAGCAGCGTCGCGCCACGTTCCTCGCCGCGCTGGAAAAAGCCGCGATCGACCACGCCGACGCGATCGGCGCCCCGAGCCGCTTCATCGCCGACTGGGCCGCGGCCGCCTTTCACCTCGATCGTGCGCCCGAGGTCATCCCCTACGCCCTCTCCCCCGGCCTCGCCGCCCCAGCCCCGGCCGCCCCCGAAAGCCGCCGCATCCTCTACACGGGCCGCCTGGAGCGGCGCAAGGGTGTCCGCACCCTCGCCGCCGCGTGGGCCCGTGTCGCGCCCGCCGCGCCGGGCTGGACCCTGCGCCTCGTCGGGGCCGACACCGGCACCGGCCCCGCCGGCACCTCGATGGCCGCCGAGCTGCGCACGCTGCTGGGCCCTGCGCTCGCCTCGACCGTCTTCACCGGCAACCTCCCGCCCGAGGCCGTCGCGCAAGAACGGCTCGACGCCGAGGTCTGCGTCATCCCGTCGCTCTGGGAAAACTTCCCCAACACCTGCATCGAGGCGATGGCCGCCGCGCGCCCCGTCATCGTCTCCGACGCCGGCGGCATGCGCGAGATGCTCTCGCACCCCTCGCCCGGCGGCGCCAACCCCGCCGACGCCGGCATGGTTTTCCGCGCGGGAGACGTCGAGAGCCTCGCGCACAGCCTGCGCACCCTAACCGACCTCTCGCCCCGCGCAAGGCACGACATGGGCCAGACCGCCCGGGAGCGCATCCTCGCCTGCTGCGACCCGGCGGCCGTCGCCGCACGGCGCCTCGCGTGGTACCGCCGCGTCATCGACGCGCCGCGCGCGCCCGCCCGCCCGAGCGCCGCCGCCGACCTCTGGCGCGAGCTCAACGCCGGCGGCACCGACGCGTCCCCGCCCCCGCCCCCGCCCATGCCCATCCTCGCCGCCGAGGACCGGTCCGTCTCGGGCCTCCCGCGTGAAGCACCCGCCGCCGTCTGCGGCCATGCCGAGGAGCCCGCCCTGTGCGCATCGCCCTGGTGAGCCGCGAGTACCCGCCCTTCTTCGGCGGCGGCATCGGCACCTTCGCCGAGGCCACCGCCCACGCGCTCGCGTCCCAGGGCCACGCCGTGCGCGTGCTGACCCAGGGCCCGCCATCGGTTGAGGGCCAGCTGAACGCCGCCGGGTCGGGTGTGGTGGTCCACCGGCTGGGCGAGCACACGGCGGGCGGCTTCGTCGCGCACGAGCTGCGCTTCGCCGTGCACGCTGCGCGGTGCCTGGCCCGTCTGTCGGCGCACGGCCTCGTCGACGCGGCGGAGTTTGTCGACACGGAGGGCGCCGGCGTGGCCGCGTGCCTGGCGCACGCCCTGGGCGCGCGCCTGCCGGCGATCGCCGTGAGCCACCACACCAGCAGCCCGCACATGGCCCGGCTCCACTCCCTGCCGCTCGACGGGCCCGCCGCGGCGGCGGCGCTGCGCTTTGCCGAGCACGTCACCACGCGCTGTGCGCACGCCAACGCGGCCCCGTCCACGCACTTCGCCGAGTGGACGCGCCGCTACGCCCGCCTGCCGCAGCGCCCGCAGACCATCCGAAACCCGCTGCCCGCCGCGCTTGCCGGCCCGCGTCGCGGGCGTGCGTCGGCGTCGGGCGTGCGCACGATCGTCTACCTGGGCCGGCTGGAGCCGCGCAAGGGCGTCGAGTCGCTGGCCCTCGCGTGGCGTCTCGCGTCGCCGCAGCTGCCGGGCGTGCGGCTCCGCTTCATCGGCCGGGACACGCCGACCGCACGGCTCCCCGGCTCGCCCCCGGGCCGCCGGGGCTCCATGCAGGCCTGGCTCGTGGACCTGCTGGGCGACGCGGCCGGCACGGCCGAGTTCCCCGGTGCCATGCCGCCCGCCCGCGTCGCCGAAGAACTCGCCGCCTCCGCGTTGCTCGTCGCGCCCTCGCTTTGGGAAAACTTCCCGTACACCGTGCTTGAGGCGATGGCCCTCGGCTGCCCGGTCGTCGTCTCGGACGCGGGGGGCACGGCGGAGATGGTCCGCGGCAGCGGCGGCGGCGTGGTGGTGCCCGCGGGCGACGCGCACGCCCTCGCCGACGCTCTGGTGGACACGCTGCGGCGGAGCGACGCCTCGCTCGCGGCGATGGGGCGGCACGCCTCGGCGCACGTGCGGTGGATGTGCGAGCCCGCGCGCCTCGCGACCGAGCGCACGCAGTGGTACATGGCGGCGCGGGACCAAGCCCGCGCGGCCTTCGGCCCGAACGCGGCCGGCGTCGGTGCGCGGCACGAGGCCTGGCGGGCGGTGTGGCTCGGGGCCCGCGGGTGGTTGAAGGGGCCGGCCCGGACCGGCCCCGTGGCGCAGGAGTGGACGATGCCCGAAGCACTGGAGACCGATGCGCCCGTGGCCCGCGTCTCGTGGGACGGCCCGGCGTCGGGCGACGTGGAGCTGCCGCTGACCCGCGCCACGCCCTGGGCGATGCTCTTCGCCGAGCGGGCGATGCTCCCCGCGGCCGACGCGGCGGAGCGGCTCTTCTTGCACGCGGGCGCGCTGGCGGGTGCAGCTCGCGTGGAGATCGAGGCCCCGGCCGAGGCGGCGGCGCTCGTCGCGCTCTGGCTCCGCACGGCGCTCGTCGACGCGGCGGCGGAGGTCGCGTGGTGCGACGCCGGCGAGCCCGACGACGACGCAGGCGCCGCGGGAACGGCTGCCGCGGGAACGGGCGAGTCCGGCCTGGCGGCGCGGCTCGCGGCGCTGCTCAGTGACGAGGTGCCGGGCGACGCGGTCTCGGGCGGCGCGGTGCTCCGCGCCGGCGGTCGCCGCGCGGTGGCGGCCGACCCCGAGCGGCTCTTCGAGCTGCTCGAGGCGATGGTCGACGAGTGGGAGATCCGCTCGAGCGGCGTCACGGGCGGCGGCCCCGAGGGGTGGACGCGGCGGATGCGCGCGGCGCTGCAGCGCTGCGCCGACCGCGGGCACACGCGCGTCGCGGTGTACGGCGCGGGCACGCACACCCGGGCCATCGGCGAGGCGCTGCGGCGGCCCCCGGTGAGCATCGAGTGCATCATCGACGACGCGGCGGCGAACCACGGGCAGACGCTCTGGAACTACCCGATCGTGTCGCAGGCGGACGCGCTCGCGCGGGGCGTGCAGGCCGTGGTGCTGAGCTCCAACCAGTGGGAGCCGCAGCTCTGGGAGCGGTCGCGGCCGCTGCGCGAGGCGGGGGTTGAGGTGCTGCGGCTTTACCGCGATCTGTTCCCGGGGCTCGACGAGGGCGGGGCGAAGGCCGCGCCGGCGGTCGTGGTGGCGGCGGGGGTGTCGCAGACGAGCGCGGCGTAACGCGGGCGCGGCGTCCGCGGGCGCACGGCGCGCGCGCGGCGTGCGGGCGAGGAGCGGGGGGCACACCGATGACAACGCCCGACGTCTCGATCATCGTGCCGCTGTATCAGTCCGCGGGCACCATCGCGCAGACGCTGGCCTCGCTGCTCGCGCAGGAGGGGCCGACGCTCGAGGTCGTGGTGGTGGACGACGGCTCGACCGACGACGGGCCCGAGCGCGTGAGAGGCGTCGCGGCGATCGACCCGCGCGTGCGGCTCGTGCGGCGCCCCAACGGCGGCCTGCCCGCGGCGCGGAACACCGGCATCGACGAGGCCCGCGGCGCGCACCTGCTCTTTTGTGACGCCGACGACGGCCTGCACCCGGGGGGCCTCGCACGGCTGCTCGACGCGGCGCGCGGGACCGGCGCGGCGTGCGGCGGGGCGAGCTTTGTGGACGAGGCGTCGGAGCCGCTGGGCTGGGACAACACGCCGCCGCCCGGGGGCGTGGGCCTTGCCGACCTGCTGACGCGCAACCCGATGATGGTGCCCTCGCAGATCTTCTCGCGGCGGGCGCTGCGCGGGCTGCGGTACGACGAGACGCTTCGCGCCGCGGAGGACTGGGACCTCGCGCGGCGGCTCGCGTTCGCGGGGCAGCGCTGGGAGGCGGTGCCCGACGCCGCCGCGCGGCCGACGTCGTGGTACCGGCTCCGGCCCGCGAGCATGAGCCGCGACGGCACGCGCATGATCATCGCCGTGCGCACGGTGCTGGAGCGTGTGCGGGGGGAGCTGGCGCGGCTGACGGCGGACGAGGCCGCGGACGAAGCGGCGGACCTGGAGACGCTCGCCGGCGGGCCCGGGTGGTTCGAGCGGGCGGTGCTGCGGCACGCGCTCGAGCACGCGACGGTGGACGCGGTGGGGCCGCGGCCGGACCGCGTGGCGCGGGCGCTCGCGACGCTGGCGGTGGGACGCGAGGCGGCGGGGTGCCGCGGCACGGGCCCCCGGCCCGGCCTCGGCGGCGGCGCGGCCGAACGCGGTGCGGAGGGAAGGGCGCGCGACGGGGCGGCGCTGGCGGAGCAGGCGTACTGGTCGGCGGCGTACGCGGCGTGCCGGTCGCCCCGCGCGCTGTGGGCCGACCCGCCGGCGTCCACGGCGGAGCGGCTGCGGGCCCTTTGGCTGGCGATGGAAGCGGCGGGCGAGGCCGCGGCCGGCGCGGCCGATGCGGCGCCGGCGTGGCTCGCCGAGCGGGCGGCGCTCGACGCGGCCGACCGGGAG
>CAZCBN010000082.1:0-13790 GCA_964496975.1 uncultured Phycisphaeraceae bacterium
CGATCGACCTGTGGACGATGGTGCTCGAGATCAGCGTGCTGATGGCGGCGTTCCCGAGCCGGGAGATCGCGGAGCTTTCCTGGAAGTACCGCACGCTTGGGCTCGGGTACGCGAACCTGGGCGCGATGCTGATGCAGGCGGGCGTGGCGTACGACAGCGACGAGGGCCGCGCGGTGTGCGCGTGCCTGAGCGCGATCATGACGGGCCGCACGTACAGGGTGAGCGCGCTGCTCGCGGCGGAGCACGGGCCCTTTGCGGGGTACGAGGCCGACCGTGAGAACATGCTGCGGGTGATCCGCAACCACCGCCTGGCGGCGCACGGCGTGGGGCGCGAGAGCGAGAAGTACGAGAAGCTCCGCGTGCGGCCGGTGCCGATCGACCACGGCCTGATGCAGCGCGGCGGGGCGAACATCGCCAACGCCCGCGACCTGCTGACGCACGCGACGAAGGCGTGGGACGAGGCCTACACCCTGGGCACGCGGCACGGCTACCGCAACGCCCAGACCACGGTGATCGCGCCGACGGGGACGATCGGCCTGCTGATGGACTGCGACACGACGGGCGTGGAGCCGGACTTCGCGCTCGTGAAGTTCAAGAAGCTGGCCGGGGGCGGGTACTTCAAGATCGCCAACGCGTCGGTGAAGCCGGCGTTGGAGAGCCTGGGCTACTCGGTGGTCGAGGTGCAGGAGATCCTGACGTACCTGATGGGCACGCTGGACCTGGACGTGCCGATGCCGCTGGACGCCGAGAGCCAGCGGGCGGGCGTGACGGCGGGCATGACGCTCGCGCAGTGGCTCCGCAGCAAGGGGGCGGCCGAGGCGGACCTGAAGAAGATCAAGGAGCAGCTGCCGGGCGTGTTCGAGCTGGGCTTCGCGTTCAGCGCGTGGGGCCTGGGCGACGAGACGCTCGGGCGGCTCGGGCTCGACGCGGCGAAGGCGAAGTCCGATGGCTCGTTCAACGCGCTGCGGGCGCTGGGCCTGCGGGCCTCGCACGTCGAGGCGCTGAACCGGCTGGTGTGCGGCGCGCAGACCGTGGAGGGCGCCCCGCACCTGAAGGCGGAGCACCTGTCGGTGTTCGACTGCGCGAACAAGTGCGGCAAGACGGGCACGCGGTACATCGCGCCGGCCGGGCACATCCGGATGATGGCGGCGGCGCAGCCCTTCATCACCGGGGCGATCTCCAAGACGATCAACCTGCCGAACGAGGCGACGGTCGACGACATCAAGGCGTGCTACCGGCTGAGCTGGGAGCTGGGTCTGAAGGCGAACGCGCTGTACCGCGACGGGTGCAAGCTGAGCCAGCCCCTGAACAGCCAGTCGGACACGGCCGCGGAGGCCGAGGCGCAGGACGCGGTGTCGGGCGAGGAGGACGCGGCGGAGAAGAAGGCCGCGCTGGCGGAGGTGACGAACGAGGCGGTGCGCGTGGCGACGGCGGTCGCGGCCGCCGACCCGACGTCGGCCAAGGCCGCGGAGGCGCAGGTGGTGCACCGGCCCATGCGGCGCCGGCTGCCGGACACGCGCCGCAGCGTGACGCACAAGTTCAACATCGCCGGGCACGAGGGCTATCTGACGGTCGGCATGTACGAGGACGGCATGCCGGGCGAGCTCTTCATCACCATGGCGAAGGAGGGCTCGACGATCGGCGGACTGATGGACAGCCTGGGCACGGCGACGAGCGTCGCCCTGCAGTACGGCGTGCCGCTGGAGAGCATGGTCAAGAAGTTCACGCACCAGCGGTTCGAGCCCGCGGGCATGACGACCAACCGCGACATCCCGATCGCCAAGAGCCTCGTTGATTACATCTTCCGCTGGATGGGCATGGAGTTCATCCCCGGCTACCGCGACGCGCACGCGCCCAAGCGGCCCGGGGACATGAACAACGCCAAGGGCCAAGACGCCGGCGCTCGCAGCACCGCCGACGCGCTCGGAGGGACACGGACGTGGAACGAGCACGAGGAGGAGTCGGACCGTGCGACGCACCCCGCGGCGTCGAAGGCGGCGGCCCCGCGGCCCCGGCTGGACGGCACGGACGACGATTGGACGACACCCACCGCGCACCTCGCCAAGCAGGCCTCGCTCGCGGCGGACGTGTCCGCCCCGGCGACGGGCGACGCCCGGGCCGCCTCACGGCCGAACGCCGCGGGCTCGCTCGCCAAGCCGGGCGCGACGCCGGCGCCGAACGCCCCCGCGGGCAACGCGCCCGCCGGGCAGACCTCGGCCCTCTCGGTCGCCATGGACGCCATGGGCGACGCGCCGCCGTGTGACACCTGCGGCGAGATCACCGTCCGCAACGGCACCTGCTACAAGTGCCTGAACTGCGGCAACAGCATGGGCTGCAGCTGAGCACCACGTTCTCGGCCCGCGGCGCGGCGATCGCGCACGGGGCCATCGAGAGCGTCGGCCGACGCCGGCGCGACATCCAGATTTGGCCGGGCATCGGGGCTTCCCACCTCCCTCCTCCCTCCCTGTCCTGATGCCCAGGCCTCTCTTCCCCCGGGTGATCCCACCACCGCCCGGGGGTTTTTTCTTTTGTCGCCGAAGCCGTCGCCCCCCGCGCCCGGCGCACGCCGACGGCAACAATCGCGGCATGAGAACCCGCATCAAGATCTGCGGCGTGCGCGACATCGCCGCCGCCCGTGCCGCCGCCGAGGCCGGTGCCGACGCCGTGGGCTTCGTCTTCGCCGAGGGCTCGCCGCGGGAGATCGAGCCGGAGGAGGCGGTGGAGATCATGTTCGCCCTGCCGCCGATGGTGAGCTCGGTGGGCGTGGTGCGCGACCTGGACGTGGACGAGTTCTGCGAGGTGGAGCAGCGCTGCCCCTGCGAGATGATGCAGCTCCACGGCGACGAGGACGACAAGACGGTCGCGTCGTGCGGGCCCGGCGTGATCAAGGCCGTTGCGTTCGAGCCCGCGACGGGCGAGGCGCAGATCCGCCGGTGGTTCCGCCTGCGCGAGGTGGCGGCGGTGCTGATCGACGGTCCCCGCGCGGGCTCGGGCGAGGCGCTGGACTGGGCCGCGCTCGCGGCGACGCTGGAGAAGACCGGGCGCATCAAGCCCGTGATCCTCGCCGGCGGCCTGACGGCGGAGAACGTCGGCGAGGCGATCCGGACGATTCGGCCCTACGCGGTGGACGTTTCCAGCGGCGTGGAATCGGCGCCGGGTGTGAAGGACGCGGAGAAGATCCGCGCGTTCTGCCGGGCCGTCGCCGCGGCCGATGCGGCGCTCCCGGCAGGGGCCTGAACCGCCGCCGCCCCGCGGTCGTGGCCCAGTTCGCGGATCAGTTCGCGGAGCAGTCCGCGGAGCAGTCCGCGGGTCGCGTCAGGCAAACGCCTCAAGCACACGTTCGACGACCGCGGCCTCGTCCAGCCGATCGACGTCGATCGTGCGCGCGAGCTCTCGGTAGAGCGGGTCGCGCTGCAGGAAGATGCGCTCGATCTCGGCCAGCGTGCCGAGGCCGGTGAGGCTTGGGCGCGAGGCGACGCCCGCCGCCGCGAGACGGCGCCGCAGCGTCTCCACCGACGCGCGAAGGTAGACCAGCCGGGCAAGCCCGCGCTCGCTCGCGGCCCGGAGCAGCGCCGCCGCCCCGGGCGCGGTGGGCGTGCCGCCGCCGAGCGCGATGACGGCACCGGCTTCGTCGAGCGCGCGGCGGAGCTGATCGGCCTCGGCGAGACGGAAAGCGGCCTCGCCAAGCCGCGCGTACGCCTCGCCCGCCGAGGCCGACCCGCAGGCGGTGGCGGTTCGGTCGTCCAAATCAATAAAGGGCCGCTTCAACCGCTCGGCGAGCCTCGGCCCCAGCGTGGACTTGCCGCTACCGCGGAGGCCGAGCAGCACCAGCCCGCAGAGGGAAGGCCATCGCTCAACCGACTGAGGCGGCGTGGTGGACGCAACGTCATCCATGCGCGTTGATCCCGGGAAGTCTGGGGGCGCCGCCGTGCACCACACGCCGCACGCGGCCCGCCGCCCATGCCTGCCCCGCTCCCCCGTCCTGCACCGCGCGATCCGGCCGAGCGTCAGTCGCCCTTCACGCGCGAGATGTACGAGCCGTCCGCCGTGCTGACGCGGATGCGCTCGCCGACCTCGATGAAGGGGGGGACGCGGGTCTTGAGGCCCGTGTCGCACGTGGCCTCTTTGAGCTGGTTGGTCGCGGTCGCGCCCTTGATGCCCGGGGCCGTGTCGCTGACGGTGACGTCCACGGCGGCGGGCAGATCCAGCGTGACGGGGATGCTGCCGTTGAAGAGCACGGTGCAGGTGGTGTTGGGCGTCATGTAGAGCAGGGCGTCGCCCAGCAGGTCCTTGGAGAGCTCGACCTGCTCGAAGTTCGCGGTGTCCATGAAGGTGCCGCCGCCCTCGTTGTCGCCGAAGAGGTACTCCATCTCGCGGCGGTCCAGGTCCACCACCTCGATGTCGTCGCCCGAGCCGAGCCGCTTCTCGATGTACTTGCCGGTCGTCACCTCGCGGAGCTTCACCTGGATGAAGGCGCGGAGGTTGCCGGGCGTGCGGTGCTCGTACTGCGCGATCACCCACAGCTTGCCGTCCATCTTGACGCCCATCCCGGGCCGCAGATCCGTCGACTTCATGGCGAATCGTTCCTGACTGAGGGACTGAAACTCTGGGCGACGCCGCCCGCGCCCGCCCGGGGTGGCGCTCCCCGGCGGACCCCGCGCGCCGACCGATCACCGACCGATCGACGACGGCCCCGCCGCGGGACCGAGGCCACCCCGCCCTTCTCGAGCAAAGTCGGCCCGCAGAGCCGCAACGACGCAACCACAGACCGCGTCGGGGCCGATGCTAGCGGGCGGCCGCGCTCACCGCCACCCGCCCCGCGCGAATGTTTGCGTGGCGTTCGGATTGATAAACAAGTCAGATCAGTCAACGCGAAATATCTGTGGGCTCAATCATTGTTTGCTCGTCCATGTATCAGCACCCGACCGCATCCCACCCGACCGACCAGTCCGCCGACCCGTCCGGCCCGCGAGGCCTTGCCGCCGAGCTCGGCAAGCATGCCCCGTTCACCCAGCTTGAGACCGAGGCCGCGCTGAGCCTCATCCGCACGACCGAGGCCCTGCGTCAACCCTTTGACCAGTACTTCCGCTCGCAGGGCATCACGAGCCCGTTGTACAACATCCTGCGCATCCTCCGCGGCCATCGCATGCGGGCCGAGGCCGCCGCCGCGTCCGACGAGCCGCCGCCCAAGTCCCTCTCCGTGCAGCAGATCGCCGGCGAGATGCTGACCCGCGAGCCCGACATGACGCGGCTGATCGATCGGCTGGAGCGCCGCGGCCTGATCCGCCGGCGCCGCAGCACCACCGACCGCCGGGTGGTTCGGGTCGAGATCACCGACGAGGGCATGGACGCCGTGGAGGCGATGATCCCCGAGTGCGAGGGGCTGCACCGGGCCCAGTTCGCCCACATGCCGCGGGAGCGCCTGCAGCAACTGATCGACCTGCTGTGCGAGGCGCGGCGCGGCGCGGCCGCCGCCGCGGCGGCCCGGGTCACGCCGGGGGAATCGGCCCGCGACGACGGGCCGACAGCACCATCCAGCAGATCGTGATCGCCGGCAGCAGCGTGATGCCGTTCGCCAGGATCACGGGCCACTCCCGCCGGAGCACGCCGTACACGAGCCACATCGCCACGCCCACCGTGAACAGCCCGAACGACCAGGGGTTGATCGACGACACGTCCTTGGACCGCACGGTTTGCATCGCCTGCGGAAAGAACGCGGCCGTCGTGAGCACCGCCGCGCTGTAGCCGATGATCTCCCCCGTCGTCATGCCCGCGATGGTACCGTGTGCCGCGCGGCGCGGCGGGGCGGGGCTCGCCCCGTCTCGTTCGCCGCGGCACGGAGACCACCGCATGCGTGAGAACATTGTGAAGCTGTACGCGAGCAACCTGCAAGGCCTGAAGAAGCTCGTCGCCGACATTCCCTGCGACCGCTGCGGCGAGGAGCCGCTCGGCATCAAGCCCCCCGCGTGGCAGATGGGCCACCTCGCCGTCGCCTCGGGCTTTGTGGGCCAGCTCTTCGGCGGCAAAGCCAACGTCCCCAGCGCGTGGATGGAGACGTGCTTCGGCTACACCGCGGGCCGCCCCCGCGCCGCTTACCCGAAGAAGGCCGAGCTCATCGACGCCCTCGAACGCGCCCACGCGGCGCTCGCCGAGGGCTTTCTGCGCGCGAGCGAGGCCCACCTCGCCGCCGTGCCCGACGACGAGATGGCCGCCCGCTTCTTCGGCACCAACGGCAACGCCGCGTTCTACATCATGACGCACAACGAGTCGTACCACATCGGGCAGGTCAGCGCGTGGCGCCGCGCCGCGGGCCTGGCCCCGGTCGACCCGCTCGCCACCTGAACGCCCGACGGCACTCGCGACACGTCCCGACGCAGCGCCGCGGCTTCAGCGGCGGCGACGCGACGCGCCGAGCACCAACGCCGCGCCCATCGTCACCGCGACCCCCGGCGCCGGGATGCCCAGCGCGACCGACTGGAACAGCACGGAAAACTCCGCGCCGTCCCAGCGCCGCACGCCCACCTCGCCCGGCGCGATGAAGCTGGGCGCGAGCACGCCCGTGGTGCCGCCGGTGTCGAGCGCCACCGCGACGCCCGTCTGGCCGTTCGCGATCCCCGCGCCGAAGTCAAAGCTCGCCGTGAAGAAGGCAAAGGGGAACTGCGGCACGTTGCCCGGCGCCGTCGCGGTGACCGCGCGAACATCGCCCCCGTGGTCGAGCAGGTAGTCGACGTCCGTCGTCTGGAGGAAGGAGAAAGGCGAGAGCCGCGTGACGCGGTACCCCTCGCCGTTGAAGGCGATGACCTGCGCGAGCAGCGCCGAGTCCTCGAGCGCGTTGCCGAACGGGGGCGAGTCGCTCGTGTTCACCACCGTGAGCCGCACGGTGCCGCTGAAGGCGCCGTTGTCGCCGGAGAAGCCGACGTCCCACGAGCGGAAGACGGTGCCCGCGAACTGCGGGCTCTCCGCGAGCGTCGTGCCGCTCAGGCCGATCGTCTCGCCGAACTCAATCGGCACCGCGACGCCCGACGACACCACCGCGCCCACAACGCACAAGGCTGCCCCAGCAGCCGCCGACACTCGGCACGCACGCATGATCCACTTCCTCTCCCCGGCCCTCGCCGGCAACGCCCCCACCTCGGCGTAGATCTATGGAAGATGCGCGGCCTTTGCAGCGCGACCACCGACTTTCGCAAGTTTCGCACAAGTCTGTGCCGCTTCCCACAGCGCAACTTCCGCGCGTTGCGCCACCGCGCCACGCCGCACCACACGCGGCCGCCGCGCGCCGCAACGCACAACCTCATCACCCTCAGCGGCTTGCGCTCACCGTCAACTCCGCGCCCCCGCTCGGCGGCAACGCCTTCGCCTGCTGGTGCAGCCGCCGGGCCCGGTGCTTGCTCCAGTCGGTCACGCGCAGGTCCGGGCTGTCGGGGCCGTCGTTCAGCTTCAGGATGTCGTAGCGGTTGTCCCGCTGCGCCGGCGTGAAGCCCGCGTCGCGGATCAAACGGTTCAGCACCGGCTCGTCGAGGCAGTAGGTCGTCCCCGCGGCCGACACCACGTTCTCCTCCATCATCACGCTGCCCATGTCGTTCGCGCCGTAGTGCAACGCGAGCTGCCCGATGTGCGGCCCCATCGTGACCCACGAGCTGCCGATGCTGTAGACGTTGTCCAAAAAGAGCCGGCTCGTCGCCTGCGTCCGCAGATACTCCGTCGCCCCCGCCATGCGCACACGCCGGCCGAACTCGGGGTGCTGGTCCTTCGTCCCAGACCCGTCGAGCGTCGCCACGACATCGCCGGGAAACTCACCGGCATCGCCCTCGCGCGTCCCCCAGTCGGGCACCCGCCCGAGCGGCGTGTTCTCGCGCTGAAACGGCCAGGAAATGAACGACACGTAGTGCCCCCACGCCTGGGACGTGCCCGCGTGGCTGCTCGCCCCTTCCCGCAGCGCCCGGTCCTGCCACTCCCGCACCAGCCGCATGTGGTGGATGCGGTCGGCGTACCCCTCGATGTGCCCGAACATCATCGTCGCGCTCGTGAACATCCCCAGGCTGTGCGCGACGTACATCACCGTCAGCCACGCCTCGGCGTCGCACTTGCCCAGGCCGATCTTGCGCCGCACCGCGGGCGCAAAGATCTCCCCGCCCCCGCCGGGCAGGCTGTCCATCCCCGCCTCGCGCAGCCGCACCATCACCCAGCGGACCTTCTCCTCAAGCGTCGCCCCCGGCGGGTCAAAGAACGACACAAACTCAATAAACTCCGGCGGGCTGAACCCGTGCACGTGCATGCCCGGGAACCGCTCCTTGATCCCCGCGAGCAGATTCAGATACCAGTCCAGCGGCAGGTCGGGGTTCATCCCCCCCTGCATCAGGATCTGCGTCCCCCCGATCGCCCGCAGCTCGGCGATCTTCTCGTACAGCTGCTCATACTCCAGCGTGTACGCGTCGTGGTCGCCGCTGTCGCGACGGAAGGCGCAGAACGTGCACTTCGCGTTGCACACGTTCGTGTAGTTGATGTTGCGGTCGATCACGTACGTCCGGATCCGGTCGCCGTGAATCGCCCGGCACCGCGCGTCGGCCCACCGGCCCAGCGCGTGAAAGTCCAGCCCGCGCAGCACCTGCAGCCCCTGCTCGGGCGTCAGCCGCGCCTCGCCGCGCGCCACCGCCGCGAGCAGGCCGGGGTCATCGAACGCCAGGCTCGGGTGCTCGGCGGGGGCATCAACACCGGGAGAACGGCGGGGCGTGTGCGGCATACGAAGATGCTTTCCAAAGACTCGTTTTCATGGATGCTTGAAAACGTCGAAAGTCTACACCCTCCGCCCCCCGAGGCAAAGCCGCGTACATCCCCCGACCCACGCCCCCCCCCCACCCCGCCGATTGCCCCCCGCCCGCTATCGTCCGCCGATGCAATGCACGCGCTGGGTCGCCTCCTACCCAAAGTCCGGGAACACCTGGACCCGCTTCCTCATCGCCGGCCTGGTGGAGGGGCCCCCCGCCTCCAGCGCCGACCTCCAGCGCACCGTCCCCGACATCCACGCCGGCTTCGCGCCAGAGCTCGCCAAGGAACTCGCCGCACGCCCGGTGGTCTACCTCAAGACCCACCTCCCCTGGCACCCGACCCGCCCGCCGTTCGCACGCCCGGGCGCGACGAGCGACAGATCCGTCTGCATCGTCCGGCACCCCCTGGGCGTCCTCACGAGCTGCCTGAACTACTGGCTCCTCGGCGGGGGCGACCGGCTCGATGGCGGCCCGACGCGCGACGCCGAGACCGCCACGCGCCGCTACGTCGCCCGCTTCATCGAGCAGCGCGGCGACCCGCGCTGGTTCCCCCTGGGCTTCGGCCGGCTCGACGAGCACGCCGAGGCATGGCTCCGCGCCGTCGCGGCCGGGCACACGCTGCTGCTGCGCTACGAGGACATGCGCGCCGACCCGCTCGCCGCCGCCCGCCGCGTGCGCGCGCACTTTGACATCGACGCCGATGACGCCCGCCTCGCCGCCGCGGTGGAGGGCGCCTCGTTCGAGCGCATGCGGGCCTTTGAAGACGCCGAGATCGCCGCCGGCTCCCCCGGCTTCTTCAACGACCCCGCCTTCGCCGAGGGGCGGCAGCGGGGCCGGGCGTTCATCTCTGCCGGCCGCACAAGCGGGTGGCACGACGTGCTGACCGCCGACGAGATCGGCCGGGCCCGCAAGGCCTTCGCCCCCATCATGCGGCGTCTGGGCTACGAATAGCCCGCTCGCGCCCCTGGCCCCCGCCCGCCGCCCCCCGCCGCCGCGTTCTGAGCCGAGGAGAAGCCCCGTGCGTGTCGCCCTGGTCCGCTGCGCCGTGTTGCCCGAGAAGGACCCCGACATGGAGCCGCTGCTCGCCGCGCTCCGCCGTCGCGGCGTGGTGGCCGGCGTCATCGAGTGGGACCCCGCGCCGCACGCCGCCCCGGCCCACAACCCGGCCGACTGGGACGTTTGCGTCATCCGCGCGACGTGGAACTACTGGCGCTTTGAGCCGCAGTTCCGCGCCTGGCTCGACCGGGCCGCGGGCGCGACGAAGCTCCTGAACCCCGCGCCCGCGGTGCGGTGGAACATGCACAAGCGCTATCTGCTGGAGCTGCGGTCGCTGGGCGTGCCCGTCGTGCCGACGCTCATCGGCGAGCACCGGGGCCACGCGTCCACGCCCGCGCTCGCCGAGGCCGACGGCCTCGCGCTGCTGTCGCAGGCCGCCGCGCAGGGCTGGGGCGAGGTGGTCGTGAAGCCCTGCGTCTCGGGCGGCTCGTGGCTCACGCGGGTCTTCGCCGCGGGCGAGCACGCCGCGGCGGCGGCCTTCGCGGCCGAGCTGCTCCGCGAGCGCGACGCGATGGTGCAGCCCTTCATCCCCTCCGTGCGACGCGGGGGCGAGCGGTCGATCGTGGTCGTCGCGGGCGAGGTGACGCACGCCATCGTGAAGCACCCGCGCTTCGCGGGCGACGCCGAACGCATCGAGCCCGCGCCCGTCACGCCGCGCGAGCGGGACGAGGCCCGCCGCGTGCTCGACGCGTGCCGCCGCTGCGGCGTGGACGACCTGCTCTTCGCCCGCGTGGATGTGATGGCGGCCGACACCGGCGGCGACCTGTTGAGCGAGCTCGAGATCATCGAGCCCTCGCTCTTCTTCCAGCACGGGCCCGAGGCCGCGGACCGCCTCGCCGACGAGATCATCCGCCGCGGCGCGTGAGCCCCGGACGCAGTCGCCTCAGCGGGTCAGCAGCCGGCGGATGCGCTCCTCCGTCGGCGGGTGCGTCGCAAACAGGTTGACCAGCGAGCGGCCCCCGGCGAGCGGCTCCACGATGAACATGTTGTTCGCCGCGGGGTTGGGGTGGTTCAGCGGCACCCGGCGGCTCAGGCTGTCCAGCTTGCGCAGCGCGCTCGCCAGCCCCTCGGGCGAGCCGGCGATGCGGGCCCCGTCGGCGTCGGCGACAAACTCCCGGCTGCGGCTGATCGCCGACTTGATGAGCGCCGCGCCCACCGCCGCCACCACAACCGCGAGCAGCCCCACCAGCGGGTTCGACCCCTCGCGCCGCGACCCGCCGAAGAAAAAGAACATCTGCGCGAGCGAGGCCAGCACGCCCGCGATCGTCGCGGCGATCGTGCTCGTCAGCGTGTCGCGGTTCTTGATGTGCGCCAGCTCGTGCGCGGCGACGCCCTCCAGCTCCTCGCGGTTCAGCAGATCGACCGCGCCCTGCGTAAACGCCACCGCCGCCTTCTTCGGGCTGCGCCCGGTCGCGAAGGCGTTCGGCGCGCTGTGCGGGCACATGTAGACCCGCGGCATTGGCAGGCCCGCCTCGCGGCTGAGGCGCTCCACCATCCGGTACAGCTCCCCGCCGCTGGACGCCGTCAGCTCGCGGCCCTGCATCGAGGCGATCGCGATCTTGTCGCTGAAGAACCACGCCCCGATGTTCATCACCACGCTCAGCAGCAGGAACGGGATGATGTAGTTCCGACCCAGCATCCCCCCCACCGCCACCAGCAGCCCGGTGAGCAGGCCCAGCAGCACCACGGTCTTCACGTTGTTCACAAAGGCGGTTGACATCGTGGATCCGTCCCCCCGTGGGGCCCAGTCCCGCGCGGCATCGCCGGCGGCACGGAGCGCCCCACCATTGTTCGCAGGCCGGGCCGGCGCGTTTCAACCGTTGCGCATCGCCCCGCCGGTCACGCCGTGCAACCACCGTGCCGACCGCGCCCCTGCGCCCACCCCCGGCCCCCACGCCCGCCGCCGACCCGCGTGGCGTCATCGCCGCGATGCCGGCCTCAGAACAGCCCTGCCAACTTGGCCCCCGACGCCGCGAGCACCGCCGAGATCGCCACCCGCAGCCACCGCGTCGGCAGCCTGTGCGAGGCCATCGCCCCCAGCGGCGCCCCGATCACCGCCCCGAGCCCCATCGGCGCCGCCAGCACCAGCGCATCCACCCACGACAGCCCCTCGCGGTCCAGCAGCGCCAGCTTCAACGACGCCCCCACCACCGACGACACCATCATGACGCACGCCGAGGTCGCCACCGCCTGTTTCGGGGTTGCCACGCCGGAGACGGTCAACGCCGGCACCACCACCACGCCGCCACCGATCCCCATAAACCCCGCGGCCACGCCACTCCCCAAACCGGTGATCCCCCCCACCACCTGCACCCGCCGCCGCGAGGGCGTCGGCGCCGGGGGCTCGGCCCGGCCGCTGGTCAGGGCTTTCCGGACGTTGTGCACGCAAAAGGCCAGCGTGAACCACCCCAGCGTGACCTTCGCCGCGGCCGCCCCAAAGACCCCGCTCAGGAAGACGCCGCCGATGATTCCCCCGATCATGGTGGGAAGGAGCCATCGAACAAGCGGCCAGCGAATAAGTCCCTTGTTCAGGTGTTCTCGGGTGGAGGCACCCGCGACGACGGCGTTCACGGCCATCGCGGCGGCCATGTACAGGTGGTGTTCGGTTTGGTCCGGGCTGCGGTACCCCAGCGTGAAGCCGAGGGCCGGGAGCATGATGATGGAGCCCCCGATGCCGGACAGGCCACCCACAAACCCGGCGACCAGGCCGATTGCCAGCACGAGCAGGGCCGTCAACACGGGTTCCACGGGTCGAATCGGCTCCGGGCAGGGCGGGGGTGGGGGTGGCGGCGGACGGCCGGACGGCGTCGGTCAGGGCAGACTAACATATGGACGGGTGAAGGGCCTCCGGTCCCGACCGCGGCGGTGCGGCGGGGCACGCCGGCGAGAGCCGGGCGGCGTTGTGGTGGCGCCGAGTGCCGGGGGCGTTTGTGGGAGCGATGCTTGAAGAACGCGCACGCGCGCGGGCCGATCGCCCGCCGCCAGATGCTGTGGCAGCACGGGTTGCTCGTCGTCACCGGGGCGTTGTGCCTGGCGGCGACCGTGCTCTCGGCGATCGCCGTGAAGGAAATGGGCGCCCGCCTGCGGCCGCTGGCCGCGATCGAGGCCGCCCCCCACGCCGAGGCCGAGGCCGACGCGGCCGTCTGGGACCCGACCGTCGAGGGCGAGGTGGCCCTGCCGCCGAGCGACCTGTCGACCCGGTGGTTTGATGGGCGGGCCGTCCGGCCGGCCCGCGTCGTGTGGATGACCGTCACCGCCTACTCCCCCGACGAGCGGAGCTGCGGCAAGTTCGCCGACGGCTACACCGCGAACCTCTCCAGCGTGTGGACCAACGGCATGCGGCTCGTCGCGGCCGACACCCGGCTGCTGCCCTTCGGCTCGCTCGTCAGCGTGCCCGGGTACGACGGCGGCACGATCGTGCCCGTGCTCGACCGGGGCCGGGCCATCAAGGGCCGGCGGCTCGACGTCCTCTTCGCCACGCACGAGCAGGCCCTCGCGTGGGGCGTGCGCCGACTGCCGGTTGTGGTGTGGGAGCCGGCCGGCGAAGACGCTCGCTGAGCCGTTCCGCGCCCATGCATAGGCTGCCCCCACCGGGCGGAGGGCCCGCGGAGCGGAGCGCCCCGTGTTCATTGACGCCGCGGCCCAGTTCCCCCGATCGCCCGACGACCTGCTGGATGCGCGGCTCGCCGCGCGGCTGGACCGGCTTGATCTGCTGAGCCGTCGCGTGCTGGCGGGGAAGATGCCGGGCGAGCGCCGCTCCAAACGCCGCGGGCGGAGCGTGGAGTTTGACGACTTCCGCCCCTACGCCGCCGGCGACGACCCGCGGCACATTGACTGGAACGTCTACGCCCGGCTCGACCGGCTTGTGGTGAAGCTCTTCCGCGAGGACGAGGACCTGGCCCTCACGCTCGTGGTCGACGTCAGCCCCTCCATGCTGGCCGGCGACGGCTCGGCACGCCCGGACGC
>CAZCBN010000083.1:0-13667 GCA_964496975.1 uncultured Phycisphaeraceae bacterium
GGGGGGCGGGGGTACGGGGGGGGGGGGGGGAGGCGGGGGGAGCTGATGGGGGGGAGGGGGGGGCGGGGGGGGGTGTGGGGCGAGCGTGCTGGGGGTGGGGGTGAGCCCGCGGCGGAGGTGGTGGTGGTGAAGGGTGTGCGGCTGTGAGCTTTAACGAAGACGTGGCGGCGCGGTTTGAGCAGATGGCGGCGCTGCTGGAGCTTTTGGGGGAGAACAAGTTTCGGGTGAACGCGCACGCGAAGGCGGCGCGGGTGGTTGAAGACCACGCGACCGACCTGCGTGCTGCGGCGGAGGCGGGGGATGTCGCGGCGCTCACGGCGCTGGACGGGGTGGGGAAGGGGACGGCGGAGAAGATCATCGAGTTTGCGCGGACGGGGGTGATGGAGGAGCACGTGGCGCTGCTGGCACGCGTGCCGGCGGGCGTCGTCACGATGATGCGTGTGCCGGGGGTGGGGCCCAAGACGGCGAAGGCGATCTGGGAGACGCTGGGCGTGACGGACCTGGCGGGGCTGAAGGCGGCGGTGGAGAGCGGGGCGATTTTGACGGTGCCGCGGATGGGGGAGAAGGCGGCGGCGAAGATCCGCGAGAACCTGTCGCTGGCGGAGAGCGCGGGCAAGCGGCTGCACCTGGGCGTGGCGTCGCTGTTGGCCGAGCGGATCGTGGCGGTGGTGCGTGCGGTGCCGGGCGTCGAGCGTGCGGAGGCGGCGGGGAGCCTTCGCCGCGGGGCGGAGACGGTGGGCGACATCGACGTGCTGGCGGTGGCGGAGGGGGCCGGGGCATCGGCGGCGGTGCACGAGGCGTTTCGCTCGATGCCGGGCGTGGTGAGCGTGGTGACGTCGGGCGAGAGCAAGACGAGCGTGCGGGTGCAGGTGCCGGACGTGTCGGGGCGGTGGAAGGGCTTTGCGCCCGACGAGGGCGAGACGGTGCAGGCGGACCTGCGGGTGGTGCCGGCGGCGAGCTTTGGCGCGGCGCTGATGTACTTCACGGGGAGCAAGGCGCACAACGTGAAGATGCGGGAGCGAGCGCTTGCGCGCGGGCTGACGCTGAACGAGTACGGGCTGTTCCCCGAGGACACGAGCACGGCGGAATCGCCGCAGAAGCGGGGCGTGGCGGCGGTGGCGGGGCGGGACGAGGCGGAGGTGTTTGGCGCGCTGGGGCTTGGGTGGGTTCCGCCCGAGGCGCGGGAGGACCGGGGCGAGTTTGCGGCGTTTGCCGAGGGGAAGACGCCGCCGCGGCTGGTGGAGGTCGCGGACATCAAGGCGGAGCTGCACGCGCACACGACGGACAGCGACGGCCGGCAGACGCTGGCGGAACTGGTGCAGCGGGCGGCGGGCCGCGGGTTTCACACGATCGCGGTGACGGACCACTCGGCGAGCTCGGCGCAGGCGGGGGGGCTGACGGTCGAGCGGCTGCGCGAGCAGCGGCGGGCGATCGAGGCGCACCGGCGGGTGGTGGGCGAGTCGATCCGCGTGCTGTGCGGGAGCGAGGTGGACATTCTGTCGGACGGGCGGCTGGACTACGAGGACGACGTGCTTGCGTCGCTGGACGTTGTCGTGGCGAGCCCGCACACGGCGCTGGACCAGGAGCCGGCGAAGGCGACCGCCCGCCTGCTGAAGGCGATCGAAAACCCGTTCGTGCACGTGCTGGGGCACCCGAGCGGGCGGATCATCGCGCGGCGCAAGGGGCTTGAGCCGGCGTGGAACGAGATCTTCGCGGCGGCGGCGGAGCACAACGTGGCGCTGGAGATCAACGCGCACTGGCTGCGGCTGGACCTGCGCGACACGCTGGTGGCGGCGGCGCTGGCGGCGGGGTGCCTGATCGCGATCGACTGCGACGTGCACGCGGCGGACGACTTTGACAACCTGCGGTACGGCGTCGCGACGGGCCGGCGAGGCGGGCTGACGGCGGAGCGGTGCGTGAACTGCTGGGAGGGGGAGAGGCTTTGGGGGTGGCTCCGCGGGAAGCGGTAGGGGGGCACGGCTTGGCGGACGCCAAGCCGTGGCACCCGGAGGGGGGCAGGCACGCGACGGGATTGGGGCGTTAGGTGCCGAACTAATAGGTCGCGGCCATGACGACGAAGAAGGTCAGGATAAGGATGAAGATGATGCCGACCCACATGAGGATGGTTCGCATCACGGCGAGGCAGCCGTGTCCTGCAGAAGAAGTGGCTGTGGTGTGCGCTGGGTCGCCTCTGTAGAACGCGGCGAGGCCGCAGGCGAGGTTGCACTCCGGGCAGCGGACGGTGAGGTGGATGGGAAGACCAGCGAGGTCGTAGCCGCACCTGGGGCAGACGATGGAACTGATCGCGGAGGGGCGGAGCCGCGTGTGGCTGAACGGGAAGGGGAGGCCCTCGGTAGGGCCGAGGTCGTGGGGCTTTCCGACGCTCGGCCCGTCGCCCCGGGCCCGGCCGATGGCCGCGGCGGAGTCCGGGTCTGGGGCGATGACGTAGCGGAGCGTGGCGCGGGTGCCGGTGAGGCTCGTGACGCGGTACCAGTGCAGCGGGGCATCAAGGGCCACCGCGTCGGGCGGTGGGAGCGCGACGTCGTGCATCGGCCTCAGGGTGGGGATCCGCAGCGGGATGTTGAGGGCGCGGAAGCGGGCCAGCGCATCGGCCCGTGCCGTTGAGACGAGGACGGCGGCGTAAGACGAGCCGTGGGCGTCCGTGACGGTGACCATCCACCAGCGTGGCGACCCGGCTCGTACCTCGGGGCGGGCATCGCCGTTCCTGCGGGGCATGCGGCCGAGTCTATCGTTGTGGCATGTTTGACCGCGTGACCGACGGCATCAACGGCATTTTTCGCAAGCTTTCCGGGCAGGGGGCCATCAGCGAGGCCAATGTCCGGGAGGCGATGGAGGACGTGCGCACGGCGTTGCTCGAGGCCGACGTGCACTACGAGGTGGTCAACTCGTTCTGCGAGGCCGTGGTGGCGGACGCGGTGGGGCGCGAGGTGACCAAGAGCCTGAAGCCCGGGCAGGAGATGATCGGCATCGTCCACCGCCGGCTCGTGGAGCTCTTGGGCGGCGAGGTGGAGCAGGGCGGCGAGGGCGAAGACGGGGATGACGACGGCGGGCTGGCGGCGATGATGGGCTTGCCGCGGGCGGCGAAGTCGGAGCACCCGGGCATCCTGAAGATCTCGCCGGGGCCGACGGTCATCATGATGTGCGGCCTGCAGGGGAGCGGGAAGACGACGACGTGCGGCAAGCTCGCGGCGCACCTGAAGAAGAAGGGGCGGAGCGTGATGCTGTGTGCGGCCGACCTGCAGCGGCCGGCGGCGGTGGAGCAGCTTGAGACGGTCGCGAAGACGGCGGACGAGCTGGTTTCGAGCGGGCCGGCGGTGCGGTTCTACGGCGAGCCCGACAAGAGCGCGGCGTACGGCAAGGCGGTGAACGTCGCGGTGCAGGTGTGCCAGCGCGGGCTCGAGGCGGCCCGCAAGGCCGGGTGCGACGTGCTGATTCTCGATACCGCGGGCCGGCTGCACGTGAACGACGAGCTGATGGGGGAGCTGCACCTGGTCGCGCGGACGCTCACGCCGCACCACATCTTCCTGGTGGTGGACGCGATGACGGGGCAGGACGCGGTGAACAGCGCGAAGGCGTTTCACCAGCGGCTGACGGTGGACGGCGTGATCCTGACGAAGTTTGACAGCGACACGCGGGGCGGGGCGGCGCTGAGCGTGAAGAGCGTGACGGGGGCGCCGATCCGGTACATCGGCGTCGGCGAAAAGATCGACGCGCTGGAAGAGTTTTATCCGCAGCGGATCGCCGGGCGCATCCTCGGCATGGGCGACGTGGTGAGCCTGGTGGAGAAGGCGCAGCAGGAGGTGGACGAGGACGAGGCGGAGAAGCTGCAGGCGAAGATGATGAAGGGCGAGATGGGGATGGACGACTTCCTGCGGCAGCTCCGCACGCTGCGGAAGATGGGGCCGCTGAAGCAGCTTCTCGGCATGCTCCCGGGGATGGGGGCGATGCTAAAGGACGTGGACATCGACGACGGGCAGTTGACGAAGGTGGAGGCGATCATCCAGAGCATGACGCCGGCGGAGCGGCGGACGCCCGGGGTCATCAACCCGTCGCGGCGGCGGCGGATCGCCTCGGGCAGCGCGAGCGACCCGAACGCGGTGGGCCAACTCGTGAAGCAGTTTGAGACGGTGAACAAACTGACGAAGCAGATGTCGGCGATGGGCGCCTCGGGCCGCATGGGCGCGATGCGGAACCTGTCGGGCGGCGGCATGGGCGAGCTGGCCGGGGCCATGGGCGGCCTGCGGCTGAAGGGGTCGACCGTGGTGGAGAAGCGGGGCGTGAAGCAGCGGAAGAAGAAGAGCCGCTGAGACGCCGGGTGGCGCGGCTGCGGCGTTGTTCCGTGGCCGCGGGGACGGCGCGGCCGTGGAGGCTCGGGCGCGTCAGGCGGCATGGCTTTCCTGCCGGGGGCCGGGGCGTGTTGAAGCGTGGGTTTCGAGGGTGCGGCCGCGTCGGGGGCGGGGTTACATCGGCTTCTTGTCGATGGTGACGTCGTAGACGTGGAGCAGCTTTTCCTTGTCGAAGATCATCTCTTGGCGGGTCATGCCGACGATGTCGTACTCGGTGGTGAGCTCGATGGCGTCGACGGGGCAGGCCTCTTCGCACATGCCGCAGAAGATGCAGCGGAGCTCGTCGATCTCGAACTTCTTCGGGTACTTCTCGCGGTCGTCCCAGGGGCTCTCGGCGGCCTCGATGTGGATGCAGTTGGCCGGGCAGATGGTGGGGCACATCATGCACGCGACGCACTTGACGCGGCCGTCCTCGTCGCGGTTGAGGCGGTGGACGCCGCGGTAGTTGGGCGCGTGCTGCCCGCCCTCGAGCACGCCGTAGTGCTCCTTGCGCTGCTCGGGGTACTGGATGACCTTGCTGGTCTTGCCCTGGCCGAAGCTGGTGAAGAAGTGCCGCATGGTGGTGCCGAAGCCTTTGAAGACCTCGGGCAGGTACATGCTCTCGGCGCGGTTCATCGGCGTGCGGGTGATCTGGATGATGTCTTGGTCGCGGATGGCCATGGCGGGGCGAGTGTACGGCGAGCGGGGCGGGGTGGGCGCGCGGTCGGGTGGGTGAGCGCTGGATCTGCGGGTGCGGGACCCCGGGGGCGTTGGCCCGGGGGCGTCGGTACAATCGGGGCGTGGCAGGTGGTCGATCGTCATCCCCGTTGTTCGAGGTGCTGAAGGGCCGCGAACTTTCGGGCCGCCAGCAGGGCGACGCCTCGCACGCAACCCCTGCGGCCCCCGCGACGCCCGCGGCGCCTGGAACTCCCCCGGCACCGGCCTCGCCCGCGGTGGCGCCGGACGCCGAGCGCCCGGGAAGCGTTGGTGCAGGTGCTGGCGGTGGTTCGGGGCAGGGCCCGGACGCGGCGCGGTCCGGACGCCCCGCGCTGAACGGGGCCGACGTCCGCTCGCGGGGCATGGTCGGGGCTGCGGGCCACGGCGCTGCGGGTGCGGCACCTGACATCGCGGATGGGTCGCCTGAACCGGTGGAGGCATCGCCGGGCGAGCCGACGGGCAAGCCGCGGTTTCGTCTTGGCGTGTTGGTGCCGCGTGAATCTGTGGACGCTGGCGAGGCTGGCGGGGCGGGACTCGGCGTCGGGGCCGCTGGGGTGACCCAGCCGCTCGGGCGCCTCTCGGTGCCGATTCCGACGCTGTACGCGGCGATCGGGGCCGTGGCGGCGTTGGCGATCGTGTCGTACGTGATCGGCTTTCAGCTCGGCCAGGCCGACGCGCGGGCCGAGGCGCTGCGGAACGACGTGCCGCCATCGGACGCGGGCTTGGTGATTGACCCCACGATCGGGGCGTTGGCCGGGGCCTCAGGCGGGACAGCGGACGGCTCAGGCTCGGCGGGCGCGGGGCGGAGTGGGGCGGGTGAGGGGGTGGCGATCCCGCCCGGGGCGGTTGTGTTCGGGACCCGTGGGGTGCTGGAGACCGACCCGCGGACGTCCGGGCGGAACTATTTGGAGGTGGCGACGCTGCCGCTGGCGGGGGCTCGGGAGGCGGTTGGGGTGCTGGGGGCGGGTGGGTTGAACGCGGTGGCGGTGCGGGTGGGGGTGGAACGCGGGGGGCGGGGTGCGAACAATGACACCCGCTTCACGGTCGTCGTGCTCGATCTCGGGATCCCGAGCGAGCAGTTCCGGCGAACGACGCGGGAGCGTGCCGCGCTGGAGCAGCGGGTGCGTGATATTGGGAAGCGGTGGTCCGCGTCGGGCGGGCCGTCGGATTTTTCCAATCCGCTGTGGCGGAAGTACGAGCGTTGATCGCCGGGTTGGCGGTCACGAGCCAACCGCAGGACCCTGCCCATGAGCCTCGACCCTTCGCTGAAGTCCAAGTCCAGCCTCACCGGCAAGCGCAGCGTGCTGACGCGGGCGGAGCGGATCGCCGCGATGACGGCGGACAAGAAGTTTGACGCGAAGAAGGACAAGGCGCTGGGCCTGCCGAAGACCAAGCCGGTGGAGTGATCGCCTTGGCCGCGGCGGGCGGTCATGGGGCCGGCACGCGAGCGGGCTTGGTGCTGGGTGGCGGGCCTTCGTCGGCGCGGGTTGCTGTGGTGCAGGGTCGCCCGATGGCGAGGCCTCGGGGGGTGCCCTGTGCCGTCGACGTGTTGGTGATGCGTTGATGTGCGAGCGGCCCCGTATCGCGTGACGGTTGCGTCGCGGTGCGTGGGCACGGTGACGCGGTCGCGTGATCGCGTGGTCGTGTGATGGCGCGGTCGCGCGGTCTCTAGGCCTTGGCGGGATCCGTGGTGCCGGGCTGGACGAGGTCCGGCGGGGCACGGCGGGGCCCGGCGTGGCGGGGAGGGGCGCGGCACTCGCGGTGTCGGCGTGCTGACGTTGGCCGTGGTTTGTGGTGCCCAGGGCGGCCGGCGCGGGTGCGGGGCCGTACCCTGCGGGCGGCATGACGACCCATCCCTCCCACCCGTTGCTCTCGGCCCGTTCGTCCCTGGTGCCGGCGTCGCCGATCCGGCGGATCTTTGAACTGGGCAAGACGCTGGCGGACCCGATTGATTTTTCGATCGGGCAGCCGGATTTTCCGGTGCCGGAGGCCATCAAGCGGGCGGCGGTGGAGGCGATCTCGCACGATCGGAACGGGTACTCCGTGACGGCGGGCGTGCCGGAGCTGCGCGCGCGGCTGACGGAGTTTTTGCAGGCGGACCTTGGCTGGGGCTTTGCAGGCGCCGGGGGCGGGGCGGACGGGGCCGCGGTGACGGTGACGTCGGGCACGTCGGGCGCGTTGCTGTCGGCGTTCGCGTGCCTGCTGAACCCGGGGGACGAGGCGGTGATCCCCGACCCGTACTTTGTGAGCTACCCGGTGTGGGCCTCGCTGTACGGGGCGAAGGCGGTGCTGTGCGACACGTATCCCGATGCGCGGCCCGACTTCAAGATGACGGCGGAGCGGGTGGAGCGGGTGCTGTCGCCGCGGACGCGGCTTGTGTTGCTGAACAGCCCGTCCAACCCGGCGGGGACGGTGCTGAGCGAGCGGGAGTGCCGTGACCTGCTGGACCTGTGCCGGGCGAAGAATCTTATCTTGGTGAGCGATGAGATTTATGATGAGTTTACGTACGCGGATGCGCGCACGCAGCGGGTCGACGCGATGGCGTCGCGGCCCGGCGGGGCGATGCGTTGCCCGAGCCCCGCGCGCTTTCCCGGCGCGAGCGAGCACGTGCTGTTGGTGCGCGGGTTCGGGAAGTCGTACGGCGTGACGGGGTGGCGGCTCGGGTACGCGGCGGGGCCGGGGTGGCTCATCGAGGCCATGACGCGGATGCAGCAGTACACGTTCGTGTGTGCGCCGACGCCGCTGCAGGCGGGGGCGGTGGCGGCGCTGGGGACGGACCTGTCGCCGATCGTGGCGGAGTACGCGGAGCGGCGGGCGCTGGTGGTGGGAGCGCTCGGCGCGGTGACGACGGTGCCGGCGATCGGCGGGGCGTTTTATGCCTTCCCGAAGGTGCCGGAGCGGCTCGGGTTGACGGCGACGGAGCTTTGCGAGCGTGCGGCGAAGCAGGGGCTGCTGGTGGTGCCGGGCTGCGCGTTCTCGGCCCGGGACACGCACCTGCGGCTGAGCTTCGCGGCCCCGGTCGAGAAGCTGCGGCGTGGGGTGGGGATGCTGGCGGGGATGATGGACTGGCGGGGATGATGGAGTAGCACGCCGGCGTCCTGCCGCGGCGGAACGAGCCGTGGTGCCTGCGCCCCGGGGCGGCCTGGAATTAGAACCGGATCTCGAAGCGTGCGAAGACGCCCTCCTGGCGGAGGTTGGCGTCGATCTCGTCGACCTCGATGCGGGTGTCGATGAAGCGGTAGCCGGTCTTGAGGAAGATGTTCTCGCTGAGGCTGATCTCGGCGCGGGCCTGGAGGTCGAGGAGGCTTCCGCCGCCGACGGTCTGCGTGGCGGCGGCGCCGGTGAGGGCGACGGCGTCGGTGAGGTGCCAGGTGAGGTCGGTGCCGAGGATGGGCAGGGGCTGCAGGTCCTGCTCCTCGCGGAGGCGGGCCTCGTCGCCGATGCCCTCGAGGCGTGAGACGTCGGCGCGGACGGCCCGCAGGCCCGGGAGCACATCAAGTTGGAAGCTCTCGGTGCGCAGGGCGGGCCAGGCGAGTTGCACGTCAACGACGTCGAAGCGGTCGGCGTCGTCAAAGAAGCCGGGGAGATACTCCGCGGGGTCGCCGTCGAAGCGGAGCAGGTCGGTGCCCGGGACGGCGATGGTGGGGGCGGCGGCCTGGTTGGCGGGGAGCGCGTCGTCGGCGGTCGGTGGCGAGGCGCCGCGGTCTTGCTCGACGCCGCCGTCGCGGAGTTCTGTGGCCCGCGCGACGACCCAACGCACGCCGCGGCTCGAACGGGCGAGGGGCGAGGCGAAGGGGTTCGGCCCGGTGTCGCCTGGGAGGAAGGCGGAGGGGTGCCGCGCGGCGTCGGCGAGCGCCCAGCCGGGCGTGCCGAAGCCGAGCCCGGAGGTGTCGCGGTCGGGCGGAGCCAGGGCGAGGGTGGCCGGGGCGAGCGCCGAGCTCAGCGGCGCGCCGGTCGCTGCGGCCGCGGGGTCGGGCTGCAGAAGGCGGGACCAGAGGTCATCGGCCGGCGCGTCGGGCGCGGCGGGGTCGGTTGGGTTGACCGGGCTTGCTAGGGAGGTGGCGAAGGCCGCGGGGTCTGCGGTTGGGGATGTCGTTGGGCGTGGTGTGGCGATGGGGGCTGGCGGGGCGAACCGCAGCCGCGAACCGTGCGGGAGGGTGTGAAGCACCGACGTGGCGGGGGGGGATGGGGCCGGGGCCGCGAGGGCCGACGCGACGGCGACTCCCGCCCCGAGGGCGAGGGCGGCGGCGAGCGTCGGGATGGCGGGCATCACCGTCGACATCACAACCACACCCTTCGCGGGGGCGGCATGGCCTCGTCCCCGCAGGTGAAAGCGTAGGACGCGCCGGCGGCCGGACGCGAAGGGCGTGTTTCGGGTCGGTTGGGATGGGTTTGGGAGTGGCCGCCGGGGGTCACTCCGCTTCAGCTTCGGCGGAGCGCCGGGCGCGACGGGCGGGGCTGGTGATGGAGGTGGCGACGACGGGCGAGCCGGCGGGGAGGTAGCGCGGCAGTTGCGAGAGGCCGGCGGCGATGGCGATGCGGGCGAGTTCGACGCGGTTGGTGACGCCGAGCTTGTTGCCGAGGGAGACGCGGTGCCACTCGATGGTCTTGACGCTGCGGCCGAGGGCCTTGGCGATGTCGGCGGTGGCGAGGCCGTCGCCGATGAGCCCGAGCACCTCGCGCTCGCGGTTGGTGAGGGTGGCGAGGGCGCCGTGGTCCTGTAGCTTGGCGGGTATGCCGATGCGGCGGGCGGCCATGGGGATGGGCCGGCAGATGACGAGGACGTGCGGGGCTTCGGCGGTGCCGACGCGGATGTACGACGTCTCGCGGTGGCAGCCGAAGAGGAAGCCGTGAAGGGTGATGGTGTGGCCCGTGCGCAGAACGGCGTCGATGACGCCGGAACGCTCGTCCCAGACCTCCGCCACCAAGATCCGCGAGAAGTCGGCCCCGATGAGCGGGCTGACGAGCGGTCCCCAGATCTTCTCGACTTGGGCGTTGGCGAACGCGACGCGTCGGGCGGCGTCGAGCACCACGATCCATGTCTCGTCGCCGTCCTCGACGGCGCGCCAGATGGCGTGTGATCCGGCGACGGCCAGTTGACGGGACCAGTCCATTTCCGAACGTGAGTCGCTGACGGGAGCAGCCGTCTCAATCATGCGCGGGTCGCTTTCTCCCTCTCCCTGACAAGATCGCCTGAACAGCCCGTGCGGCGAACGGTGCGCGCTTCCATGATCCCGGTCCGCTCACATTCTCGGGACTTCCGGATCATGATAGCGAAAGCGTGCGACAGATCAGGCGGCCCGTTCAACACGAAGTGTGCTGCTCGAATGGACACGTCTGTCTATTGATGGACCCGCTCGCCGTCGGGCCGGCTCTGTCCGACCGTGGATACGTGGCGGTTCCACGGACCTGGCGAGAACCGATATCTAGTTTGTTCGAAATTTGTTATCCAGCGGCGGGGAAGCGCGCCCGAAGGGTTTCGGCGCCGCGTGAGGCGCTCTCGCCGCGGAGCGCGGCGACAAACTCGTCGAGGGCGAGGGCGCCGAGGTCTTGGGTTGTTCCGCGGGCGCGGACGGAGACCTGGCGGGCCTCGGCGTCGCGCGGGCCGACGACGGCCATGTATGGGACGCGTTCGTCCGCGGCGTGCTTGATCTTGGCCTGGATGCGGTCGTTGCCCTCGTCGACGCTCGCGCGGAGGCCCGCGGCGGCGAGGGCGCTCCGGACCTCGCGCGCATAGTCGGCGGTCTTCTCGCTGATGGGGAGGACGCGGACCTGCTCGGGGCTGAGCCAGAGGGGGAAGGCCCCGGCGAAGTGCTCGATGAGCACGCCGCAGAAACGCTCCATCGAGCCGAAGGGGGCGCGGTGGATCATCACGGGGCGGTGGGGTTGGTTGTCGGCGCCGATGTAGGTGAGGTCAAAGCGGATGGGGTTCTGGTAGTCGACCTGGACGGTGCCGAGCTGCCACTCGCGGCCGATGACGTCCTTGACGACGAAGTCGATTTTGGGGCCGTAGAAGGCGGCTTCGCCGGGCTCTTCGCTGAAGGCGACGCCGAGGGACTTGGCGGCGTCGCGGCAGGCCTGCTCGGCCTTGTCCCAGTCTTCGCCGCGGCCGACGTACTTGGTGCTGTCGGGGTTTCGCAGGCCGACGCGGACGCGGTACTCGGTCATGCCGAGGGTGTTGAAGATGGTCTTGACGAGGCTCAGGCAGCCCTGGAGCTCGTCGGCGACCTGGTCGGGCGTGCAGAAGAGGTGGGCGTCGTCCTGCGTGAAGCCGCGGACGCGGGTCATGCCGTTGAGCTCGCCCGACTGCTCCCAGCGGTAGACGGTGCCGAACTCGGCGAGGCGGACGGGCAGGTCGCGGTAGGAGTGGGGGCGGCTGTCGTAGATCTTCATGTGGTGCGGGCAGTTCATGGGCTTGAGGAGATAGCCCTCGACGAGCTTGTCGTCGGCGACGATGCGCTCGGGCGGCACGGTGGTGGTGCCGGTGCGCTGGTTGAGGGTCTCGGCGAGTTTGGCGGAGACGCCCTCGACGCGGGCGAGCATGTCGGCGCAGGTGCAGCCCTCGGACATCAGCTGCGCGAGGGCGTCGCGCTCGACGATGGGGGAGAACTGGCTCTCGGCGTAGTACGGGAAGTGGCCCGAGGTCTTGTACAACTCAAGGCGGCCGATGTGGGGGGTGAAGACTTCCTGGTAGCCCTGCTTGCCGAGCTCCTCGGCGATGAACTTCTGCAGCTCCTTGCGGATGATGGCGCCCGCGGGGGTCCAGAGGATGAGGCCCTGGCCCACGTCCTCGTCGATGTGGAAGAGTCGGAGCTGTCGGCCGATGACGCGGTGGTCGCGCTTTTTGGCCTCTTCGATGCGGCTCAGGTGGTCGTCGAGGTCTTGCTTGGTGAAGAAGGCGGTGCCGTAGACGCGGGTAAGGCGGTCGGAGTTCTCGTCGCCGTGCCAGTAGGAACTGGCGAGGGAGAGGAGCTTGAAGGCGCCGATCTTGCCGGTGGTGGGGACGTGGGGGCCGCGGCAGAGGTCTTCCCAGTTCTGCGACGGGGTGCCGGTGGCGTAGAAGGAGAGCGACTGGGTGGGGCGGCTCTCCGAGCCGCCTTCGGGGCTTGTGGACGAATCTGAAGAGGCGGCTCGGAGAGCCGCCCCACCCAGAGCCGACCTACCCAGGGCGCGCTGGGCGTTGTCGACCTTGTACTTGTTGCCCTCGCGGTGGAGCTTGGCGAGGCCGTCTTCGGCGGGCATGTCGTAGCGGGTGAAGGGGCGGTTTTCCTGCACGATTTTGGCCATCTCGGCCTCGATGGCGGGGAAGTCGCCCTCGCGCAGCGGGCGGTCTTCGGGGAAGCGGATGTCGTAGTAGAACTGGGTCTCCAGCGGCGGGCCGTAGACGAGCTGCGCGCCGGGGACGATGCGCTGGATCGCCTCGGCCATCACGTGCGCGGTGCTGTGGCGGAGCAGGTAGAGCGCGTCCTTGTCGGGCTGCTTGTCGCGGGTCTGCGGCGTGACGATCGCGAGGGTGCAGTCGCTGGTGAGAAGGGTCGCGAGGTCGGCGAGTTCGCCGTTGACCTTGCAGCCGACGGCGGCCTGCGCGAGGCGGGCGCCGATGCTCTCGGCGACCTCGCGGGCGGTGACGGGGCGGTCGAAGGACTTTTTGGAACCGTCGGGGAGGGTGATGGTGGGCATGGCGCTCGGGCCCTTCGGCGGGTGTCTCGGGTGATGGGCCGGACCGCCCGACACGGTGAGACGTTCGCGCCGAGCGCCCCGCACGCGAACCGAGCGTCTCGGGGGATGCATGGTAGCGGGGGGCGGGGGCCGGCCCGGGGGCGGCGGGGGCGGCGTCTTTAGGATGGGGGCATGGCATCGTCGACCGTCGAGAACTATGTCAAGGCCGTGTACGCGCTGCAGCGGGAGTCGCCCACGGGGGAGGCGACGGTCGTGCGGCTTGCCGCGGTGCTGGGCGTGACGAAGGGGACCGTCACGACGATGGTGCGCAAGCTGTGCGAGGCGGGGCTGGCGGACGCGGAGCGGTACGGGGGCATCCGCCTGACGGAGCGGGGGGGGCGGCTGGCGCTGGACGTGGTGCGGCGGCACCGGCTGATCGAGGTGTTTTTGGTCGAGGTGCTGAAGTTTGACTGGTCGGAGGTGCACGACGAGGCGGAGCGGCTTGAGCACGCCGTCTCGGCGAAGTTTTTGGCCAGGCTCGACGCGCACCTGGGGCACCCGGCGATTGACCCGCACGGGGACCCGATCCCGGACGCGCAGGGGCGGGTGGTGGAGCGGGCGGGGGTGCCGCTGTCAGAGTTTGCGACGGGGGAGCGGGGGGAGATTGTTCGGGTGAGCGACGCGGACCCGGCGTTTTTGGCGCTGATGGCCAAGCACGGGCTACGGCCGGGGGCGGGGTTTGTGGTGGCCGGTCGGGTGCCGGAGGCGGGGACGATGTCGGTGCGGGCGGCGTCGGGGGAGCGGGGTGGATCTGCGGAGGGCGGGGCGGAGGTGTCACTGTCGATCGCGTCGGCGGGGAGGGTGGTGGCGGTGCGGCGGCCGGGCGGTGGGCCGGGTGGTCGGCCGGGTGGTCGGCCTGGGCGGGGGGCTGGGCGGGGGCGGGGG
>CAZCBN010000084.1:0-13273 GCA_964496975.1 uncultured Phycisphaeraceae bacterium
CCCCGCACCATCCACCCCGCCGCGGGCCACGCGCACGCCCAGCACCCAGCCCCCCCGCCCGCCACCGTCCGCCCCTCCCGCGCACCCACCGCCGCCGCGGCGCTCGTCGCCCCGCTCCCGATCGCCGCCGACGCCTCGCTCACCACGTTCCAGCTTGGCCCCGCCCCAGCGCCAAGCGCCGCCCCATCGCCCCGAACTCCCGAGCCGCCCGGTCGCCCCGGCCCCAACCCCGGCCCCAACCCCAGCCCCGGAAGCGTCTGGGCCCGCCGCGGCCTGCCTCACCCGGCGGACCTCCTCCGCGCGTCCCGTGCCCACGCCCCCGGCGCCGCCCCCGCCGAGCCCCACGCCATCTACCTCACCGACGAGGGCGACGCCGTCGCCTTCACCATCGACGCCAACGGCCACGAATCCCTCCACGTCCTCGCCGTCCGCGACCTCTCCCCCGACTTCAACCGCGACGGCCGGGTCGACCGGGCCGACCTCGCCGCCTTCGCCCTCGCCTTCACCGACGCCGACCCCCGCGCCGACGCCGACGCCGACGGCCTCCACACCGCCACCGACACCGACCGCTTCACCGAGGCCTGGGCCGCCCAAGCCACTCCCTGAACCGCAGCCACCCGCTGCAAGCCCCACGACTCTGGATCAACACCCCGCCGCAGCCAAGCCACCCCGACGCCGCGCAAGTCCAGCCCGCCCCCCCAATCCGCCGATCGTACGATCGTGCCGCGCATGCTCGGTGTTGTCCGTCGCCTTCTCCCCTCGATGTTTCATCGGCGGCTTCTGCTCGTCGGCGGTGCCGTGGTCCTCAGCAGCGTCGCCCTCTCCTTCCGCCTCGGCCACCTCACCCTCACCGAGGGCGACCGCCACCTCGCCGACGCCCGCGCAAAGCTCGTCCGCCGCGCCTGGGTCCCCACGGTCCGGGGCAGCATCCTCGACCGTCGCGGCCGCGTCCTCGCCGCAGACCGGCCCGCCTACGCCGTCGTCGTGGACTACGCCGTCCTCGCCGGCCGCTGGCCCGCCCAGCACGCCGCCGCCGCGGCCAGGCAGGCCGCCGGCGAGCGCTGGGCCGACCTCTCCGCGGCCCAGCGCCGCGACCTGACACGCCGCGCCGAAGACCTCCTCACCCGGCACGTCCAGGGCCTCTGGCGACGCCTCGCGCCCCTCGTGGCCGAGCCCGAGGCCGCCCTCGCCGCCCGCGCCGGCGAGATCGTCCGCCGCGTCGAGGCCATGCACGCCACCCTCACCGACGCCCGCCGCCGCGCCGAGCTGGACGACCGCGCCCGCCGCGGCCTCTCCCTCACCGAGTCGGACCGCCGCGCCGTCAACGCCCGCGCCGCCGCCCCCATCGCCGAACAGCGCACCCCTCACCCCATCCTCCAGGGCCTCGACGACCAGACCGGCTTCCAGCTCGCCCGCGACCTGGACCGACAGGTCACCCTCCGACTGGGCGAAGACTTCCCCGAGCCCGTCACCCTCCCCTTCCTCCCGGGCCTCGCCCTCCAAGACTCCACCGAACGCCTCCACCCCTTCGGCCAGCTCATCGTCACCCTCGACGGCACCACCCTCCCCGGCCCCGCACGTTCCGAAGGCCCGGTCCAGCACGAGGTCACCGGCGTCGGCGCCAACCTCCTCGGCGCCATGCGCGACAAGGTCTTCGCCGAAGACATCGACCGACGCAACGCCGCCCTCGCCGCCTCCCCGGCCCTCCGCGACGCCGCCATGGACGACGCCGGAAACGACCGCGGCGCCTACTTCCCCTCCGACCGCGTCGGCCACACCGGCGTCGAGGCCTCCCTCGAGCCCACCCTCCGAGGCCTCCGCGGCCTCCGCACCCAGCGGCTCGACACCGGCGAGGCCGTCGAGCTCCCCGCCCAGCCCGGCCGCGACGTCACCCTCACCATCGACGCCAACCTCCAGGCCCGCCTCCGCGCCGTCCTCGACCCCCGCCTGGGCCTCGCCGCCGTCCAGCCCTGGCACGAGAACGAGTCCCTCCCCGTCGGCTCCCCCCTCGCCTGCGGCCTCGTCGTCCTTGAGATCGACACGGGCGACATCCTCGCCCTCGTCTCCACCCCCTCCCCCGAAGACCTCGAAGACCCCGACAACCCGCCCACCTGGGTCGATGACCCATGGGTCCATCGCGCCATCGCCAAGCCCTACCCGCCCGGCTCCATCGCCAAAGCCCTCATGCTCCCCGAGGCCGTCACGCGCGGCGTCCACACCCTCAACGCCGGCATCCGCTGCACGGGCCACCTTCTCCCAAACCGCCCCGACCTCTTCCGCTGTTGGGTCTACAAGCGGTACAACCGCACCCACGGCGTTGCCGGCGAGCCCGTCCGCGCCGCCGAGTCCCTCATGGTCTCCTGCAACATCTTCTACTACACCCTGGGCCAGCGCCTCGGCCCCACCGGCGTCGCCGCCGCCTACCAGGACTTCGGCCTCGGAGAGCCCTTCAACCTCGGCGTCGGCCCCGAATGGCCCGGCCACGTCGGCCCCACCACAGGCCCGGGCGACGGCACCGACCTCCAGATCGCCGACGGCATCCTCATGGCCATGGGACAGGGCCCCGTCACCTGGACCCCCCTCCACGCCGCAGACGCCTACGCCACCCTCGCCCGCGGCGGCGTCCGCATCCGCCCCCGCATCGTCCGCGACGGCTCCGCCCCAGACATCCGCGAGCTCAACCTCCGCCAAGACGCCATCGACGCCGCCCTTGAGGGCCTCCACCTCTCCGTCAACGACCCCCGCGGCACCGGCTCCACCGTCGCCATCGAGGGCGAACGCGTCCAGCTCTTCGACATCCCCGGCGTCCACGTCTGGGGAAAAACCGGCACCGCCGAGGCCCCCGACCTCCGCCACGACCCCGACGGCCCCGAGGGCCCCGCCCCCCCGCAAACCGTCCGCACCGGCGACCACGCCTGGTTCGTCATCCTCGCCGGCCCCGAGGGCGAACGGCCCACCCTCGCCCTGAGCCTCATCGTGGAATACGGCGGCAGCGGCGGCAAAGTCGCCGGCCCCCTCGCCGCCCAGGCCCTCCGCGCCTGCCTCGCCGAGGGCTTCATCACCCCCGCCGCACCCGTCGCCAGCGCCGCCCGTCCCTCGCGCGCCGCGACGCGCCCTTCACCCCCCCAATGACCGCCTTCTCCTTCAACATCCTCGACATCCTCCGCGGCGGGCCCCGCACCGGCCGCTCCGGCGCCATCATCGACGTCGCAACCCCCGCCTGGCTCTGCGTTCTCGCCGCCCTGGGCCTCACCGCGCTGGGCGTCCTCGCGATCGACCTGGGCGAGTTCGGCCAACCCGTCGCCGCCGACCTGGGCCCCCTCGCCCTGCGTCAGCTCGTCTTCGGCTTCATCGGCCTGTTCGCCGCCGCTACCATCGCCCTGCCGCACTTCCGGCTCATCGGCGCCTTCAGCTGGGCATTGCTCGCCGTCACCGTGCTGCTGCTGGTCTTCCTGCTCCTGCCCTTCATCCCCACCTCCATCGTCCGCCCGCGCAACGGCGCCCGCGCCTGGATCGACCTGGGCGTCATGGACTTCCAGCCCGCCGAGCTCGCGAAGATCGCCTGGGTCCTCGCCGTCGCGCGGTTCCTGCGCTACCGCGCCACGCACCGCAAGTTCACCGGCCTCGTCCTCCCGGGCCTCATCACCGCTGTCCCCGTGGGCCTCATCACGCTGCAGCCCGACCTCGGCACGGCCCTCATGTTCCTGCCAAGCCTCTTCGCCGTGCTGCTCGCCGCGGGCGCGCGCCTCCGGCACCTCACGATCATCGTGCTCGTCGCCGCCACCGCCGGCCCCGCCGCCTACCCGCTCCTGAAGCCCCACCAAAAAACCCGCATCATCGCCATGCTCAAGCAGATCCAGGGCGACACCTCCACCGCGCAGGACATCAACTTCCAGAGCTACACCGCCCAGACCCTCATCGGCGCCGGCCGCGCCACCGGCATGCCCGAAGACGCCGCCCGCGCGCTCATCCAGTACAACCGCCTCCCCGAGCGCCACAACGACATGATCTACGCCGTCGTGTGCGCGCGCTACGGCATGCTCGGCGGCGTCGCGCTGCTCGCCCTCTTCGCCCTCTGGCTCCTCGGCGCCTGGCTCACCGCCGCGACCTCCCGAGAGCCGCAGGGCCGCCTCATCGCCGTGGGCCTCTCGGGCTTCGTCGCCGCCCAGGTCTTTGTCAACGTCGGCATGAACCTGGGCGTCCTCCCCATCGTCGGCATCACCCTCCCCTTCGTCAGCTACGGCGGCTCCAGCCTCGTCGCCTCGTGGATCATGACCGGCCTCATCCTCAACGTCGGCCTCCACCCCGTCCGCCCGCCCTACCGCCATTCCTTTGAGTACGGTGACGGCGATGAAAGATCCGCGTGACCGCCTCCCCCCCTCCCGCAAGCCCACCTCCCGAAGCCGCCCAAAGCCCCCCGGCCCACCAGGCCAACGCCCCGCTCGAAAAAAGCCCGCACCCGCCGCCCGCGCGCGCCAGCCCGCGGCCCGTGCCTCGCTCAACCTCCCCCGCGGCGTCGCGCCCCTCCCCGCGCCCCCCTGGTTCGAGCCCCGCGCCGCCGAGTTCGGCGTCACCTTTGACCCAGGCGACATCGAACGCCTGGGCCGCTATCTCGCCCTGCTCCTCGCCGCCAACGAACAGATGAACCTCACCGCCGTGCGCGACGCCGAGCCCGCCTGGGAGCGGCACCTGCTCGACGCCGTCACCCTCTTGCCCATCCTCGCCGAGGCCGCGCCCGAGGACCCCGCGCAGCCCCTGCGCGTCATCGACGTCGGCACCGGCGGCGGCGTGCCCGGCGTCCCCCTCGCCGTCTGCATGCCCGCGGCCCGATTCACCCTCATGGACGCCACCGAGAAAAAGTGCGCGTTCCTCGACCACGTCGCGAGCGAGCTGGGCCTCGCAAACCTCCGCGTCGTGTGCGCACGCGCCGAGGAGGCGGGCCACTTCCGCGGCGACAAGGTCAACACCGCCGGCGTCTCGCACCGCGAGAACGCCCTGCGCGAGTCCTTTGACGTCGGCGTCGCCCGCGCCGTCGGACGGCTCGCCACGCTCGTGGAGCTGGTCAGCCCCTTCGTCCGCATCGGCGGGCTCTGCGCGCTCACCAAGGGCGAGAAGGCCGACGAAGAACTCGCCGAGGCCAAGCAGGCCCTGCACCTGCTGCACCTCGCCCACGCCGGCACGGTGGAAACACCCACGGGCCGCGTCGTCGTGCTCGAAAAACTCCGCAGCACGCCCAAGGCCTACCCCCGCGGCGACGGCGAGCCCAAGCGATCGCCGCTGGGCGTGGAGAAGCCCAACCCGGACCGGAGCGATCCCGAAAAGCCCCGCACCCGGCGGCCCAACGCCGGCGCCTAGCCCGGGCCGCGGCGTGTGCGCGCGCCGCTACGCTCGCCGCATGGCGATGCGCTTCCTGTGCGAGTTTCTGAGAAACCCCGTCGCGACCGCCGCGGTGGCGCCCAGCTCGCAGGCGCTCGCGCGGCGCATGCTGGAGGGCGTGGACCTCGCCCGCGCGCGCACCATCGTCGAGTACGGCCCGGGCACGGGCGTCTTCAGCCGGGCCGTGTGCCGGGCGCTGCAGGCGGCCGGCAACACCGAGGCGCGGTTCGTCGCGCTGGAGCTCAACGCGCGCATGGCCGCGGCGCTGCGCACCGACCTGCCGCGGGCCGAGGTGCACCACGCCAACGCCGACGACGTGGAGCAGATCCTCGGCTCGGGCGCGGGGAGCGTGGACTTCATCCTGAGCGGCCTGGGCTGGCCCTCGCTGCCCGCGGGCCTGCGGCGTCGGCTGCTGGAGCGCACGCACCGGCTCCTGAAGCCGGGGGGGGAGTTCCGCACGTTCGGCTACCACATCGGCCTGACGATGGCGGGGGCGTGGGACTTCCGCCGGACGGTTCGGGGGCTGTTTGACGAGGTGTCGATCTCGCCGGTCGTGTGGGGCAACATCCCGCCGGCGTTTGTCTACCGCTGTCGAAAGGTCGGCTTGGCGCACCCAACCGGGGAACAAACATCGGGCCGACCGGGTTGACCCGGGGGCGGTCTTGCTCGATAGTGATGCTGGCAATGCGAACACGGGCCTTGGCCATCTTGCTCGCGATTCTTGTGGCGGCTGCCCCGCTGGTGGGGTGGCGGCCCTGCGCGCTGCACGTGGCGCAGTGCGGCGGGTCGGCGACGCCCGCATCGGCCCTGGTCATGGTGACCGCGGCCGACGCCGGCGCGGCCGCCAGCGCCCGGAAGCCCGCCTGTCCGCTCTGCGGGCCGGGCGATGCTCGCGCCGCGGCGGCCGATCGCCCCGCGTGCGCGACGGCCGAGGACGGCTCTGTGCCCGCACCGGATGAGGGCGGCGGTTGCTGCGGCACGTCGCAGTCCTGCCGCTGCGGCACGGCGCACGCGCTGGTGGCCCCTGCCTTGGTTGAGTGTCTCGGTCTGGCGCCGCAGGCCTGCGGCGCGCGCACGGACGCGGCGTTGCACGCGGCCTCACGCTCGCTCGAGACGCCGACGCCCCCTCCGAACCGGGCCTGAACGCCGTGCCCCGCCCCTCGCCGTGTCGAGGCGTGGCGGGTTCTCTTGGCGGACGCGCGGCTGTGGCGCGTTCGCGCGGTGTTCCCTGTGTGACCTGATTCTGTGGTTTTTTCACGCCGTCGCGCGGTGCGCTGCGCGACGGTGCCCGAAGGAGTTTCTCATGGCGTGTTGTGCCATTTCGGATTGTGCGGCCTCGGCGACCCCCCGGCGTGCGGTGACCCGCAAGGGCTTCGTGCTGGGTGGGCTGGCCGCGGTGCTGTCGGCCGGTGCGGTGGGGCTGGCGGTGTTCGCCGGCGGTCCGTCCGCGACGGCGGCGGCGAGCGCGGCGTGCGCCTGCGGCACGTGCGCGGCGGGGTGCGACTGCTGCGCGGGCGGCCCGTGCACGTGCGAGAGCTGCGCGTGCGACGGCGCCTGCGAGGCGGGCGCCTGCGCCTCGGGGTCGTCGTGCGCGACGACCACGGCGGCCGGCGCGACCGAGTCGACCGGCGCGGCGTCGTGCTGCCCGCTCGGCGCCGGGCGCTGAGGCCTTCCGCGGTCTGAGGGCGCCGGCCGCGGGTGCGCTGCGGCGTGCGCGCGGCACGGGCCCTTGGGCTGATCGATAAAAAAAACGCGGCGGGAGAGATCCCGCCGCGTGGCTTTTTGTGGGTGAGTCTGGTGCCGGACTTTTCCGGTGCCGGGCTTGGTTTGGCACCGGGCCTGATCTTGCACCGGGCCCGGTCAGGCGCCGAGCGTCGTCGGGCGTCGCTCTCCCGGGCCGCCGCACGGGCGGGGGCTCGGGGGGGACGCGGACGCGTCCGATTACTGGACGGTCGGGACGCCGGCGATGTGCTTCATGCCGCGGCGGCGGTCGCGGAGGCGGCGGCTCTTGCCGAGGCGATCGCGGAGGAAGTAGAGCTTGGCCCGGCGGGCGTCGCCGCGGCGGACGACCTCGATCTTGGAAACGGCGGGGCTGTTGAGGGGCCACGTGCGCTCGATGCCGACGTTGTCGACGATGCGGCGGACGGTGATCAGCTCGTTGATGCCGCTGCCGGAGCGGGCGATGAACACGCCCTGGTAGACCTGGATGCGTTCCTTGTCACCCTCGACGATGCGCTGGTGGACGTTGACGGTGTCGCCGATGTCGAACCGGCCGTGATCCTTGATCTTGTCCGCGTTGATGGACTCGAGGATCTGCTGCGCGCCGCCGAGGGCCATGGGAAGTCTCCCGAGGTGCGGCCCGCACGGGGGCCGGACCGTCTGTCGTGCTGAACCGTGGGGCCGGGCAGCCTCCAGCGGGACCGCAACGGTAGGCGGGGCAGGGGACAGGGAAAAGTGCGCGGGATGATATTCGGGAAAAAGTTGGTATCGCGGGGGTTGGGCGGGCGGGTCGACGGGCCTTGGAAGGTGGGGCGGTAGAGTGGCAGCATGCGAACGCTCTCGAAGTCGATCGGTCTTTGGAAGGTTCGGGGCGAGGTGGCGGGCGCGCTGGTGGCGCTCGGCGTGGGGATGGGTTTGGGGGGCGGCGTCGCGCCGTGCGCGGCGGCGGGGCCCGCGGCGGAGTGGCAGCCGAAGAACCCGGAGTTTTTACGGCAGTTCGCGGAGACGCGCGGGTTCAGCCTGGGGAGGCCGACGGCGATCAGCGTGACGCCGCAGGGGGATGCGGTGCTGTTTTTGCGGGGCACCGGGCCGCGGTCGTTTGTGCAGGACCTGTGGCTGCTGGACGTGGCGAGCGGGCAGGAGCGGGTGCTGCTGACGGCGGAGCAGGTGCTTGCGGGCGAGGCGGAGGTGTTGACTGCGGAGGAACTGGCGCGGCGTGAGCGCGCGCGGAGCGCGAGCCGGGGCATCGCGCAGTATGCGCTGAGCAAGGACGGGAATCGGCTGCTGGTGCCGCTGTCGGGGCGGCTGTTTGTGATTGAGATCGCGGACCGGGCGACGCCGCGGGTGCGAGAGTTGACGTCGGAGGCGGGGTACCCGATTGATCCGCGGCTGACGCCGGACGGGACGCGGGTGGTGTGCGCGCGGGAGGGGGATTTGTATGTGATGGACGTGGAGAGCGGGAGGGAGACGCGGCTGACGACGGGGGCGACGGAGCACGTGACGCACGGGCTCGCGGAGTTTGTGGCGCAGGAGGAGATGGGGCGGAGCGCGGGGTATTGGGTGAGCCCGGACTCGGCGCTGATCGCGTACCAGCGGACGGACACGTCGGCGCTGGAGACGTTCGCGATCGCCGACCCGGCGAACCCGGGCAAGCCGGCGCAGACGTGGCCCTACCCGCGGGCGGGGAAGGCGAACGCGGAGGTGACGCTGGGCGTGATGCGGCTGCCCGAGGCGGGGGAGTCGGCGGGCGAGACGGTGTGGGTGCGGTGGGACCGCGAGAGGTACCCGTACCTGGCGCATGTGAGTTGGGCGGAGGGGGGGCCGCTGACGATTCTGGTGCAGAACCGGGCGCAGACGGAGCAGGTCTTGCTGCGGGTGGATGCGGCGTCGGGCGAGACGGCGGAACTGCTGCGGGAGACGGACCCGGCGTGGATCAATATCTACGGCGACCAGTGGGTGCCGGGGGGCGCGGGGTTTGTGTGGACGACGGAGCAGGACGCCAGCGGCCCGATAGATCCGTCGGGGTCGGACCGGGCGCGGGTGGAGTTGCGCCGGCCGGACGGGGCGGTGGCGTCCACGCTGTTTCCGGGTGATGCGGACGTGAGCGTGCTGGGCTTTTCGGCGGACGGCGAGCGGGCGATGGCGTCGGTGCGGTCTGGGTACACCGGGAATCAGTTGCAGTGGATCTCGCTGTCGGACGCGGCGACGGGGGGCATCACCATCGAGGACCTGGCGCCGCTGACGCAGCACGGGGCGGTGCTGAGCCGTGCGTCGGAGACGTGGGTGCACACGGTGAGCCGCGAGGATGGGACGGTGGGGGCCGAGGTGCGGCGGCGGTGGGTGGGGCCCTGGGCGGATGCGGTGCCGCTGCGGTCGGTGGCGGAGGAGCCGCCGTTTGTGCCGCGGGTGGAGTATCAGACGGTGACCGTGGAGGGAGTGGAGATTGAGGCGGTGGTGATCCGGCCGCGGGATGTCGACCCGACGAAGAAGTACCCGGTGCTGAACGCGGTGTACGGCGGGCCTGGGAGCAACCGGGTGATCGGGTCGCGGCGGGCGTACCTGCTGAACCAATGGATGGCGGACCAGGGGTTTGTGGTGGTGGCGCTGGACGCGCGGGGGACGCCCGGCAAGGGGCGGGCGTGGGAGCGGGCCATCAAGGGGGATGTGATCGAGATCCCGCTGAAGGAACAGGCGGCGGGGATCCTCGCGCTGTGCGCGCGGTACCCGGAGATGGACGCGGAACGCATCGGCATCTACGGCTGGTCGTTCGGCGGGTATTTCTCGGCAATGGCGGCGTGCCGTCGGCCCGATGTCTTCAAGGCGGCGGTGGCGGGGGCGCCGGTGATCGACTGGCGCGACTACGACACGCACTACACCGAGCGCTACATGGGCATGCCGGAGGAGAACGCGGCGGGCTACGACGCGGCGAGCGTGCTGACGTACGCGAAGGACCTGCGCGTGCCGCTGATGATCATCCACGGCACGGCGGACGATAACGTGTACATGATCAACAGTTTGCGGCTGACGGACGCGCTGTTCCGTGCGGGGAGGCCGTTTGAGTTTGTGCCGTTGTCGGGCTTCACGCATGCCGTGAACGAGCCGGCGGCGGTGGAGCGGCTTTGGTCGCGCGTGGCGGGGTTCTTTGTGCGGGAGTTGGGGGGGGCGGAGTAGGGGTGGCGGAGGTGGGCGTGCGGACGACATGACGACAAGGAGATTCGAATGGAACGGCGTCGTTTGGTGTCGCGGCGCGACTCGTTCGTGCCGCACGTCGTGGGTTCGCTGTTCGGCGTGCTTGCGCTGTCCTCGGCTCACGCGGGCCCGACGATCTACGAGCGGGACGGGTTTCAGTGGTCGGTGATCGGCGACCCAGGCAACCGGCCCACGAGGTTTGGCGAGATTCCCGGGGGGATCGACGCCGCGATCGGTCGGGTGGACTACCGCTACAGCATGTCGGTGACCGAGGTCACGAACGGGCAGTACCTTGAGTTTGTCCGTGTCTACTGGCCGATCTACCGGCAGAACACCGGGAGAACCATCGCTCTCTCGGATCTTGTCGGGGATGGCCTCACGGCGTCCTTCGCGGGCGTGGGCCTTCGCCCGGGTGCCCGGGCTTCGCAACCGGCGAGCATGGGCTGGGAGTTCGCGGCGCGGTACGTCAACTGGTTGCACAACGGCCGCTCGAACGAGCCGTGGGCATTCGAGTCCGGCGTCTATGACACGTCGACGTTTGCGCGCGGCCCGGATGGCGTGATCAGGCCGCAGGCCACGCGGAACCCGGGGTCGAGGTATTGGATCCCCGATTTCAACGAATGGACCAAGGCGGCTCACTGGGACCCGAACCGATACGGACCGGGCGAGGGGGGGTACTGGACGTTCCCCAACGGCTCGGACGTGGAGTCGCCATCAGGCCGTCCGGAAGACGGGGGGGGACGCAATGGCGGCATCGAGGGCGAAGGCGGTTCCTCCGTCTTGCTCGATGTCGGCTCGTACCCGGACGTGCAGAGCCCTTGGGGGCTGCTGGACCTGGCCGGGGGCCAGAGAGAGTGGCTGGAAGATCTTCGCCTCATCTTCGGCGTTCATTCCAGGCTGATCGAGGGCTCAGACTACCGCGCGTTTGGCACCGGCGACCCGTTCTCACCCGATCAGATCGCATATCCAATTACATCAAATGTTCGATTCGCGTTCGGCTTGAGGTTGGCCACGTTGGTTCCCGCACCCGCGTCGTGCCTCGTGATGGTTTCGGCGGGCTTGGTTGTGATGCGTCGAAGGGGATAGCCGCGGGGCGGCGATGCGTCGGAGGTGCTGGGACCTGCGGAGTCAAAGCGGCGGCGTGGCGGGGATGGTCGGGAGGTTGGTGTGGTGGGGAGGCTTCGGCACGGCTTGGCGGGGCGCCAAGCCGTGGCACCCGGCCGTGGCACCCGGAAGAGCCGTTGTGCTGGGCGTTTGCGGGGATCGGCGGCTCGGAGAGCCGCCCCACCCCGGGAAGAGCCTGGCGCGGCGCTAGGGGCGTTCGGGGTTGTCGACGGCGGACCAGTCCAGGGGGGCGGTGATCTCGATGGGTTCGTTCCAGAGGGATTGGGCCTCGGTGCTTCGTACGGCGTGCTCGGGGTCGGGGACGAGGGTGAGGGTGAGGGTGGTGGGGCGGTTGGGGAGGTAGGCGAAGCCGTGGAGACCGTGCGAGAAACTGGAGTAGGGTTGGGGTGGGTGGAACTGGATGTGGCCTTTGTGCTTGCCGTCGAAGCTGCTGTCGAAGTTGATGGGCTCGCCGGTGGGGCCGGGGAGGGTGACGTAGCCGGCGATCCAGGCGGCGTCCGCGTTGGGGACGGTGTTGGTGGTGTTCGCGGGGGTTGGGCTGCCGGTGGGGCTGCTGCTGGTGTTGGCGGTCGTGGTGGCGGCGGGGCGGCTCAGCGTTGGCTTCAGCAGGAACCACTGTTCGCGTTGTGACTCGGGCACCTTGGCCCACTCGGGAAGGGGCTGGACGCTCCACGGAATCGTCGCTTTGGTGGTGGTGTCGATCTGCGGCGTGAGGGTCGGGGGTGCGGTGCCGGGCGGCAGGTCGGCGCGGGTGAGGAGGCGCAGGGCGTCGGCGGGGGTTTCGTAGACGGAGATGGTGAGGTTCTGGATGAACTCGACGGTGGCGTCGGGCGGGCCGACCTCTGCGGTGATGAAGGGGTTGTGTTCGCCGACGTTTCGGGCGGGGTCGTAGATCTCGATGGTCCAGGTGATGCGGGCCTGGTGCTGGCCGACGGGGAGGTCGACGAGGCTTGGGGGGAAGCCGATGGGGCGGTCGATGTTCGGGCCCTCGACGGTACTGCCGTTGGGGTCTTCGGTCATGGTGACGGCGAGCCAAAAGCCGGGCTTCATTTCGTGGGTCACCGGCTCGGCGGGTCGGCCGTTGATGGTGGCGGCGGTGACGCGTGGGATGAGGAACACGCTGCCGCTGGGCGTGCGGATGGGGGTGCTGGCGCTGGGCACTTCGATTGTGGTTCGTTCGCGCACACCACGGAGGAGGCGGCGCGCGGTGGGCATCGACCACTCGGCGACGGCGTGTTGCAGGATGGCGCGGCGGTGCTCGGGGGTCAGCAGGCCGGCGGTGTCGGCCTCGATGAGCACGTCGGGCCAGGGGCTTCGGCGCTGCGGGCCGTACCGATCTTTCCAGAAGGCGGTGGGGTCGGCCTGCACGCGGAGCATGGCGGGGATGAGGTCGGCGAGCTGGGCGTTGGTGAGTTTGTTGGCGCTGCGGCGGACGAGCAGCTCGGTGGCTGCCGCGTCGGCGCGGGTGCTGGGGGCGTTGGAAGTTTCCCAGATGAGCCAGAAGGTGGGCTTGTTCGCCGGCGAGATGGACGTTGAGGCCAGGACGGCCGCGGCGATCGGGAACGCGGCGAGCAGGAAGGCCAGCGCGGCGGCGATCGCGACGCGGGGGCGCGGGGCTCGGCGGCCGGTGGCGATGGCGCGGGGGGCGGCGAGGGGCCGGCCGCACTCGGGGCAGGCGGCGGCTTCGGCGGTGGTGTTGATGCCGGAGAGATCAAAGTTGCAGCGGCGGCAGTGCGGGGCCCGGCCGACGCGGCGGGGGAGGCAGGCGAGCACCGCGAGTGCGAGCGTGGAAAGGAGAAGTGCGGCGGCGGCGAGGAGCCAGGGGCGCATTGGGGGGAGGGTATTGGGGGCGGGGGGGAATGGG
>CAZCBN010000085.1:0-13262 GCA_964496975.1 uncultured Phycisphaeraceae bacterium
CGCCAGCGGCGGCCGCTGGCGAGGGTGCCCGCGGCGAGCGCGGCGAGCGGCACGGGCAGGCCCGCGGGGCCCTTGGCCAGCAGCATGACGGCGAGGCCCGAGGCGGCGGCGGCGGCCCACGTCCAGGCCGCGGCGCCGCGGGGCCGGTGCAGCGCGAGCGTGAGCAGGGCGAGCGCGGCGGCCTGGGTGCCCAGGGCGTTCAGGGCCTCGATCTCGGCCGCGCGGCCGCTGGACCAGAGCCAGGGGAGCAGGGCCTGCGCAAGCCCGGCGGCGAGGCCGGCGCGGGGGCCGAACCAGCGCCGGCCGAAGGCGAAGGCGAGCACCGCCATGCCGGTCGCGGCGAGGGCCGAGACGAGTCGGGCGGCGAACTCGGTGGGCCCGAAGACGGCGGCGCTGGTGGCGACGGCCCAGGGCATGCCGGGGGGCTTGCGGAGGTAGGGGCGTTCAAAGAGGCGGGGGACGAGCCAGTCGCCCGAGTCGAGCATCGCGAAGCCGGGGAGGGCGCGGTGGCCCTCGGTGTCGGTGAAGCCGCCGTCGCCGAGCCGAAGGCCGTAGATGAGCGCGCACGCCGCGAGGATGACGAGCAGCCCGGGCCCGCGGCGGTCCAGCCAGCCGCGCGGGGTGAGAGGCGAACTGGCGGCGAAGCAATCGCGCGGCGGGGCGGGCATGGGCGGGAGTATGGCGGCGATCAGGGCGCGGGGCTGGCGGCGTGGGCCGGAGAGGTCGCGGGAAGGTCGGTGCCGGCGGCAAGGGCCTGGGCGATGGGGTCGCGCCACTGGTGGAACATGGCGGGCATGCGGGGGTTGTCGGCGGGGTCATGCCCGTACTGGCGGGCCTCGGCGAGGGCGGCGTCGGGGTCGGCGTGCTCGACGATGGTGCGGTAGAGCGCGGCCGCGCAGCCGGTGCGCTGGGCGCCGGCGGAGCAGTGCATGAGCACGGGCTGGGCGGCGGGGTCGGTGAGCAGGCGGAGGGCGTGCAGGTACTGGGCGGGGTCGCCGGTGCCGTCGCCGTGGAGGGGGAGGACGACGCGGCGGACGTTGAGGGCGCGGGCGGCGGCGTCCTCTCGGCGCATGAAGGGGAGGGCGGGGTCGTCTTCGCGGAAGTCGATGATGGTCTTGATGTTGTGATCGCGGACGACGCGGGCCAGGGCGGCGGGGGTGAGCTCGCCCGCGCGGTAGACCCGGCCCGGGGCGACGACGCCGAAGCGCTTGGGGATGAGGTTCGGGACCGCGGACTTGGTGATGAGCCAGACCGCCCCGCCGAGGAGGAGGGCGAGGATGGCGGCGTTGCGGGCGAAGCGGGGCCAGGACCAGGGGCTGTGAGCGGGCTGGCGGGGGGGGCGGCTGGGGTGGAGGGCGGGGTCGGGGCCGGAAGAGGTGGTGTTCTCGGACGTGGAAAGGGGGCCTGAATGCTGGCGACCGCGGGGGTGGGTGGCCGATGTCGAGGGGTCGGTGGTTGGCACGCGAAATGCTAGGGGCGTGGGTCGGGGTTGGACCTAGTGTGAACCATGCGGAACGACGCGGATCAGGAGTTGCGGAGCGGCGGGCCCGGCGCGGGTCGGCGTGGCGGCGCCGGTGGGGCGGCGGCCGCGGGTGGGGGCGGCGGCTCGGCGTACCCCGAGGCGGTGGACCGGCTGATGGCGGGGCTGACGGGGCTGCCGGGCATTGGCCGGCGGAGCGCGGAGCGGCTCGCGTTTCACATTCTGAAGGCCTCGGAGGAGGAGGCGCTGTCGCTGGCGCGGGCGATCGTGGATGTGAAGCAGCAGGTGCGGCACTGCGGGGTGTGCGCGAGCCTGTCGGACGGCGCGGTGTGCGGGGTGTGCGCCGACGAGGGGCGGGACCGCGGCACGGTGCTGGTGGTGGAGCAGCCGAAAGACCTGATCGCGATTGAGCAGACGGGGCGGTACCGGGGCTTGTACCACGTGTTGATGGGGCGGCTGAGCCCGCTGGATGGGATCGGTCCGGGGGAGCTGACGGTGGGGCAGCTGCTGCAGCGGGTGGAGGAGCCGGGGCGGAACGCGGGGGGCGTGGCGGTGCGCGAGGTGATTTTGGGGCTGAACCCGACGCTGGAGGGGGACGGGACGGCGATGTACCTGCGAGAGGAACTGTCCCGCCGCGGGGTGGTGCTGAGCCGGCTTGCGCGTGGGCTGCCGACGGGGAGCCACCTGGAGTTTGTGAGCCGGGCGGTGCTGATGGATGCGTTGGAGGGGAGGCAGCGGGTATGAGGGGGGGGAGGGCTGCGTTTGCGGGCGGGGATGCGCCGATCTGTCGGGCGGGGTCGGGCGGCGGCGTGAGGAATTTTCTCGACCTGGGTGCGGCGCTCTGCGATAATGAAGGCAGGCCTGGAGACCGCGAAGCCCTGCGTTGCACGTTGGGCACGGCGAAAGCCCTAGCGGTCCCGGGCTTTTTTTATGCCCTCGTCGGTGAGGTGGGCGTCTTTGGGGACGAAGCACCAGTGGCGGTAGGGCTGGTGCCAGCGGTCGGTCGGGCCGTTGGGGATGCCGGTGGTGATGCCGATGTTGAAGTTGGGGTGCAGGGCCGCGATGCGCGCGTGCAGGTGCTTGTAGACCCGTTCTTTGCTGAGGGTTCGCTTGCCGCGCGCGGCGGCGCCTTCGGGCCTTGCTTTGTGCAGATCGTTGAGGCGGTAGGCGACGGCGCCGAGAACGAGGTCGAGGCACTGCGCGGCGATGTGGTCGCGGCTGTCGATCTCGGCGATGGCGTCTTCGGCGAAGTGGACGCCGGCCCGGCGCATGTCGGGGCTGCGGCTCAGGGCGACCAGATAGCCGCGGAACCTGGCGCGCTGCTCGGTGTTGGCGGGCATGCGGTCAAGCATGAGGCGGACGCGGGTGCGTTCGGCCGCGGCGCCTGCGTGTTCAAGGCCGAAGGCCCACTTGATGAACTGGTAGTAGAGGATGACGTAGCCGTCGCGGCGCTGGTCCTCGGTGAGATCGACTCGGTGCCGGTTGTGTCGGAACATGACGCGGACTTTGGCGCGTCCGGCGGTGATCTCGTCGAAGAGAGCATCGAGAAGGGTGCGGTAGCGATCTTCGACGGAGGGCGTGACGGCGGTCCACTTGACCTCGCCGGTGAGGCCCAGCTCGTCTCGGCAGGACTCGAGCCGGTGGATGACGCCGGCGAGGTGTGTCGATTTGATGAGCAGCCCACCGTAGAAGTTGGAGTAGTGCGGTCCTTGCTGCACGGATTCGTCGCAGTAGATCACCAGCTCTTTCGCCACGGGCGGCAGGATAACGGCTGATGCGGTTTCAGACTTCACAGCAGATGAAGCTCGGCCAGCAGATGAAGCTGGCGCCGCGGATGATCCAGTCCATGGAAGTCCTGCAGATGCCGCTCGCCGAGCTGGAGGAGCGGATCGCGCAGGAGCTTGAGAGCAACCCGACGCTCGAGCTTGTGGACGGTGCGCCGGCGGGCGAGGGCGCGGGCGACGACGCGGCGGGCATCGACGGGGCGGGCGAGGGGTTTGACGGGCGCGCGGAGGCGGGCGTCGGCGCGGAGGACGGCGAGGGCCGGGCGCTCGACGTCGGCAACGACCGCGATGACTTTGATCGGCTGGACGACTTTGAAGAGGCGAACCCGCTGGCGGCGGCGAACTCGTTTGATGACGAGCCCACGCCGCGGGATGAGTCGCGCGAGCCGGCGGACTGGCGGGATCGGCTGCTGCACTCGTCGGGGGGCGACGGCGAGGCGAAGATGGAGGCGATGGCCTCGGCGCCGGCGCGGGACGTGTCGCTGGGCGAGCAGTTGCTGCGGCAGTGGCGGGTGGTGGAGGTGGACGAGCGGCTGCGGCCGCTGGGCGAGGTGCTGATCGGCTTCTTGGATGAGGACGGGTATCTGCGCACGCCGCTGGCGGAGGTGCGGGAGAAGGCGGCGCGTCCGGCGACGCTTGCGCCGGGGGAGGCGTGGCCGGCGTCGCCGGGGGATTTGGCGCTTGCGCTGCAGGCGTTGCAGTTGTTTCTTGAGCCGGCGGGCGTGGCGGCGCGCGATGCGCGCGAGTGCCTGCTGCTGCAGCTTGATGCGCAGCTCGATGTGGTGCTGGGCGTGGAGGCGTCGCCGCGGCTTTCGCGGGCGGGTCGCGGCCTCGACGGCGGCCTCGACGGCGGCGTGGACCGGGAGGGCGTGGCGGCGCTGGCGGACGCGGAGTCGCTCCGCATCGCGCGGCGGCTGGTGGACGAGCATCTGGACGACCTGATGAGCAACCGGCTGCCGCGGATCGCGCAGCGATCGGGGCTGGCGCTTGATGAGATCCGCCGGGGGATCGAGACGCTGCGGCGGCTGAGCCTGTCGCCGGCGCGGCGGCTTGTGACGGACCGGCACGAGCCGATCATCCCCGACGCGACGGTGGAGTTTGACGAGGACAACGACCGGTATGTGGCGTATCTGAACGACCCGCGGCTGAGCCAGGTGCGGATCAACCGGGAGTATGCGCTGCTGTCGAAGGACCGCAACCTGCCGAAGCGGGACCGGGACTTTTTGAAGACGAACCTGAGCAACGCGCAGTGGCTGCTGGACGCGGTGGAGCAGCGGCGGGCGACGCTGCTGCGGGTGATCGGGGCGGTGCTGGAGGAGCAGCGGGACTGGTTTGATTATGGGCCCGGGGCGATGAAGCCGCTGCCGATGACGCTGGTGGCGGAGCGGCTCGGGGTGCACGTGGCGACGGTGAGCCGCGCGGTGGCGGACAAGCACCTGATGACGCCGCGGGGCGTGGTGCCGCTGCGGCAGTTTTTTACGGGCGGGCTGAGCACGGAGAGCGGGGAAGAGGTGAGCGCGGACGCGGTGCAGGCGGCGCTGCGGGAGCTGATCGACGGGGAGGACAAGGCGAGCCCGCTGAGCGACGAGGCGCTGGTGAAGCTGCTGAACGAGAAGGGGTTTGAGATCGCCCGGCGGACGGTGGCGAAGTATCGCGGGCTGATGAACATTCCCACGGCGCGGATGCGGCGGCAGTTTTCGTAGGCGAGGGCCGGCGGGGCACGCCCCGGTGGTGGTGGGGGGGCGGCGGGTTGGCGGGAAGGAAACGGCGGCGGCGCGGGTTCACGTGTCGTGCGCGGGGCGCGGCGACGGGCCGCCTCGGCACGGAGGCGTAGGCGCGTGGCACAGAACGGACGACATCGCGTCGGCGCTGGGGGAAGAGGCGGGCCGGGGCCGCGCGGGCGCGGGCGGACGATCGCGAGCCGCGGGGTGCTGGTGCTGGCCGCGCTGTCGGTGCAGGCGGGCGTGATGCTGGTGGGGTGGGTGGCGGCGTTCCGCGTGGTGCGCGACTCGTTCAGCCGGGCGATCGAGGAGCAGGTGATCGAGCAGAACGCGCGGCTGGCCGAGCGGGTGGCGGACCTGCTGCCCGAGGAGATCTCGCGCGATGTGATGATCGGGACGCCCGAGTGGGAAAAGCTGCAGGGCGTGATCGAGGGGCTGAACGACCTGCCGGCGGAGGGCTTTGCGTGCCTGGTGAACCGGGAGGGCAAGATCTTGTGCCACCCCGACATCCGGCGCGACCCGATGCTCAAGCTCGCGAATCTCGGGGGAGAGCTGCTGAAAGTGGGCCGCGACGCGGAGGAGACGCGCACGGCCATCGAGGCGTTGAACGACGACAGCGAGTCGGTGGTGAGCGGTCGGATTGACTTCACCGCCGATGGGACGCACTACGTGGCGACCAAGCGGCTCGCGGGGACCGACCTGCGTCTGCTGGTGCACCAGCCGCAGCGCGGGCTGGTGCGGGTGTCGGCGGAGAAGACGCGGGTGGTGTGGTGGACGTCGGGCGCGGCGCTGGCGGTGGTGCTGGGCGTGACGGGCCTGGGGCTCGTGTCGCTGCTGCGGCGGTACGACAGCGTGCACGCGAAGCTGAACCGGCAACTGAAGGAGAACCTGCGCATCGCGCAGGACATCCAGCGGGCGACGCTGCCGGGCGGCGGGCTCGTGGTGCCGGGGTACGAGATCGCGGCGTGGTGCGAGCCGACGGAGGAGACCGGGGGCGACACGTACGACGTCGCGGGGCTGGTGGCGGACCCCGCGGGCGGCGTGTCGCTCGTCAGCGAGGGCGAGGCGGACCGGGCGCTGCTGCTGCTGGCCGACGCGACGGGGCACGGCGTGGGCGCGGCGCTCGCGGTGACGCAGCTCCAATCGGCGGTGCGGGCGGCGCTCTCGATGGGCGGCGGGCTGGACCGCGTTGTGCGCGTGGTGAACCAGCGGCTGCACCAGCACCTGCCGATGGGCCGGTTTGTGACGGCGTGGCTCGGCGTGCTGGACGGGCCGCGCGGGAGCGTGCTGTCGTTCAGCGCGGGGCAGGGGCCGGTGCTCGTGTGGCGCGCGGCGAGCGCGGCGGGGCCGGCGCGGATCGAGAAGCCGGAGACGGAGGCGTGGCCCCTGGGCATCGACGCCGACCTGGGCCCCCGCGCGGCGGCGGAGATCCCGCTTGCGCCGGGGGATGTGCTGCTGGTGGTGAGCGACGGCATCTTTGAGGCGAGCGACGCCTCAGGCCGGCATCTCGGCCTGTCGAAGGTGGATGAGCTGCTGATGACGCACGCGCCGCGCGGCGCGCAGGCCGTGGCGGAGGCCGTGCGAGAGGCGGTGCGGGCGCACGTCGGCGGGGGCTCGATGGCGGACGATTGCACGCTGCTGGTGTTGCGGCGAGAGCCCGCGTCGGCGGCCGGCTGACCGGCGGCGCGGCCCGGCCGGCGGCGCGGCGAGATCGGCGGCGCGGAGAGTCAGGCGCGGCTCAGCGGCTGCCGGCGAGGCGGCGGACGGTGAAGTCAAACCCGCGGACCATCGAGCTGTGCACCGCGAGCACCACGCCCGCGTACAGCGCGGCGGCGATGGCCGCCCCCATGAGCAGGCCGATGCGTGCCTGTCCCCCGCCCTCGGGCGCGGAGAGGAGCGTGGCGGCGAGGGCCGACTCGGGGTTGATCGCGGCGTAGAGCACGGTGGCGGGGCTGAGGCCCGCGAGCGCCGGGCCCAGGAACTGCACGTCGGAGCCGGCCTGCCAGCCGCAGACGCCGACGACGCCCGCCACGATGCCGACCACGGCGACCGTGCCGATGACCGAGGCGATAGTGCCCTTGCTCTTCAGGCTCCACTGCAGGCCGATCATGACGCAGAAGGCGGCGAAGGGGAGCAGCACGAGAACGGCGAGCAGCCCCGCCTCGGGGAGCACGACGGGCACCTGGGCCGAGACCGGCGCGGCGGTCGGGGCGCCGAGGGCGGCGCTCAGGTTCGTGATGCCCGAGCCCACGATGTTCACCGGCGTGCCGACGCCCCCGACGCGGCCCAGGCCCCCGACCAGGACGTACAGCCCCGCGAGCGCCAGCGTGCCGATGGGCACCGCGAGCAGCGGCAGCAGGTAGGTGACGAGGCCCCGCAGCTTTCCGAAGAGGTACGCGCCCGGCGTGATGGGCGTGGTGAGCAGCAGGTCGAGCGTGCCGTCCTCGCGTTCGCGGCTGACGGCGGTGGCGGCCATGTTGATCGCGACGAGGCAGATGACCGCGGCCTCGGTCCACGTGGCGGCGAGCAGGATGAGGCGGAACTGGCTGACGCCCAGCGTGCCGACGTGGAAGAGGATGATGAAGACCACGCCCGCCGCCGCGCCGGCCAGCACAAAGAGCCAGCGGGCGAGGATGCGCCACAGGGTGCTGTTGCGCGAGGCGGCCTCGCGCCAGGCGATGGGGTTGGGCCAGACGGCGCGCGGGGGGCGGTACTCGGCGCCCTTGCCGCCCAGGCCCAGCACGCGGCGGTACCACGGGGCCCGCCGCGTCGACGGACGGGCGAGCGCCTGCAGCCCGCCCAGGCGGACCGTCACGGTGCTGGCCGCGACGAGGACCACGCTGACGGCCCCTGAGGCGGCGCACCACGCCGTGACGGGGCGTTCGAGGAAGAGCGCGGTGAGGCCGCTGAAGGTTCCGGGCGTGGCGCGGGGGTAGGTCTCGCTGTTGAGCAGGGCGTGCAGGGCGAGGAAGGGGTTGAGGCCGGTCATCCATGTGACGCCGTCGCCCGCGGGCCCGGCGCCCCCGCCGCCGCCGCGGATGAGGGCGTCCGTCGCCGCGGTGACGGCGAGGTAGCTGACGACCGAGACGTAGAACGTGAAGACCGCCCGGCGGCCCACGAGGCGGCTGACCGAGAGCGAGATGGCCGTTGCGCCCACCACGACGGCCGCGCCGGCGGCGACGAGGTAACTGGCGAAGATCGACCGCCCCGGCACGCCGCCGAAGTACTGCGTCAGGGCGAACAGGGGCAGGCTGCTGAAGAGCAGGGCGAGCACGAAGAAGAGCCGGCCCAGCAGGCTGCCCAGCACGATCTGCCCCGGGCCCAGCGGCGTGGTGAGCAGGATGTCCCACGTCTTCGGGTCGCTCTCCTGCGCGATCGCCCCGGCCATGAAGACCGGGCTCAGGATGCAGATGAGCGTGATCTGGATGTAAGCGATCACCGTGAAGCTCGACGCCCCGGCCTCGGCCAGCTCGCGGTAGCTCGGCTGGCCCCCCGCCGCGTTCAGCAGCAGCGACCAGAGCAGCACGATGATCAGCACGGCCAGATAGACCGTGCGCACATAAAAATGCTTGGACCGGCGCGAGCCGTTCTGCACGAGCCGAACCGCGATCGGGTTCAGCGGACCCAGACGCAACAGCCACCGAAGAAGGATCGGCATGGCACGATGCTACCGGCGAAGCGCGACGAGGCTGCGGGTGAGGGGTCCGGGCTTGTCAAAGCGAGTCAGACGCGGCGCGAGGGATGGCCCGGGGCCGACGGAGGACAGGCGAGGCCGAACTCCGAAAAGGCACGGCAACAAGACAGCGCGGTATCCCGCGCCGTGGCACAAGTTTGTGGCTATGCCGGGCGAAACGTCCGAGAGGTGTGGAATCTTGCCGGATGGTCCGTCGTTTTTTGTCGAGACAGTTGCAGAAGCGTTCAGATCTGGCTAACCTTGCATGGCCAAGAAGCCATACCTCCCGGTCTGATCGACCGTGGGGAAACTGGACTTGACAAACGGCCCGACCCGGTGTACGATGTTTCGCATCGCCCCGGACCGCGGGCAAGGCGAGCGGAAAGCCCTGCAAACCCTTTCGTGGCCTGAAGCCAACGACATGGGGTAGGCAAGGCTTCCTGCTCTCCCGCCGGCGTCGCCGGGCTTCGGCCCGGCGACGTCCGGCATTTTTTTTTGAACCCTTTGTGTTTCTTCGCGTCACGGCGGCCGCTTCGGGCCGGTGGTTTCGTGTGTATTTGCATAGTAGTTGCATAATCATGCGAGCTTGTCATGACGCCTTGCCCTGCGGTGTTTCGGCGCGGTGATGTCATGCGGCGGGCCGAGTCGGCGGGCTGATTGACGGACCGCGCTGCGGACGAAGTCCGTGCGCGAAGTCTGTGACTCAACCCGATCGGCGTGCATGGTGCCGTGATCGAACGGCGTTGCCGCGGCCCGTGCCGGCGTGGGTGGCCCCGCGAGGCCGGGCGTGGGGCGGCGTCCGCGGCGGATCGGGTGCGGCGGTTCCACCGGAGCGGCCGTGCACAATGAAAAACGCCGCGGCGCCCATGGGGAGCGCCGCGGCGGAGATGCCCTGCATCGCGATTCGGAACGCCGCGTGGGGGTGGCCCCGCGCGGGCGGTGCTCAGCGGCGGCGACGGCCGGCGGCCAGCAGGCCCAGGCCGAACGCGGCGGCCGTGGCGGGCGCGGGGACGGTGGTGAAGGAGAAGACCGCGAGCTGCCCGGCGGCGAGGGTGCCGGTCTGCACGCCGCCGGCGGAGTTCAGGAGGAAGCTGCCGGTGGCGGTGCCGCCGACCGCGGCACCGTCGGCGAAGGCCGAGTTGAAGCCGCCGACGATGACGAAGAACGAGCCGGCGCCGAAGACGCCGGAGATGGCGCTCTGCAGGCCGACGGCGTCGTCGTTTGTCGCGATGAGGGTGCCGTCGGCGGTGTAGACGGCGAGCTCGGTGTCGAAGCTGGAGCCGAAGGTGTCAAAGGAGAAGGTGCCGGGATTGCCGAGGAAGCCGAGGTCGGTGATGGTGGGGGCGGCGCCGAAGGCGAGGGTGGTGTTGGTCCAGGCGGAGTCGACGCCCGAGTCGTTGAACGACTCGAAGGCCTCGTAGCGGAAGGTGTCGCCGGTGTTGGCCCAGGTGAGGCCGCCGAAGGTGGCGTCGATGGGGAGCGAGCCGGTGAAGCCGTTCGTCGTCGTGCTCTGGTAGTTGATGCCGCCGCCGGCGTACGACAGGTTGTCGACGTTCCAGCGGGCCTCGCTGGCGAAGGTGGAGGTGTTGACCTCGGAGAGGGTGCCGGTGATGCGGAGGCTGCCGAAGATGGTGGAGGGGCCCATGTAGGTGGCGGTGCCGACGAAGTTGCCCGCGGCACCCAAGGCGCCGACCGAGTTTGCGGGGCCGGCGAAGGTGGTGCTGAACTGTGCGTTGGCGGCGCCGGCGCATGCGGCCACCGCGGCGATCGTCATCAGGGTCTTCATGATCATGCCTCTCTGTCTCGTTGATCTCGACACTGGCGGGTGGTTTCCCACCCCGCACGGAGCCCCCACCAGCGAAGGCTGCACTCCCGTGCTCGGGGGAGCGGCCACGCCGACCCCCGATTTGGATGATACCGGCGCCTTCGGCAGCAACAACAAAAATTCTTCGTGAGTCGCTTGCCGATTGTGAAACTCGGTGTTTTACCGGGATACACGGTCGACCTCCCCCATGATCCTGTGACGGCGTGAGGGCCGTTTTCACCGCGTTTCGCGGGATCATCGGGCTTTGTTCGGACCTTGGCCCGCGCGGCGATCTGGCCAAGCGGGTGGGGCATGACCGCCCGAAAACAGTGGGTTTTGTGTTCCTGCCACAGAAAGCCCTTGGTGGAAGGCCCAGAGGACCGTACGTTCGCGTGGCGGGCAACGGACCACCAAAAGAGGTGGGTGGCCCGCATCGCTGCGACCCGCGGGGCCTCGTTCTGCCGCCGCGGGTGATGGGGTGTTGTGTTCCCAAGTGCGGAACGACAGGGGCTGCCCGCGACGTTCGCGGGCGGCGGAGGGGTGCCGCGGCGTCATCACGCCGGGCGCAAGACACGAGGAGGACCAGACATGATGAAGGCCATGACGACGGCGGCGGTGTTGGCGTTGGCGGCGAGCGCGCAGGCGCAGCTCGTCATCAGCGGGGCGATCGAGGAGTCCGACCCGGCGTACAACCGGGCCTTCGAGGATTTTTCTGGGCTCAGCGGCATTGGCAGCAACGTGTTCTTCGACGTGTACGAGATCGGCGTCACGGGGAACGGGAGCTACACGTTCCTCGCCGAGTGGGCCGGCTTCGACGGCTTCCTCTTCCTCTATGACGAGTTCAACCCCGCCGCCCCCCGCGACAACGGCATCGAGGGCAACGACGACTTCGGCAGCCTGTTCGTGTCCAGCTTCGAGGCGTCGCTGACGGCCGGCGAAACGTACTTCATCGTCGCGACGACGTTCGAGAGCGGCGACACCGGCGGCTACACCGTGACGGTGCGCTCGGGCGACGGCTCGGCGTTCCTCGTGCCGGCGCCGGGCGCGTTCGCGGCGTTCGCCGCGGCGGGCCTCGCGGCGACGCGTCGCCGTCGGTGATCGGGAGGGCCGGCGCCGCGACCCAGCGCCGGACTCGCGACCGACCAGCGTCACGCAGCGACATCAAAAACAACGCGGCCCCGGCTTCCGATGGGAGGCCGGGGCCGCGTTTTTCGTTGGTGTGGCACGCCCGGGTTGGGCGGTCGGGCTCAGGTTGAGCCGGCGCTCACGGGCTTGTCGCTCGGCTGCGCGGGCTCTTGCGGCAGGTCGGCGGCGTGGAACGTGAGCTTGTCCTCCTCGGCCACGCGGTCGATCTCGATCGCCCCCTTGCCGTGCAGGTCGCCCGAGAGAAGGAGCTCGCTGAGCGGGTCCTCGATGTACGAGCCGATGGCGCGGCGGAGGGGGCGGGCGCCGTAGTCGGGGTTGTAGCCCTTCTCGATGAGGAAGTCCTTGGCGGCCTGGGTGAGGGCGACGTTGAAGCCCTGTTCCTTCAGCCGCTTGGAGACCTTGCCCACCTCGTACTCGACGATCTGGACGAGGTCTTCCCGCGTGAGCGGGCGGAAGACGATGACGTCGTCGAGGCGGTTGATGAACTCGGGGCGGAAGAAGCGCTCGATCTCCTTCATGAGGATCGACTTGACGTTCTCGTGGTTGTGCGCGCCGCCCTTGGGGGCGAAGCCGAAGCCGCCGCCGCCCTTGATGAGGTCGGCCCCGATGTTGCTCGTCATGATGAGCACGCAGTTGCGGAAGTCGACGTGGCGGCCGAACGAGTCGGTCAGGCGGCCCTCTTCCATGATCTGGAGGAGCATGTTGAAGACGTCGGGGTGAGCCTTCTCAACCTCGTCGAGCAGCACGACGGAGTAGGGGCGGCGGCGGATCTGCTCGGTGAGCTGGCCTCCCTCCTCGTAGCCGACGTAGCCGGGGGGCGCGCCGACGAGGCGGCTCACGTTGTGCTTCTCCATGTACTCGGACATGTCGAGGTGGACGAGCGCCTCCTCGTTGCCGAACATGAACTCGGCGAGGGCCTTGCTGAGCAGCGTCTTGCCGACGCCGCTGGGGCCGACGAAGATGAACGAGCCCATGGGCCGCTTGGGGTCCTTCAGGCCCGCGCGGGCGCGGCGGATGCTCTTGCTGATCGCCTTGATCGCCTCTTCCTGGCTGATGACCTTCTTGTGCAGCTCCTTCTCGAGCTCCAGCAGGCGCGCGGCCTCGGCCTTCTCGAGGCGGGTGAGGGGGACGCCCGTCATGCGGCTGACGACCTCGGCGATCACCTCCTCGTCGACGACGCCGTCGACCTCCTGGCTCCGGGCCCGCCACTCGGCCTGCATCTCCTCCTTCTTCTTGCGGAGTTGCTCGGCCTTGTCGCGCAGCTCGGCCGCCTTCTCGTAGTCGGCGTCCTTCACCGCCTCGTCCTTCTCGACGCTGAGCCGCTCGATGTCGGCCTCCAGCTCGGCGAGGTTCGGCGGCTTGGTCATGCTCTTGATGCGGACGCGGGCGCCCGCCTCGTCGATCACGTCGATGCTCTTGTCGGGCTGCACGCGGCCCGTGATGTAGCGGCCGCTGAGCTCGACCGCCGCCTTGATCGCCGCGTCGGTGATGCGGACGCGGTGGTGCTCCTCGTACTTGTCGCGCAGGCCCTTGATGATCTCGAAGGTCTGGTCGTTGCTGGGTGGGTCCACGGGGATGGACTGGAAGCGGCGGGCCAGGGCCGCGTCCTTCTCGATGTACTTGCGGTACTCGTCGAACGTCGTCGCGCCGATGC
>CAZCBN010000086.1:0-13106 GCA_964496975.1 uncultured Phycisphaeraceae bacterium
ATCTGGCTGGTGTTGGTGATGCCGCCGGCGACGGAGTCGATGTAGATGACGGCGACGTCAAAGAGCTGGCCCGCGCCGCGGAAGAGGCGCATGTTGACGTCGCCCGACTCGTTGGTGGTGACGTCGACGGTGGAGCCGTTGCCGATGACGCCGCCGAAACCGCCTCCGGTGCCGGAGGAGGAACCGCTGCCGTTGATGGTGGTGGGCGACGCGACGGCCGTGCCGGCCGCGATGGCGAGAATGATCGCGCTCTTCATGATCTTGTCCCTCGAAGCCCCCGGTGTCTCGGCCGGCGGGCAGGTCTCTCGTGTGGGGGACTTCCCCCCCCACTTTCAGACTATCACGACACCGGGCGGCTGTGAAGGCCCAGATTGCGTTTTTGTGTCTTGTTCGTGCGGCGCCGGGTCCGTTTCTGCCACGCGGCTGTCACAGCAGGGGGGTGAGCCGGGGGTGTTGGCCGTTGTGGCGGTAGGCTCCGGACATGGCGGCGTGGCGGTTCGACGGCGGTTGGGGACGCGGGACGGAAGGGGCATCCGACATGAACGGTTCCCGAACGATTGTGCGGGGCTTGCTCGTGGCCGGGTGCTCGGTCGCGGCGGCGGCGGCGCTGCCGCCCGGGGGCGCGCCGGGCGTGCGCGGAGCGGCGGACTCGGGGCTGGGGATTCAGGTGCCGCGGATTGTTGGGGACTGGGTGCACTTCTTTGATCCCAACACCGCGCGGGACGAGCACAAGGGGGAGTGGTACTGCAACGACCACACGCTGGTGCGCGACGCGACGGGGCGGTGGCACGCGTACGGCATCATCTGGCACGGCGAGCCGAAGCCGTGGCAGAACGAAAAGCAGTTTTTCCACGCGTCGTCGCCGACGCTGTGGGGCGGTGGGCCCTGGGCGGACCACGGGTACGCGATGCAGGCCGTGCCGGGGCGCGAGGCGGTGATCTGGGCGCCGCACGCGCTGCGCATCGATGGGCGGCTCTGGATGTTCTACAACGCGGGGAACATGCACAAGAACGCCGAGCGGTGGGCCTCGTGGGGCACGATGCACATCGCGCGGAGCGGCGAGGCGGACGGCTTTGCGTGGGAGCGGGACGGGCTGAACCCGATCTTCAGCGACCCGGGGCACGCGCGGGACTCGTTTGTCACACGCTTCGGCGAGACGTGGCACTGGTACTTCACGCGGACGGTGAACGAGGTGGACCTGCGATCCGCCGTCGGCGTGCGCACGAGCCCGGACCTGAAGCACTGGAGCGGGGCGACCATCGCGCACGTGCAGGCCGAGGGGGGGCACTGGGCGGGGAACGCGGAGAGCCCTCAGGTCATCCTGCGCGACGGGGTGTACTACCTGTTCGTGACGCTGGCGATGGAGGCGTACGACAAGACGCACGTGTACTGGTTGCGCGACCCGCTGCACTTTCCGAGGGAGCAGCTCGTAACCGAGCTGAAGGTGCACGCGCCAGAACTGATCGAAGACGCGGACGGGCAGTGGTACATCACGAACTGCGGGTGGGACCGGGAGGGGTTGTACATGGCGCGGCTGGCGTGGGAATAGGCAACAGCGCCCACCATCGGTGCGAAGCGGCGGCACTCAAAGGTCGCTTCTTGGGCGTTCCGGCCCTGCGCAGAGCAGTGTTTCGCGTATCGCCGCGAAGGCGGGTTTCATCGCAGCGAGGCGACATTCCGAGGACGCAACAGATGCACAGGGCGTTTCAACTCATCTCGGCCTGGCTCGCGCTCATCGGCGGCTGGGCGTGTGCCCAGGCGATGCAACCCGTGACCGAAGCCGGCGACACCACGGCGCGTCACACCTCGACGCAGGCTCACCTTCTCGGTCCGCCAATGGCCAATGGGCCCGTGGTGGTCCGGACCCGCTTCGATCTGCACAACATCAACGAGATCAATGACGAGGCGGAAACGTTCGAGTTCACCGGCGTGCTCACGCTTCAGTGGAACGATCCACGCCAAGCGTTCGATCCAGCGGTCGAGGGCGCGAGCGAAAAGGTGTTCCAGGGTGCCTACCAGTTCGATGAAGTCGCAACCGGTTGGTACCCACAGGTGATCCTCACGAATGAGTCCGGGCTGTTTCAGACCAGCGGGGTTGTGCTGCGCGTCACGCCGGACGGGACATCGACGCTCGTCAGCACGCTCAACGCCGCCGCGGAATCAGACCTGAACATGCGGCGGTTCCCACTCGATGCACACCGGCTCGAAGCGGTCTTTGAGGTTCTCGGCTTTCATCGCGACGAAGTCGTGTTTGTCTTGATGGAAAACGGCTCGTCCGCCGACGGCGGCCCATCGATTGAAGTGCCCCAGTGGAATGTCACCGCGATCACGATGGACGTGCGGGAACGTGAGACAACCTACGCTGGAAACCCGGGCGTATCGTCCTCGTTCGCGTTCAGCGTCGAGGTGCAGCGCGAGCCGTTCTACATTGTGCGGCTCATCGTCTTTCCGTTGATGATCATCGTGCTTCTCTCGTTCGCCGTCTTTTGGATGGATCGATCTTCGCCCGGCGATCGCATCAGCGTGTCGTTCATCGGCATTCTGACGGGCGTGGCCTACCAGATCGTGATGAGCGATCACATGCCCCGAATCGCCTACTTCACGCTCATGCACGCGTTTCTCAACATCAGCTTCCTGACGATGTGCGCCACGGTGCTCGTCAATCTGGTTGTGGGCGGGCTGGGGAAGCAAGGCCGCGAGGCGGCGGCCGATCGCCTCGATCGCCGGTGCCGGTGGTTGTTTCCGCTCTGCTATCTCGGGCTGAACGGAGTGGTCTTCTTGATCGCACGGAACGTCTGAGCACGCACCGACGCTCTGGCTTCGGTTCGATGCGGATGCGTTGAGCCGCGGCACGAGGCGTCTTGACGCTTACGCCTCTCGTGTTGCTGCGAACATGCACAGGTGTGACCCTTGCTGCGCGGCGTCGCGTCCCGGGATGCGCCGTCGTGCCCGGAGTGACGGCGGCTCCACAGGAGGCCGTCGCGAGTTGCGACCGGCTTGACCATGGGCTCGGCCACCTTCGGCGAGTTCGGCACGGAGAGAACCGCCGGGACCGTGCCAGACATTCAAATGGGCCCCGCCCCTGCCGAGGACATCAACGTTCTCAGAATCGGGTTGAAAGTACGCCAGTTAAACTCTTCGCGCAAGGAATCCTGACGTGGCACCCAGAAAGCCGCAACCAGCTCGGTACGCGAATCGGTGCCCGTGAATAATGGCAAACTGGCAGGATCCGAAGTAATCCACTTCAAACATGGCGGCGGCTACCGGCCTATCGCTTCGGCTTCTTTGCCACCGAACGCTGCCAAGTGTCGATGTAGAAAAGTGAAACAGTGCTTGCGGCGTGGATTGCTAAGCGAGCGATGCGCGCGTCGACGGGCACCAGTTTTTTTCCTTTGCCGTGGGCGTCCCCCGCGTGGGTACGCAGCGATCCGATCCCGCTGATCACATTGAAGAGGCCGGACAGAATAGTGCGAATGTCCTGCTCCCATTCTTTGGGAAGGTCGTCTCGACCCGGCGACAGGCTGAGGTGCTCAGCGACCTCGCCTACCAGTCCCCTGACGTCTTTTCTCGTCGGGTATGGCTTAGCCATCTCATCGAGGATGCACTTGCAGACGCTCTCGACGGTCGAACATGCTGCCGTAATTGCATCGGCCGGATCAGAGTCGGCCTGTGTTAGTGCCCGCTCGAAATCGGCGTGTACTGAATCGAGATCGAGGTTCCGTGCCTTGTCCCTTAAGGCCGCCGCGGCCACCGCGTTCGTTGCTAGGGCCACTATCTTGAATACTTGACCCTTCTCACGCAGTTCGTATCCGTCAAGCTTGAGTCGCTTATTCATGTACTCGACGACCTCTGCTAGCTTCTGTTGGTCGTCGAGGTACTCACGAGGGTCGGCACAGGCTTCGATGATCCTGATGATGTTGGCTCTACCCTCAGGCCGTTTGTTCTCGCAAGCCAGCGCGTCGAGCACCGTTGGCACGCGTGACGCGCTTCCGATGTTGAGTTCTATGTTCAACTGACCGAAGAAGAGTGCTAGTTCGGGGCCGCTTCGGTACTTCCCGACACGTCGTGCCTGATCCCGACCAGACCCGCCGGTTACGGCCTCGGCCAATGCAGTGATGGTGCTCTGGCTGAAGGGACTTTCAAGCGCGGCCCGTGGCATCCCGGTAGTGTATTGCAGCGCTCAGTCAAACGCCGTGGCAAGGTGCGCAATCGGCGATCATCTCGGCAGCGTCGCCGCCTCGTCTAGACATCGTGGCCTGAAACACAAAGCAATCGGGGTGACAGGATTCGAACCTGCGACCTTCTCGTCCCGAACGAGACGCGCTACCAAGCTGCGCTACACCCCGGGTTGTCCGTCACCGGGCTTCGGGCCCCGGCGGGACGATGATAGCCGCTCGGCGCGTTGGGCGGGCGGCGGCCGCGGCGAGGGTGGACATTTTCGGCTTTCGGACGATGGGCCGGGTTCGGCGGGCCGCGTGGTCGCCGCGTGCCTCAGGGGGCGAAGCGGGGACGCTGCGGGGGGGTGGTGTAGATGTTGTCCTCGAGGGTGGAGGGGTCGCCGTCGGGGCCGGCGGAGTAGATGTACGGGCGGTTGTCCGGGCACTGGCCGCCGTCGGAGTCGCCCTTGACGTCCTTCAGGGCGGTGTTGGCGGTGCGTTGCTCGGGGGAGATCCAGTTGCGGCGGATGTTGCGGGCGATGGGGCGCGGGCCGGTGGGGTCGATGGCGATGGGGTTCTCGCCGGCGGGGTCGGTCGGGTCAAAGCCCTGGCCCGGGACGGCGGGGAGGCGGCCGGTGTAGGCGGTGCGGCTGGTCTCGCGGGTTTGGATGCCGTCCCACGCGGGGTGGACGAAGCGGAGCGGGTTGCCCCAGGCGTCGCGGATTGTGCGGAGCTCGACGTGCGGGGCGTTGACGTCGGGGTCTTGGGCGGCGGGGTCGGGCTGGTCGAAGTCCCAGCGGTCGCTGACGAGCTGCTTCTCGGGGACGCCGGCGAAGATGGAGCCGAGGTTGGCCTGCTCCGCCGCCTGGATGAAGACGGCCATGGAGGGGTTGTAGGTGCGGTCGCGCTCGTTGCCGCGGATGACGACGCCGTCAAAGAGGAAGAAGACGCTGCCCTCGTTGGGGGCCCGGGTGCCGTCGCCGTTCACGTCCCAGGCGAGGTCGATCTGCTCGGGGACGGGCTCGCCGGTGTCGATCAGAAACTGCCCCAGCGCGAGGTCGACCGTGCGGATCGTGTCGGTCGTGAAGCGGCCCTCGCCGCCCTGGATGACGCCGCGGCCCACGGCGAGGACGGCGGCGATCAGGATCGAGATGATCACGATGACGACGAGCAGCTCAATGAGCGTGAACGCGCGGGGCGCGCGGGTGTGGCGTGGCATGCGCATGCTCCATGGGCGACACGGGTGCTCGACGCGCTGTGCGGCGCGGCGCCGTCGCCCGGGGGCCCGGGGACGGTGGCGTGGCACCGTCTCCGGGGACCGGTGTTATACGGGATCCGGGCCGCGGGGATCCCGCGGGGCCGGCCGATGCCTTACGCCCCCCCACCATCGCCGCTCGCGGGCGGCGGGGTCGGGCCAGCTGGCGGCCTGTTGGCGGCGATTTTCGGGAACCCCCCGGGCCCGGTCAGCATGCCGCCGGCGGGCGACGGACTGACCGCGGGCGAAGCGCCGGCTGGGGGCGAAGCGCCGGCCGCGGGCGGCGGCACGGGCCGGGGAGCCGGGGCGACCGGGGGCGCGGCGATCGGCGCGGGGCCGACGGGCCGGGGCAGGCCAACCGGGGGTCCGCCCGGCGCGCCCATGCGCTGCGCGGCGAGAGCGGGGCTGAGGCGGGCCTTGAAGATGAGGTCGGTGACGCGGTCGCGGATGCCCTCGAGCGACTCGGTGAAGAGCTGCGACCCCTCGCGCTTGTACTGGATGCGCGGGTCCTGCTGGCTGAAGGCGCGGTACGAGATGGTGTCCTTCAGCTGGTCCATCGCGTAGAGGTGGTCCTTCCACGACGAATCGAGGATGTCGAGCAGCACGGTGCGCTCGAAGTAGATGAGCTCCGTGCGCAGCAGGTTCTCAAGCCGGGCCCGGACGGCGTCCTCACGCTCCTCGCCCGAGAGCCAGCGCATGCGCTCCGTGACGCCCGCCTCGTAGCGCTTGCGCATCCACACGTCGAGGTCGTCGTCGGACGTGATCTGCACGGCCTCGGCCACGGCGGCGCCGAGGCGGTCCTCCTCGACGAACTTCCGCTGCATCTCAAGGAAGCGCTGCCGCATCTGCTGCGGCGGGGTGCGCTTGATCTCGTCGGGCGTGAGGCCCACGCCGAAGCGCCGGCGCGACCACAGCGCAAGCTCGTCGAAGGCCCGCGCGGGGTCCACGCGTGCCGTCACCATCGTCATCTCCATGACGAACTCGACGGGGTACTCCACCTCGCGGCGGGCGTAGAGCTCCCGGGCCTTCGCGAGGATCGGGTCGCGGGCCTTGCGGCCCTCGTTCTTCGCGTCGGCGTGCGCCGCGATCAGCTCGTCCACCGACACCTCGAACCCGAACTTCCGCGCCACCCACTCCGACAACTGCCGTGCGCCGTAGTTCCGCTCCACGTACGCCACGATGCCCGAGAGGTCGACCGCGTCGATGCGGTCCATCGCGGCCTTCTCCAGCATGTCCCGCACGTGGCGTCGCTCGGCGGCCCCGCCCTCGCGCAGCTCGGCCGCGTGCAGCTCGACGCCGAACGCGTCCTTCGCCCACTTGATCAGGCCCGCCGAGTCAAAGTCGACCGAGACCTCGGACCCCTCCACCGGCATGTACTCGCCCAGCGTGACGCCGATGGTCGCGGCCGCCTCGTCCTTCGCGATGCGGCGGATCGTCTCCTCCAGCTCGCGCAGGTCCTTGCCGCGGAGCCGCTCGTGCGGGATGGGGCAGTCCATCAGCCGCCGCGCGTGCTCGGCGGCGCAGATCGCGGGGTACTCCACGTCCATCATCTCGGCGACGGCGTCGTCGATCGCCTCTTCGATGTAGTCGAAGATGAGACCGCGCAGGTTGCGACCCTCGAGCACGCGCTGCCGCAGCCCATAGAAGTAGCGGCGCTGGTGCTCCATCACCTCGTCGTACTCGAGGATGTTCTTGCGCATCTGGAAGTTGCGCTCCTCGACCTTGCGCTGCGCGTTCTCGACGTTCTTGCTGAGCCAGGGGTGCTCGATCGCGTCACCCTCGCGCATGCCCATGCGGGCGAGCAGGCGCTGCGTCGTCTCACCGGCGAACATCTTCATCAGGTCGTCTTCGAGGCTCACGTAGAACCGGCTCGAGCCCTTGTCGCCCTGACGGCCCGACCGCCCGCGGAGCTGGTTGTCGATGCGGCGGCTCTCGTGCCGCTCGGTGCCGATGACGTGCAGGCCGCCCAGGTCCTCGACGCCCTGATACCACCGCACGCGGTGCAGGCCGATGCGGCCCGACGCGTCGAGCTCGCTCATCAGTTGCTCGCGGCCGAGCGTCTCGATCTGCTTGGGCGCGAGCCACGTGTTCTTCGCCGCCCAGTGCCGCAAGAGCCGCAGCTCGAGCTCATCGAACGGCATGCCCGTGAGGTCGGCCTTGCTCAGGCCCTGGTCGCGCATCTCGTCCTTCAGCTCCTCCGAGGCGATCTTGCGGAAGACGTTCTCACGCAGCTCCTGCTCGCTCGACTCGGGCGTCAGGCCCCGCCCGGCCACGCCCCGCCGCAGCCAGTGGTCCAGCAGCGCCGCGCGGTCGCTTCGCCCCAGCTTGATGTCCGTGCCGCGGCCCGCCATGTTGGTCGCGATCATCACCGCCCCGAGCTGGCCCGCGTCCTCCACGATGTGCGCCTCGCGCTCGTGCTGCTTGGCGTTCAGCACCTCGTGCTTCACGCCGTGCTTCTTCGTCAGCATCCGGCTCAGCATCTCGGACTTTTCAACGCTCGTCGTGCCCACCAGCACCGGCCGACCCAGGTCGTTGAAGTGGCGGATCTCGTCGACGATCGCCTCCCACTTGTCCTTCGCGCGCAGGAACATCAGGTCGTCGTGGTCGCGGCGGACGACCGACCGGTTCGTCGGGATCGCCACCACGTCCATCCCGTAGATGTCCTTGAACTCCTGCGCCTCGGTGTCCGCCGTGCCCGTCATGCCGGCGATGCGCTTGTACATCTTGAAGAAGTTCTGCACCGTCACCGACGCGACCGTCTGCGTCTCCTGCTTGATCGGCACCTTCTCCTTCGCCTCGATCGCCTGGTGCAGGCCGTCGCTCCACTGCCGCCCCACCATGGGCCGGCCCGTGTTCACGTCCACGATCACGATCGAAGGCTCCGTCCGGCCCGTCATCCGGTCGGGCTGATCCATCACGATGTAGTCCTTGTCGCGCTGGTAAACCGCGTGCGCCCGCACGGCCTGCTCGAGCAGGTGCGGCAGGTCCTGGTTCTCGCCCACGTAGAACGAGCCCATCCCCGCGACGCGCTGCGCCTCGCTGATGCCGTCGTGCGTCAGATACGCCTGGCGCCGGTCCAGCTTCAGCTCGAAGTACTGCGTGTGCCCGTCGCGGGCCTCCTCCAGCGACACCAGCCGCGACTTCTCCTCGGCGAGCGCGGCTTGCAGCTCGGGCACGCGGGCACGGTCGCGCACCTGGCGGATGTCGCCCTCCAGGCCCTTGATGCGCTCCTTGCTCCGCGTCACCTCGTCCTCGGCCTCCTGCCAGGGCTTCTGCTTCTCCAGCAGGTGGCGGGCCAGCCGGTCCGCGAGGTCGTACCGCGGGTTGTCGTCGTGCGCCGGGCCGCTGATGATCAGCGGCGTGCGGGCCTCGTCGATCAGCACGCTGTCCACCTCGTCCACCACGGCGAACTGCCGCTTGCGCTGCACCTGCTGCTCGACGGCCCGCTTCATGTTGTCGCGCAGGTAGTCAAAGCCGAACTCCGCCGTCGTGCCGTACACCACGTCGCAGCGGTACATCTGCTGCTTCACGGGCTCCGGCTGCTGGTGGATGGGGTGGATGGCCCCCACCGTCAGGCCCAGGCCGTAGAAGAACGGGAAGGTCCAGTCGCGGTCGCGCTGCACCAGATAGTCGTTCACCGTCACGACGTGCACCTGCATGCGCTCCGTCGCGGCGAGCGCGGCGGCGAGCGGCGCGACGATCGTCTTGCCCTCGCCCGTCTTCATCTCGGCGATCTTGCCCTGGCTCAGCACCATGCCGCCGATGAGCTGCACGTCAAAGGGCCGGGCGCGGAAGGGCGGGCGGCTCTCCGTGTACACCTCCCGCACCGCCTGGTAGAGCCGCACGGGGATATCCACAAACCGCCACGACGGCACCGCCTCGGCGCAGCCCAGGAAACGCCCCGTCGGCTCGGCCGCGGGCGTCGCCGCGATCTCCTCCGCCACCTTTGCGTAGAGCCGCTGCGCGTCGGCCGGCAGCACCGTGGGCACGAATCCGCGGTCGGGGTTGAAGATGTTGCGGATGCCGACGAAGCGGTCCATCACCTCCCGCGCGACGGCGAAGACCTCAATCAGGTAGTCCACCGCGTCCTCGCCCTTGTCGTGCCGGTCGCGGAAGGTCGCGTACCGCTTGGCAAGGTCGGCGTCGGTGTGCGAGCGCGTCTCGCTCTCCAGCTCGGCGATGCGGTCGACACGCATGGTGTACCGCTTCACCAGCCGGTCGTTGGACGAGCCGAACAGCCGGGTCAGGATCGGGCCGACGAACGGGATTTCTTGGCTGGCCATGGCAAAGACTCGGGGCCCCTCGCGGCAACGCGTGCCGAGGGCGGGCGGTGGGTGGGTTCAGGGAGGTGCGTCGCGGGATAGGCCGGGAACGGCCCGCTGCGTTGTGGACGAAGCGGCGGGGATGCACCCGCCCGACCGACCACAGCGACCCGCGATTCAAGGGTTCCGCCCGCGACCCGCGAGGCCCCTCGACGGCCGACAAGGGCACGCGACGGGAAGCGAGGACGGGCTGGGGAGGGCGAGAGGGTTCCGTGCGGTGGGGCCGCGTTCCAATGCGGAGAGCCCACAGCCCGGGCACGCGGCTCGCCGTGGCGGGCGGCGTCCGACGGTGTCGGCTCGCCCGCGGCGGGCCGAAGGGACGCGACCCGGCGCGCGCCGGCGGTTAGCGGCGCCGCGGCGGCGGCAGGTCGCCCAGGCCCCGCGACGCGGCGGAGCGGGCATCCCACGACGGCACCGGGCACGTGGCCAGCGCGGCGATCGGCGCGGGCGTCGACAGGCTTGCGGCGTGCGCCGTCGCACGGTCATCCGGCGTGGCGTCACGCTCCGGCCGTTCGGGCCATCCGTGGAACGCGCAGGAAATCGCGACCGGCACGAGCCGCCACGCGACACCCCCACGCGCTGGGGAGGCAAGCCCGACGACGCCGAGGCCCGCGACCGTCGCCGGCAAGAGCACCACGGCCACCAACATGGCGGCGAATGACACCGCCCGAGGCGGCGCCGGGATGCGTGGGACGCGCGGCATGCCGAGAGGATAGCCGCGGAACCGCGGGGTGCGACAGGGCCGGCTATCCTGTGGCGGGAAGCGCAGGATTTGCGCGGCCCAACCGGCAGAGGTGGAGCCGAACGCAGGCCCGAGAAATTGTGCATCGGCCGCGACCGTCCCACCGATCGACAACTGCCCCGGCGGGGGCCGGCGTCGGAGCGCCGGTCGCGGCCGGGCGAGGGTGTTCGCTACGCTGGCCGCGGTGGCAGACTTTGGCAGGCACGACGTTCCGGGGCGCGACGACCCAGCAGATCCCTCCGAGGGAGCGCGGGATGGTGCGCCGCCGGGTCGGCCTGACGATTCCGTGCCGCGACCAGACGGCCGCCGAGAAGAGGACCCGCGTTTTATGGTCGTTGCCCGCCGCAGCTTGCCCGCCACGCGTCAGAGCCTGACCCACAAGTTCTCGGTGGCCCGCCACGAGGGCTACTTGACGATCGGTCTGTACGAAGACGGGAACCCGGGGGAGATCTTTTTGAAGATCTCAAAGGAAGGGTCGGCCCTCTCCGGGATGTGCCAGGCGTTCTGCCGCGCGTTCAGCCTCTGCTTGCAGCACGGCCTGAGCGTGCAGGACGCGGTGGTGCGCTTCAAGGGCATGCGGTTCGAGCCCAACGGGCCGACGAGCAACCCGGATATCCCCGAGGCCGACTCGATCGTCGACTACGTGGCTCGCTACCTCGAGCTGCACTTTGGCGGCGGGCGGGTCGCCGGGCGGTTTGCTGGCGAGGATTGAGCGCACGGTGTGCGTCGGTTCAGCGTTGGCCCGGGCCTTGCACCCAGTCACTGTGGACAACGTCGGTGTTGACCAGGTTCGGCGGGCGCTGGCCGGCGAGCACGGCGGCGGCGTTGGCGCAGACCATGCGCGTCATCACCTCGCGCCAGCGTTGCTCGGCCGAGCCGATGTGCGGCGTCAGAACAACGTTGTCGAGCGTCGTGAGGTCCGGATGGACGCGGGGCTCGTGCTCGAAGACGTCGAGGCCCGCGCCGTCGAGACGACGCTCGCGCAACGCCTGCGCCAGGGCGGCCTCGTCGACGACGGGGCCGCGGCTTGTGTTGACCAGAATCGCCGTCGGCTTCATGCGGGCGAGCTGCGGGGCGGCGATCAGGTGGCGGGTTTCTGGGGTGAGCGGGGTGTGGATGCTGACGACGTCGGCCTCGGCGAGGCCCTCGTGCAGGGAGACGCGGCGTGCGCCCACGGGGCTGATCTCGAAATCGACGTGGTCCGTGCGCGCGACGTAGAGCACCCGCATGGCCCAGGCGCGGGCGCGGTGCGCGACCGCGAGGCCGATGCGGCCCGCGCCGACGATGAGGATGGTGCGTCCGGTGAGGTCGCGGCCCAAAAAGTCGGCCATTCCGAGGTGGCCCTGGCGTTCCCAGTCGCCGGAGCGGACGAAGCGGTCTGCGGGGATGAGGCGGCGTGCAACCGCGAGGATGAGCATCCAGGCGATGTTCGCGGTGCCCTCGGTGACGGCGTCCGGGGTGTTGGTGACGGCGATGTTTCGGCGGGTGCAGGCGGCGAGGTCGATGTTGTTGTGGCCTACGGCGAAGTTGCAGACGGCGCGGAGCTGCGGGCCCGCGGCGGCGAGAAACTCGTCGTCGACGCGGTCGGTGAACATGGTGACGACGGCGTGCGCGCCGGCGATGAAATCGAGCACGCGGGGACGGGGCGCGAGGTCGGGGCCGAGGGTGCGGATGAGGGCGCCCGGGACGTCGGGCCGGCCGGGGACGGTGCGCGTGATCGCGACGATGGGGGCGGTGGGCATCGTGTCACTCGTTGTTTCGCGGGGCGTGTCGCTTGGGGGAGCGGCGGGCTCGGGAGACATGGGGCGAGGTTAGGGCGCATCGCTGTGCGGGGGCGGGCGCGCGCGGCGACGGCAACTCGTTGAGGGGCGCGCGGCTCGCGTGGGTGGGCGCCTGTTGCGGGGGGCGTGGGTGTGCGGATCGTGAGCTGGAACATTTTGGCCGGGGGAGGCCGGCGGATGCCGGAAATTGCGTTGTCGCTCTTGGAGCAGCGGGCGGACGTGGTGGCGGTGCTGGAGTATCGGTCGGCGATGGGCGGGGCGCTGCGCGGGGTGTTGCACGACCATGGGCTGGTGCACCAGGTGTGCAGCCTTGACGATGGTGCGGGCGCAGGGGCGGAGGCGGACTTTGGCCCGTCTGAGCGGGCCCGGAACGGCGTGCTGGTGGCGGGGCGGGGGGCGCTGCGGCGTGAACCGGCGGCGGCCGGTGCGACGCCGGGGGATCGGACGGCGTTGGAGCGGGTGGTCCACGTGACGCTGTCGGATGGGACGCTTGTGACGGCGGCGCATGTGCCGGACGCTGGGACGCGGGCGGCGGCGGGGTGGTCGGAGGTTGCGGCGTCAGCGGCGCGGGCCTCGGGAATGGGCGCAGGCGCCGCGGGGGGCGTGCCGCATGTGGTGATCGGGGACTTCAACGCGTGGCGGGAGGGGCGGGACAGCGAGTCTGGCCGGGGGAGGCGGCACGTGGGGCTCGGGCGGCTTGCGGCGCTCGGGTATGTGGACGCGTGGCGGCTTGTTCACCCCGGGGCCCGGGCGGTGAGCTGGCGGGGGAACGCGTTGTTTTCTGCGGGCCGGATCGATGCGGTGTGGGTGTCTCCGGCGCTGGCGGGGCGGGTGCGGACGGCGTGGTAC
>CAZCBN010000087.1:0-13066 GCA_964496975.1 uncultured Phycisphaeraceae bacterium
TCAACAGGCGCCGCCACCCTCGCCACCCGATCGGTGGGACGGTCCGGCCGGCGCGCCGTCCGCATCGGCCGGCGACCCGGCGCCCGGCTCCGCCCGCGGCCCGGCCGGGCCATCCGCCAGCTGCTCCGCGAGGAACGCGAGAATCACGCCGCGCACCGCGGGAAATCCCGTCAGCAGCGTGTTGTGATCCGCGCCGGGCTCGATGTGCCGCTCGACGCGCACGCCCGCGCCCGACGCGGCGGCCTGCAGAATCGCCGCGTGCCGCACGTGCACGATGCCGTCCGCGTCGCCGTGCACCAGCAGCAGCGGACGATCCCCCAGCGAGGCGACGGCGTCCACCGCGTCGCCCCCCGGCGGCATCAGGATCGGGCCGAGCCACCACGCGTAGTCCTTCGCCACGCCCTGCCACGAGCTGAACCCCGCCGCCAGCACCACCGCCCGCACCCCCGGCCGCTGCGCCGCGGCGTTCGCGCCCATCGTCGCGCCGAGGCTGAAGCCCAGCACGGCGACGCGCCGCGGGTCAACATCAGGCCGCGACATCACATAGTCCACCGCGGCCGCCGAGTCGGCGATCGCCCCGTGCCGGCGGATGGGCCCCGCCGGCGCATCGCTCTTGCCGTAGCCGCGGTAGTCAAACAGCAGCACGTTGTACCCCGCGTCCGCGAGCCAGCGGACGAAGGCCGCGTGCTCGGGGATCGCCCCCGCGTTGCCGTGCGTGTGCACCACCGTCGGCGCACGCTGGGCCGAGCCCGCATCGGAACCCAGCGCCCCCGCGCCGCCCGCCACCGGCTTGGCCGCGATCCACCACCCGTGCAGCGTGGCGCCGTCCGGGCCCGGGAAGCGGACGTCCTCCGCATACGGCGGCGTCGAAAACTCCGGCCCGCTCGGGTAGTACACCAACGACTCCGCCCACCCCGTCAGCCGCACGACCAGCAGCCCCGCCGCCGCCACAATCGCCGCGATCCACCCGCGACGGCGTGACCGCCCGCGCCGCGCTTTGCTCGGCTGTCGAGGTCCGCTCGGCGCCGATGCCCCCGCGCCGTCCGCCGCCGCGGCGCCGTGCGACGATGTGTCCGATTTTGTCGCCATCGCCTGTCTCCGCCGCGGGCATGGGCGCCCGTTTCGCCGACGTGCCGCCGCGAGCATACCGAGCCCCGCGCTCACCACGCCGGCCTTCAATGCACCGCGAGGCGGGCCCACACCGGGCGATGGTCCGAGCCCACGTCGCCGCCCACGCCGGTCTGCAGGCAGCGAAGGCCGGGGCCGTGCATGACGTCGTCGATGCGCGTGCCGCCCGACCACCGCACCCAGCCCATCAGGGGCCACGTCATGCCGCGCCCGCGGCCGGCCGTCGCCCACGCGCTGCGCACGCCCGCGAGCCTCAGGCGTCGGACCGACAGGCCGTTCGCCGCGCAGTTGAAGTCGCCCGCGAGGATGGTCCGGGGCTCGTTGTCCGTGTGCAGGTGCCGCGCGACGTACCGCACGATGCGGTCCTGCTCGCGCATCGGCCCCGAGCCCATGGGCGAGGTCGGGTGCATCACCCAAAACGTCACCTCGCCCGCGGGCGTCGACACAACCGCCCGAGTCTGAGGCCACTCGGTCTCGAGCCGCTCCGCCGGCGGCTCGGCGCGGCAGGGCCAACGCGAGAACACCGCCTGCCCCGTGCCGCGCTCGCGGGCGTCGACCAACGCGTGAGGCCACTCCGCCCCAAGCGCGGCCCGCAGTCCCGCGACGCTCGCCGGCGTGACCTCCTGCAGCGAGATGATGTCGGCCCCGGCGAGCCGCGCCTCCTCCGCGACCCGCGCCGGGTCGGCGATACCGAAGAGCACGTTCGACGAGAACACCGTGATCGCCGTCTCACCCGCCCCAAGCCCCGCCGGTGCCGGCCTCACGAGCGACCACGCCCACGGCCCGAGCCCGATGCCCGCCCCCACCAGCGCCGGCCCCACCCACGCCCACCGTCGGAACACCACACCAAGCACGCACGCCGCCGCCGCGACCAAGCCCAGTTGCCACCAGAACGCCCACACCACCGTCGCGATGAACGAAACCGCCCCCTCGGCCCGCGTGTCCACGGCGCCGCCCATCATCACCGCGGCGAAGGCCTCCGCCCCCGCAAAGCCGAGCAGCGGCACAAGCGACATCGCGGCGACAAGCAAGGTGATCGGTCGGCGCCACGCCCGCGCCGACCGTGCGGCGCAGCGCTCGCAGGCGACCACACCCTGTGCCTCAGTTGAAACCGGCGGCGACAACGTTTCGACGGCGGGCATACCCGTGCTCCCTGGCGACCTGCGCTTCAACCGCGCTGATGCGATCGATTGTTCGCGAACGCCTCTCAACAACCCACGTTCCATCGCCGCGCGAGCGTGCGCACGCACGTCGGTGCGCGGCCACGCGGCCGCGCGCGACGGGTTGACGCATCGTCACATCACTCGTCGGACCACGCGGACAAACCGGCGAGAACGAACGCTCCCGCAAGGCCCCGCCGGCATACGCCGCCGCGGCCCGCCGGTTCGGCCGGGCCTCACGCATCACGCACGCGGGCCGCGGCCCACCAGCCCCGGATCACACCGCGCCGCCCCGCACGACGAGAAAAAAAAACAGGGCCCCCGGTGGAGGCCCCGCGTTCGGCGGTCCGCCCGGCTCGGGCCGGCGGACGTGGTTGTCGGCGAGGCGTGGCGCCGGTCGGCACCGACGCGATCACCCGCGTTGTCTCAGGGGGCGGCTTTCGCCGTCCCGCGTTCTCATCCCAGACCCGGCAAACTAGACCCGGCCAACCGAACCCGGCAAACCAAACCTAGCAAACCAGACCCGACCAATCGACCCGACCCGACGCACGGCACACGGCCCGCGCCCGGCCCGGCGAGACCGGATTACTTCGCGTAGTGGGCGAACGCGCGGTTCGCCTCGGCCATGCGGTGCGTCTGCTCGCGCGTCGTCATGGCCTTGCCTTCCTTCTTCGCCGCGGCGACCAGCTCGTCGGCCAGCTTCTGCGACATGGGCCGGCCCTTCTCGCCCCGGGCCGCCTCGATGATCCAGCGGAACGCCAGACTCTGCTGGCGGTTCTTGCTCACCTGGATCGGCACCTGGTAGTTCGCACCGCCGACGCGCTTGCTCCGCACCTCGACGAACGGCTTCACGTTATTCACGGCCATGTGGAAGACCTCGAGGCCGTTCTTCGGCGCATCGGGGTCGGTCGCACGGCTGAGCCGCTCGTCGATCAGCGTCAGCGCGTCGTACACCACGCCCTGCGCCGTCGACTTCTTGCCGTCGCTCATCACGCAGTTGATGAACTTGCTCAGCACGATGTCGCCGTACTGCGGGTCGGGGCGAAGCTGCGTCTCAGAAGCGGTGATGCGTCCGGCCATGTGATCCAGTGCTCCTTCGGCTCATCCGCCGGGTCCAGCGCCCGGCCCTGTTCACCGGGGGGCCTATGCCCCGCCGATTACTTGCCAGGGGCGATCGCTCGCCCAACTCGTGGTAATCCTGGAAACCGATCCAACCCAACCCAATCCAACCCAAACCAATCCAACCCAAACCAAGCAAAGCCGCGACAACCGCCCGCACAGCACGCATCCACGCGCCGGCGGCGGGCCGCAACGATTACTTGCTCTTGCGCTTCGCGCCGTACTTGCTGCGGCCCTGCTTGCGGCCGTCAACGCCCAGGCAGTCCAGAGAGCCGCGGACGATGTGGTACCGCACGCCCGGCAGGTCGCGCACGCGGCCGCCGCGCACCAGGACGATGCTGTGCTCCTGGAGGTTGTGCCCCTCGCCGCCGATGTACGCCGTCACTTCGCGGCCGTTGCTGAGCCGCACGCGGGCGATCTTCCGCAGCGCCGAGTTCGGCTTCTTCGGCGTCGTCGTGCGGACGTTCAAGCACACGCCGCGCTTCTGCGGGCAGCGGTCAAGGTCCTTGACCTTGGACTTCAGGCCGGGCGAGCGACGCGGGTTGCGGATCAGTTGGTTGATGGTCGGCATTGCTGCGACGGTGCCTCGGCGCTTCGGCTCACAAACGTCCACTCAAACGGCCGCCCGGGCAGCCCCCCGGGCCACGCCCGAGAACCCCCCCAAACAGCCACCCCAGGCCGCCTCGACCCGGGCCTCAACGCTAGCCCGGCCGGAGCGTGCGGGCAAGGGGCAGATGAGGCGGGGAGCGGGAGTGGGGATCGGGGATCGGGGATCGGGGATCGGGGATCGGGGATCGGGGATCGGGGATCGGGGAATGGGGATCGGGGAATGGGGAATGGGGAATGGGGAATGGGGAATGTGGAATGGGGTCGACGTGATCCGTTCCCGGATGGCCGATGGCCGATCCCCTTTTCCCGAGCCACCCCCAAAAACGGGATCGCCGCCCGACTTTCGTCGAGCGGCACGGAGCGAAGACCTGAATCGGGTGATCCCGGCGCCTCCGCCGACTGGAGTGCGGATGGGGCTGTCGGCCGAGGCGTCGCTCCGTGGGCGATCCCAGGAGGAGTGAGAAAAGACAGGCACCAAGATGGTACCGCTTTCATTCGATCTGTCAAGCCGCACGGCCAGAAAACTGGTGTGGTCCAGTTTGTTTGTGCGTTGATTGGGTTTCTGGCCACGCGCCTGCGTGCTTGGAAAGCGAACGCGGAGAGGCGGCGGTCGGCGGAGGGCACGGATGGAAGACCAAGGCTGGAGGCTGGGAGCGATGACGGGACGTCGCGTCGCGGCTTCGCAGGCCTCCGCGTTCGCCCTTCGCGGCGTCCGCAGACCCGCGGCGGGTCGACGTTGGCTTTGCATCAACTGCCTCGGCCGTTCGGTGGGACCGGCGTCCCGCCTGTCGCTTCCGCGCCTCCGGGTCGGCCTTCACGACGGTCTTACACGCGCCAGCGCCGGAACGCGGCGGCGCCGAGCGCCATGCCCGCCGTGCCGACCGCGAGCAGCACGCCGCAGGGGAGCGCCAGCTCGGCGGCGGAAAAGCCCCGCCAGATGACGCCGTCGATCGCGCGGATCGCCCAGCCGAACGGGCTGATGAGGGGGAGCGCGGCGAGCCAGCCCTGGAAGAACATCTGCGGCACGCCGGCCCCGCCGAGCAGGGCGAGCACCAGCAGCACCGCGCGGATGCCGCCCTCGGCCCCGCCGCTGGTCTTGGCGAGCGCCGCGAGCAGCATCATGAGGCCCGTGAAGCCCCAGGCGCAGCAGGCAAAGACGACGGCGAGCGCCGCCCACCGCGTGTTGTGCACGCCCACCAGCCAGAACACGCCGCGGCACATCGCGAGCACCGCCATCGCGGTGGCGAAGCAGGCCAGCGCCACGCCGGCGATGACCTGCCACCGCGCGATCGGGGCCGCGGCGAGCCGCAGCAGCGTGCCCCCGTCGCGCTCGCGCACGAGCGCAAGGCCGAAGCCCGTGACGCACGACAGCAGCGCCCAGCACGCGCCCTGGCCGAAGGTGAGGTCGAACGCCGAGCGGAGCGTGGGCCGGGCGTCGCCCGCCTCGGGACGCTGCGGCGCCACGTCGCGCACGCGGACGGTGATGGGCTGAAACGCGGGCAGGGCCAGCGTGTCCTCGGGGCGGGTCGCGGGGCTGTCTGCGGGGCTGTCTGCGGGGCTGTCTGCGGGGCTGTCTTGGGGGTTGCCTGCTGAGCCTTCGGCGGGGCTGGCCGCGGCGGGCGGCGGCGGGGAGTCGGGCGTCGCCCCGGGCGCGGCCTCGCCGCCGGGCGGGGGTGACGGGGCCGGGGTCTGCCGCCGCTCCAAAAAGCCTCGGGCGGACTGCAGCGCCGTGATCAACAGGTTCCGCTCGACAAAGGGCATCGTTGTGTCGGCCCGCACCGAGTCCACCGCCGCCGCGAGCGCCTCGCGCCCCAGCGTCGGGTCGGTGAGCACGGCCGCGAACGTCTGGTACGACGCGGCCTGCACGAGGCCGAGGACGGTCGCCGACTCGGCGTAGCGGCTCGGGTCTTGCACCACCTCGACCGAGAGCCCCTCACCCGCGGCGAAGAGGCGGCGGGCCCCCTCGCCGAACCCCTCCGGCACGATGACGGCCGCCGCGAGCCGGCCCAGCCGCACGTCGTTCTCGGCCTGGGCCTGGTCGGCTTGCGGTTGCAGCGTCAGCGTGCCGCCGCGGGCGAGCGCGCCCGCGAAGGCGCGCGACGCGGGCGACTGGTCAAGGTCCACCATCGCGACGGCGATCTCGGCCTTGGAGGTGCCGCTTCCGCCGCCGAAGACGCTCTGAAAGATGAAGCCGAACCCCAGCCCGAACAGCAGGGGGAACACCACGGTGAAGAACATCGCCGCCCGGTCGCGGCTCAGCAAACGGATCTGATGCGAGGCCAGCACCACCACCGGGCCGAGCGGGCTCGGCCCACGGGCGGCGTGCGGGGCTGGCCCGGGGCCGGCTGCGTCGTGCCCCGCTGCGTCGTGCACAGCTTGATCGTGCTCAGCGGGGTCGTGCGGGCGTGGGCTATCGCTCATGGTCGCGCAGGCTCCGCCCGGTGAGGTTCAGGAAGACGGCCTCGAGGCTGGGCCGGTCGATCCGCACGCCCGTCACGGCCCGCTCGGCCGGCCCGCCGCGGCCTCCGCGATCCCCGGCCGCGGGCAGGTGCGTCAGGCCCAGGCGGACAAGCTCGCCCAGCGGGTCGGCCGTCACGATGCGCTCGGGGCCCGAGGCCCGGTCAATCGTCAGCACGCTGGCCCCGCCGTGCGAGGCGATCAGCTCATCCACCGCGCCCAGCGCCAACAGCCGCCCCTGGTCCATGACGGCCACGCGGTCGCAGAGCCGCTGGGCCTCTTCCATGTAGTGCGTGGTGTACAGGACGGCGTGCCCCGCGGCGCGCAGGGCCTCCACCAGCTCAAAGATCGCCGATCGCGAGTGCGGGTCAACCCCGACGGTGGGCTCATCCAGCAGCACCACGCCCGGCCGGCTGACAAGGGCCGCCGCGATGTTCAGCCGTCGCGCCATGCCGCCGGAGTAGGTCTGCACGCGGTCCGCGCCGCGGGCCTCGAGGTTGACGAGGCGCAGCAGCTCCTCGGCCCGGCGGGCCGCCTCGCCGCGCGAGAGGCCCGCGAGCCGGCCGAAGAGCTTCAGATTCTCGGCCCCGGTGAGGTTGGGGTAGAGGGCGATCGCCTGCGGGCACAGGCCCAGGTTCCGCCGGGCCGCGGGGCGCGTGGGCGGGCCCAGGTCCACCAGGGGACCAGCACCGCCCGGGGGACCAGCGCCGCGCACCCGCACCGAGCCCGCGTCGGGCGTCAGCAGCCCGACAGCCATGGCGATCGTCGTGCTCTTGCCGGCGCCGTTCGGGCCGAGCAGGCCCAGCACCTCCCCCGGGCGCAGGGCCAGCGACAGCCCGTCCACCGCGGGCCGCGGACCGAACGACTTGGATACGGCGTCGAGCGTCAGCACCGGCGCGCAAGCGTACCGCGCCGCCGCCCCCGGCACCCGACGGCGCACCCCGCCGCGCGCGGCACGCCGCGTCATCGCCGCGAGGACGCCCTATCGTCCCGGCATGGCGAGGCTCTGCGCGGCGGGTGATGTGGAGATCGGTTCAGGCCGGCCCCTGGGGGTCATCGCCGGGCCGTGCGTGCTGGAGTCGCGCGAGCTGGGCCTCACCATCGCCCGCACGCTCGCGCCGGTGTGCAAACGGCTCGGCCTGGGCTTCGTCTTCAAGGCCAGCTACGACAAGGCCAACCGCTCCAGCGTCGCCTCCTCCCGCGGCCCGGGCCTGCAGGCGGGGCTGGAGCAGCTCGCCGACATCTCGCAGGCCGTCGGCTGCCCCGTCACCACCGACATCCACGAGCCGCAGCACGCCCAGCCCGCGGCCCAGTCGGTGGACCTCATCCAGATCCCCGCCTTCCTGTGCCGGCAGACCGACCTGCTGATGGCTGCCGGCATCGCCGCCGCCGCCCGCGGCCGCGCGGTGAACGTGAAAAAGGGCCAGTTCGTCTCCCCGGTTGAGATGCGCGGCCCCGTCCGCAAGCTCGCCGAGGCGGGCTGCGACAACGTGCTCCTCACCGAGCGGGGCACCTTCTTCGGCTACCACCGCCTCGTGAACGACTTTGTCGGCCTGGGCGACCTGCTCTCGCTGGACTGCTCGGGCTTCCCGACGCGGGGCGCGGCGAAGTCGCGGCTCTGGCCCTTCCGGGGTCGCCGCGGCGCGGGCGACGCCGACGCCCCCGCCGGCAAAAACTCGCCCCCCGTCTGCTTTGACGTCACCCACTCGACCCAGCTCCCCGGCGCGGGCGAGCAGAGCGGGGGCCGGCCCGAGCACGCCCCGCTGCTGGCGCGGGCGGCCGTAGCCGCGGGCGTGCACGCCGTCTTCATTGAGTGCCACCCCGAGCCCAGCAAGGCGATGAGCGACGCCGCGACGCAGCTCCCGCTGGACGCGGTGCCCGCGTTGCTCGAGCGGCTCGCGGCCGTCCGCGCCGCGGCGGGCATCGAGTAGGGCGGCCGCCGACGTCGCTCGGGCCAAATGCCTACCCTCTCCCGCCGTCGGGGAGTAGCCGGCCGCTCGCACGCGGTCGCCCTCTTCGTCAAGACGGCGGGTCCGCCGGCCCTGCGCCGGCCCCCGCCCGGAGACGCGGGTCAGCCCGCGGGCCCTTCTGGCCCCGCGCCGCCTGATCCGGCGAGACCGACGCGCGACGCGGCACGCCGACCGGGGTGCGCCGCGCCGTCGCGTCAATCGTCCCCCGGCCGGCGAGTCTCCGCACGTGAACATCCCCCTCCTGCTGTCCGCTCTCCCCGCCCCGGGCCCCGCCCTTGACCAGGTCGCCGCGTCCGCGGCCGACGCGGCGAACAGTGTCGCCGGCGGGGTCGCCGGCGGGGTCGCCGAGGGTGTCGCCCAGCACGCAAGCCACCCCGCGCGGCTCCTCGCCTACGGCCTCTTCCTCCTGCTCGTCCTCGTCATGCTCGCGCTCGACCTGGGCGTCTTCAACCGCAAGAGCCACACCATCAAGGCCAAGGAAGCCATCGGCTGGACCGTCGTCTGGATCTCCGTCGCCCTCGCCTTCAACGTGGGCGTCTACTTCCTCTACACGCACCACGTCCTCGACCTCGGCATCGACGTCCCCCTGCTCGGCAAGCCGGGCCAGACCACCACCGTCGGCGGCATGGAGGCCGCGCAGACCTTCTTCGCCGCCTACATCCTCGAAAAGTCCCTCTCCCTCGACAACCTCTTCGTGATGACGGTCATCTTCGGGGCCCTGAAAATCCCCTCGCAATATCAGCACCGCGTGCTGTTCTGGGGCATCCTGGGCGCGCTCATCATGCGCGGCGTCATGATCGCCGCAGGCGCCGCCCTCGTGCACAAGTTCGCGTGGATGACCTACGTATTCGGCGGCTTCCTCGTCTTCACCGCCCTCAAGATGGCCCTCCACAAAGACGGCGACCACGACCCCGACAAGAGCCTGGTCATGCGGGCCGTCCGCCGCGTGGTGCCGGTTCACCCGCGCGTGGAGGGCCAGACCTTTTTGACGCGTGTGCCCGGGCACCTCGCCGCGACGCCCCTCCTCGTCGCGCTCGTCATGGTCGAGGTGACCGACCTGGTCTTCGCCGTGGACTCGATCCCCGCCGTCTTCGCCGTCACGGCCGACCCGTTCATCGTCTTCACCAGCAACATCATGGCCATCCTGGGCCTGCGGGCGCTCTACTTCTGCCTCGCGACGATGATCGCGACGTTCAAGTACCTGAAGCCCGCGCTCGTGCTGGTGCTGGGCTTTGTCGGCGTCAAGATGTGCCTGGTCCACACGCCGCTGAAGGTGCCGCTGAACGTGTCGATGGCGGTCATCATCGGCGTCCTCGCCGTGGGCGTCATCGCCTCGCTCGTCACCTCCCGCCTGGGCCACGCCGCCCCCACCGACGCCCCCACCGACGACGACGACAAGACAGACCCAGACCCCGACCCAAACGCGGCCCCAGACGCGGCCCCAGACGCAGACGCGGCGAAAAACCTCGACGGCCGCGCCGCCCCCGCGCCGGACGCGACGGCTCCCCGCCCGTCGCACGCCCACGCCGCCCCGTGACGGGCGAGCCCCCCGTCGCCGCGGCGACCGCGTGGAACCCTTGACGTGGCATCAATGAGCCGAACGCGCCGGTCGCAACGCGGCCGGGGCGCGATGGGCGCGAGAATGAGGCGGCCCCCCGACCGCACACCACCTCGCCCCCGCCAAAAACAAAGACACGGGCCATGCAGCCCGTGCCAAACAAACCTCGCGATGGGTGATCAACCCGGCCCGCGGCCCGCGTCCGAGCGACGCCGGCCCCGGCCTCTGCCCCGGCCCCGGAGCTCTCAGCTCGCCGCCGCGTCCTTCTGCTGCCGGGTGTACCCGTACTTGCGCTTCAGCGGCTTCACGACCAAGCCGATGCGGATCGCCTTGGCCGAGACCTTCACGCGCTTCACGCTCGTGCTGCCGTCGGCGTTTTCGATCACCACGTTCAGCTTGTGCAGATTGGGCCGGAACTTGCGCGGGTCAATGCCCGTGGGCTTCAGACCGAAGCCGCCCTTGCTGACCTTCTGGCCGCGCCACGCCCGGTGCTTGCCGAAAGAAGTCTTCTTGCCCGTGAAGTAGCAGACGTTCGCCATGGGAAACACCTCGTCAGAACTCGGACCCGGCCTCGCTCCGCCGGGCCACAACAATAGACCCCCACCACGCCCAAGGCCACGCCGCCGCAAGCACGACCAATACCCTAACAAAAACCGCGATCCCGCTGACGCCCCCCGCCCCGGTCACCCGCGGCTCAGGTTCTGTCGCTGGATCATCAGCTCCAGCGTCTGCGCGACCAGCTCCACGTCGCGGGCCGTCATGCCGCCGTGGAAGGGCAGCGCGATCGTCCGCTGGCTCACGGTCTCCGCGATCGGGAACGCCCCGGGCTGGTAGCCGAAGGTCTCGCGGTAGAACTTCTGCAGGTGGATGCACGGGAAGTAGTCCGCCGCCCCCACCTCGTGGTTGCGCATCCCCTGGATGATCGCGTCCCGCTCCTCGCGGGTGTACCCCGCCTCAAGCCGCGGCACGAAGACAAACCAGTTCATCGGCCCCGTCGCCGGGTCCACCGTCGGCAGCACGAGCCCGCGCGAGCCCATCAGCCGCCGCAGGTAGGTGTTCGCGACCGCCGTGCGCCGCGCCGAGATCTCGTCGAAGCGCCGCATCTGCGCCACGCCCAGCGCCGCCTGCAGCTCGCTGAGCCGGCAGTTGTACCCCAGCCGCTCGTGCGAGAGCCACGAGCCGATGCCCGCCCCCCGCGCCGCCGACCGCCCCTGGTTCCGCAGGCTCCGCACCGCGTCGGCGAGCGACCCGTCGTCGGTCACCACCATGCCGCCCTCGCCGGTCGTGATCTGCTTGTTGGGATAAAACCCAAACACCCCCGCCCGGCCGAAGCTCCCGCACGCCCGACCCTTGTACACCGTCCCCAGCGCCTCGCACGAGTCCTCGATCAGCGGGATCTCAAGCCGCGCCGCGATGCGCGCATACTCGTCCATGTGCGTCGGGCAGCCGAACGCCTCGACCGCCATGATCGCCCGCGTCCGCGGCGTCACCGCGGCCTCGATCTTCCGCGGGTCCATGTTCAGGCTCTGCGCGCACACGTCCACAAACACCGGCCGCGCGCCCACCATCAGGATCGAGTTCGCCGACGCGATAAAGCTCAGCGGCGTCGTGATCACCTCGTCCCCGGGCTTGATCCCCAGCGCCAGCAGCACCAGCATCAGCCCCGACGTCCCGCTGCTCACCGCGACCGCGTGCCGCGTCCCCACCCTCGCCGCCACCAGCGACTCAAACTCCTCCGCCATCGGCCCCATCGACAGGCGGCCCGAGCGGATCACACGCAGCACCAGTTCCTCTTCGAGCGAGGAAAGGTCAGGCCGGCTCAACGGGATCTCGAGGTCGGACATGCGGCGCAAATCTATGCGGCCCCGCCCGCCCCCGCCCCAGCCCCAGCCACGCCCCGCTCCACCCCGGGAACCCCGAGCCGCTCCCGCACCGCCGACACCACCTCCGCCATCGGCCGGTCCGCGAACGCCCCGCCCCGCGGCACCAGCGCCCCCTCGGCGAGCTGCCGCCGCACCCGGTGGTCGGCCGTGATCACCGTCGTGTGGCTCCGCCGCCCCCTCCGTCAGCCGCAGCTCGCGACGCCGCGCGAGCGCGTGCAGCAGCACCGGCCGCATCGCCGCGTCCGGCGGCCCGATCTCCACGCCCACGAACGACCGCACCCGGCTCGCCAGCGCCTCGCTCGCCCAGGGGATCTGCCCCGGCTCGGTGTCCGCCGCCAGCAGCACCCGCGCCCCGCTCGACTCCAGCTCGTTGAACCGGTGCAGCAGCTCGAGCTGCGTCCCCTCCTTCGCCGCCAGGAAGTGCACGTCGTCCACGCACAGCACGTCGAGCCCGCGGAACCGCTTCTGAAACGCCGCCACCCGGCGCTCGCGCACCGCGTCGACGTACGCCGCGATGAACTCCTCGGCGTTCATGTACAGCACCCGCGCCCCGGGCGTCGCCGCCGCGAGCCGCGCAGCCCCGCGCAGCAGGTGCGTCTTCCCCACCCCGCACGCGCCGTACAAAAAGACGCTCCCGAACCCCGCCCCCTCGCCCGTCGCCAGCCGGCGAACCGCCTCCGCCGCGCGCCGGTTCGGCTCGCCCACCACAAAGTGCTCAAGCGCCGACCGCGACCCCGCGTCCGGCGTGGGCCCCGCGCCCTGCGCCCCCCGGGGACGCCGCGCCGCGATCGACCGCGACGCCACCGCCCGCGACCGCGCCGCGCCGTCCTCGGGCCACGCGGCCCCCGCGTCGACGCCGTGGTCGTCCGACGTGTCGCCGCGCGACGCGCCGGCGTCTTCCGCCACGTCGGATCCGGCCTCGCGCAAACCAGCCTCGCGCGAACCGGCCCAGCCCGCCGGCCCCATCGGGCCGATCACGATCGCCAGCTCCGCGCCCTCGCCCAGCACCTCACACGCCGCGCGCCGCAGCGGCTCGCCGAGGCGCCGCTCCACCAGTTCCGCCGCGAAGCGGTTCGCGGCACACAGTTCCACGCGCTGCCCGCGCACCCGCACCCGGCCCGCCCCGCCCAGGTGCCGGTCCACCGCCGCCGCGCCCACCGCCGCCCGCACGTGCGCCAGCAC
>CAZCBN010000088.1:0-13038 GCA_964496975.1 uncultured Phycisphaeraceae bacterium
ACCCGGGAATGCGCCATACCACAGTTTATCGGCCCACGGCACGTCGGCACGCCCGGCCACCACCAGACACGCCCCGCACCAGAGCCAACGCAAAGCACCCGGCCAACGTCTCCGCCGGCCGGGCACATCGTCACGCAAGCTCAGGCCGCAGCCGCCCGCTCAAGGCTCGTACCCAACGAACATGCTCGCCGAAGGGATCATGTCCATGTTCGCGCCGCAGTCCTCAAGCAACTTGAGGAAATCGAAGAAGTCAAAGATCTCCAACAGGCCGTCACCGTTCAAGTCCATCCACGCCGGCGGGGTGACGTTGGCCGCCGCCAAGTCGTTGGAAGGCGGGGTCGCCATCGGGTCCCACCGAGCGTAGAAGCCGAGCCAGTCGAAGAAGTCGAAGATCTCCGTCACGCCGTTCCCGTCAAAGTCCGGGCAGGCGTTCACGGTGTCCTGAAGGTCAGGGATGCGGGTGCGGATGGCGGGCAGACCTCGACGCGCGTTGCCGTCGGCGAACGAGCCTGCCCCGAGGAGAAACCAATGCGTGCCAGTGACCGCCCAGCCTCCGGGTGCCCGGACAAGCGTGGCTGAACCCGAGTTCCCGCCCACCAAGCGTCCGTTCAGCCGACCCGCGAAACTGCCAAGAGAGCTGGATGAAAAAGCGTTCGCGTCAGGGCTATCAGCAAACTGGTTCGCGTTGGTGGCCGGGCTGGACGAGGGTGCCGTCGACGACCGCGAGGCACCGGCTGACCAGTTGTCCGCAAACGCGAACACGCGAGAGCCAGGGAACACCGTCCGTGCGATCGGGAGCGGCTCGATAGAGGGCGGCAAAGGTTCATCGAGCTCGATGAGCGCAATGTCCGCAGCCTCGGCCGCCAGCAAGTTGGGACCCCACGCGTTGATCAGCCGAAGGAAACGACGCGCATACTCATTGCCCTGCTCATCGTAGAAGTAGAACGTGTCGTTGATGCGATCGTCATCAGTCCGGATGGCCGGACCATAGTTGTCATTGAAGTGACGCGCCCAGAGAATCCACTTGGGCGAGATGAGCGCGACCGTGCTGGTCTGGGCTGTGACGCGCCGGTTGGTAAAGGTGTACCCGAGGCCGGTCGGCGGCCGACCGAGCCAGAAGTTCGGGTTGACCGCGCCGTTCGGAGGCGAAACCAGCAGCGCGCTGTGAAGGGCAGGGTCGTAGCCCTCAATCGGCGGCACCGTGACCACCGGAGGCGAGCCCTCCCCGGCGGGTGCCTCCGCTGTGATCACTTCCCCGACCGTCCCGTCAAGATCGATGAACTGCCCGGACGCCACAGCGGCGGAGCCAACGACGAATCCAAAAAAAACACGAACATTGATCGTCATAGAATCGTTCCTCGAAAAAACAACCCGCAACCACCAACATCCCACGCGAATGATGGTGTTTTGCTTGCTTTCTCGCCACGCCAATGTACCGTAACCGTGCATGGCCGCTGCAGGTCGGCCAAACTTTTTGACATTCAGGGGAGAAACAAGACATGTCATTCTACTGTTCGGCACTCTCCGCGGCGGTCGTCGTCGCGGCCCTTATCCCGGGAGCCGTTGCGCAAGTTACAGTGTTCGCTGATACGCGCGACGCCCTGGTCCAGATCGCGTTCTTGGATTCAGATTCCATTAATCGAGGGCTCTTCGAACCGCCCGATATCGATCCGCCGGGCGAGGAGCTCAACGGAATCGCCCGGGCCGAGTTCGACGACCCGTCGCTCACGGCATCGGCGATCGCCGATGTACGTTCTGACGTGAGGTTTACGAGCCAGCGTCTGGATTTTTCCGCCGACGTTGTGCTGACAACGTCGTTGGAATCTCGCGAGTTCGACTTCAACCTTGTCAACGCCCAATGGACCCATTCGATCGGCTTTACCCTCGCAAGCCCGGCTGTGTTCACCTTCGACTTCCGCTGGTCCGGGCCGATCAACCCCGACATTCTGCCGGGTGCGTTCGCCAACGCTACGTTCGGGAGGTTCAGAGAAGCCGGCGACGACTTGACAGTTTCGTTTGACTTTCTTGAACCGGGATTCTTCACCGCCACGATTCCCGCCGGCCGCTACGGCTTCTCCCTCGGAAGTCGCGTCTCCTACGCATCCGAGGGGCCCGATTCCTTCTTTCAATCCGAAGTCCTGTCCTACAGGTTCAGCGTCACCACCATCCCCACCACCGCCGCCGCCACCCCCCTCGCCCTCGCCGGCCTTCTCGCCGCCCGTCGCCGCCGCTGAGCAAGCCGCCCCCCGCTTCCACAGCAGGTGGCACAGGTCTTCAACCTGTGCCGAGCGGTCCACATCCATCGCCGCCCGCCACAGGCTGCACGCCTGTGCCACCGAGGCCACGGGCTGCAAGCCTGTGCCACCCAAGCCAAGCCACAGGCTCCGCCTGGGCCACCAACATCACATCAGCACCCGCACCGCCCCCCCCGCCCACCGGTCGACCGCGCGCGCCACCAACCCCGCCGGAAGCGCCCCCGCGTCGCCCGGGCCCAGGGCCATCTCGGGCCCGCTCGCCGAGCCGACAACCTCATCCCCCGGCGGCATCTCCACCAGCGCGCACCCGCCCACCACCACGCCCCCCAGCAGCGCGTGCCCCGCGACCGCCGACACGGCCCGCTGCACGTGGTCCTCCGCCTCGCCCAACATTCCCGCCGTCAGCAGCGACGCGGGGTCCAGCAGCAGCCGCACCGAGCCCTGCGCCCACCCGGCGGACTCGAGCCCGCGCAGCCAGGTGAGGCACGACTGCGGGTCGCTCAGCACCTGCCGCGCGTGGCTCCGCACCCACACCTCGCACCCCCGCCGCTGGGCCGACGCCGCAGCACGCATCAGCATCGCCTCCATCGCGCGCCACCCCGCCGGCGTCCACGTGCGAAACCCCGACCGCACCACCCCCCGTACAAACCCCGTCTCCCCGTCCAACCACCCCGACTCGACAATCACCACCCGAGCGTCCCCCGCCGCCCCCACAAGCGGGTCGTCCAGGTCCATCGGGTTGCGCATGAGCCACGACGCGCAAAGCCTGCGCCCCCCATCCACCACGCGCAGCACGCCATCGCCGCCCGCCCCGCGGCCTGCAACGGCCTCGCCTTGTTCCACGCGCCACACCCGATCGCCGTCCGCCATCGCTCGCTCCATGCCGGGCCTCGCCCGGCGTCCTTTCGCACGCACCCCGCGCCCGTGGCTCCAGCGGGCTGGGTCCACCATGGTTACACGCTGCGACGCGCGCCGCTCAGCGTCCGATAGCCCATAGCTCGTCGGCGCGGCGTGGTGGCCGCGCCGGCGGGCGTTCCCCTGCGGCCAGGCGCTCCCCATTCCGGGGAGTCGCGGCCCACGGCGGAACGTCCGGACTTCCGGGAGGGTTCACGCCATGGTCGCCGCGTCCAACGCCGCTTCGTCACATCGCCACTGGGCCTCCGTTGGATCGTTGCCGCTCTTTGCCGGCGTCTGGGCCGCGCGGCGTGAGGCCGCCCAGGAGCCCGCGGCCGAGCGCGCGGACGCGGTCGAAGCGGCCGCGGCCGCCCTCAGCGTGGCCCAGGTGATTGACCGCATCCTGACGCTCAACCCCACGGCGACGCCCGAGTTTCTGGGGCAGTTTCCCGCCGATCGGCTGGAGCGGTACTACCTCCGCCTCGCGGGGGCGCAAGAGCCGCGCGGTCGCTCGTCGACGTGGGAGCGCATCCCCGAGACGCCGGCGATCATCGTGCACGCCCGGCTGGACTGACGCGTCCGTCGCCGTCGCGCCCCGACCCATGATTTGCGGCCCGGCCCGGTTCTGGGACTCATGCCGCCCGCGCAGCCGTCCGATTCGAATCATGCGGACCGGGCGTTCGGTCCGATCACGCGGGTGACCCGTGAGCGCACGGCGTGCGCACGCCCCCGGTGGAGCCGGTGGGGCGGCGGGTGCATCACCCTTCGGCGGCCCATCGGCGCGGAGCGGCCCGGCAGGCCTCGTTTGAACCGCAAGGCCCGCACGCGGATCTCCCGCGGTCGGCACGGCGGCGCGCGCCCGGGACCGGGTCGTCGGCGCCGCATGGCACGGAGGCGACCCACGATGCACGCGCAGCCCCAGCACCACCGCCACGCGACTCGGCCCGTTGTTCTCTCCCTTGTTGCCTCGCGCACCACGCGGCACCGCCTCGCGGCGGGCACGCTCGCGGGGGGCCTCGCGGGTGTTCTGTCGCTCGGGCTCATGGGGTGCCACGGCTCGCGCCTCGCGCAGGCCCCGGCCGAGCCCACGCCCGCCGAAGCGCCCCGCCCCGTGGCCGGCCCGGCGAGCGTCCCCGGCCCCAGCGACCCCGGCGCCGCGATCGACGTGAGCCGCAACGGCACCGTCGAGGGCCAGCAGGACGGCTGGGCCATCAACCGCGTCGCGGGCGACGTCGAGCGCGTCGAGCCGTTCCAGATCGAGCCCAAGCCCGGCGTGAACGGGCCCGACATGTCGATGAGCCTCTACGGCGGCCTGCTCGGCACCGAGATCCCCACCGCGGGTGACCCCCTGGGCACGCACACGGTGAACATCCGCCAGATCACATTCACGCAGGACGGGTCGGTCTTTGACCCCGTCATCAGCCGCGACGGGCGGTGGATGGCCTTCAGCAGCACGCAGCACCGGCCCACGTCGGACATCTATCTTCAGTCGCTCGGCAGCCGCGTCATCACCCGGCTGACGCAGGACGTCGCCCAGGACGTGATGCCCAGCATCAGCCCCGACGGCACCCGCGTCGCCTTCGCCAGCAACCGCGCCGGCAACTGGGACGTCTGGGTCATGCCCATCGAGGGGGGCAAGGCGATCCAGGTCACCGGCGATCCGAGCCACGACCTGCACCCGAGCTGGTCGCCCGACGGGCGGCAACTCGTCTTCTGCCGGCTCGGCCAGACCAGCGGCCGCTGGGAGCTGTGGGTCGCCGACGCGTACGACAACTCGACGTCGAACTTCATCGGCTACGGCCTCTTCCCCGAGTGGTGCCCGACGCCCGGCACCGGCGCGGGCGGGGCCGACCGCATCCTCTTCCAGCGCAGCCGCGAGCGCGGGGCACGCACCTTCAGCGTCTGGACCATTGACTACGACGCGCGGCAGCAGATCAGCGCGAACGAGACGCAGATCGTCAGCAACCCCGACGCCGCGCTCATCAACCCGACCTGGGCCCCGGACGGCTTCCGCATCGCCTACTCCGCCGTGCCCAACCCCGAGCAGTGGACCGGCAGCGGCGCCGACGCCCGGCCCCCGGCCGCGGGCATCCGCATGGTCGGCATCGACGGCCGGGGCGAGGTGCCCCTGACGAGCGGAAACGCGATTGACCTGATGCCGACGTGGAGCGCCCGAGGGCAGGTCTTCTTCGTCAGCACGCGGAGCGGCGCGGAGAACCTGTGGGCGCTGGACATCGCGCCGGCGGTGCTGGCGGCCGACGGGCCCGCGATCAGCACGCTGCCGCAGCAGCCCTACGCCCAGCAGCCGTACGGGCAGCCCCAGTTCGGGCAACAGCCGCAGTACGGGTCCGCGGGCTACCCGCAGACCGGCTACGCGCAGCCGGGCTATCCGCAGCAGGGGTATCCGCAGCAGGGCTACGCCCAGCCGGGCTACCCGCAGGCGGCGTACGGCCAGCCGTACGGGCAGGTGACGCCGCCGGGCGGGTACGCCCCCACCGCCGCGCTGCCCCCGGGCTACCCGGCGTTCGCGTCGCCCCCGTCGGCGGCGGGCGGGCTCGCCGCGCCCGGCGTGGTGCAGCAGACCGTGACGGCCCCGTGGACCATCCGCCCGAGCGAGCCCGTGTCCGCGGCCGCGCCGACGGGCCAGCCCGCCGCCCCGGCCGCCGCGCAGCCCGAGTACGTCGCGGTGCCGACGGAGAACCCCTGAATATGGAGCGCCCCTGAAGCTCGGGGGCCGCGTCTCGCGCCGCCGTGGGGTGCCCAGAGCAGGGGAGCCCCGCGACGGCCCTTGGAATGAAGCCCCGGCGGGCGTCGGGTCGATAACTGCCAGGCCGATCGGCTTCGGCCCCCGGGGTGCCCCGGCGGGCCGACACGAACAAACCCTTTCGCCCGGCGTGGAACGCGGGGCGCTCCCGGCAGGACGCCATGGCAAGTGCACAGACCATGCTCGCGCGCAGGGGCCCTCGCGCAGCGGCGACTCCCGCCGTCGCGGCGGCGCTCGCCTGCGCGATGATGATGACCGCGGCCCCGGGCTGCGGCGGGCCGAAGCGCTCGCTCGTTCCCCCGCAGGTGGCGGTGTCGCCCTATGACCCCGCGGGGGGCGAGGCCCTCTGGGCCGTCGCGCCGCCCAAGAACGAGAGCGGCACGTCGACGGTGGACGCGCAGGCGATCGGCGACGACCTGGTCGCCGCGGCGGGGCAGGTGCGGGGGCTGCGGTGCCTGCCGCTGAACCGAACAATCGAGGCGATGCGCGCGGCGGGCATCGCCAGCATCGAGTCCCCCCGCGAGGCCGAGGCCGTCGCGACGCTGCTGGGCGTCGACGGCGTGCTGGTGTCGACCGTGACGGCGTGGGACCCGTACAACCCGCCGGTGATGGGCCTGACGGTGGCGCTGTTCACCAGGCCAGGCCGGCTGCTCGCGCCCGAGGACGAGGGGTTTGACCCGCTGGTCTTCGGGCTTCAGGCCACGGACTTTGCGTACGGCCCCGACAGCGTGAAGACGCCCCAGCCGGTGAACACGGCGGGCGGGCACTTTGACGCGCAGGGGCACGACGTGCTGCTGGCGGTGAAGCAATACGCGGAGGGCCGCGTGGAGCCCGGGCGTCCCCTGGGCTGGGAGGCGTACCTGGCGAGCATGGATCTGTACACGGAGTTTGTCGCGCACGAAGCGGTGCGCGGCCTGTTGGGCAAGGAATGGCTGCGACTGGCCAGGACCGTCGCGGCGGCGCCCGAGCCGGTGGCCTCCGGGGGCGAGGACGGTGCAGCGAAGAAGTAGCGCCCGCGGACCCGGTGTCCGCCTCGGGCATCGGAAGCGTGGGGCATGAACGAGCGGACGCGCGGCATCTCGGGGCGGGCGGATCGGGGCGGGCAGGGCCCCGCGCTCGCCGTATGCGTGCGTCATGGGCGGCACCAGTGGCGGTTTGTCGCGGGCCGGGACGATCTCCCGGTGTTGCTGCACCGCCTCGCGCACCTGGCCGAGGAGCCGGGCTGCCCGCTGGATTGGTTCGACGCGGCGCTGGTGGCGCGGGCGTTCGAGCTGGAGGGCCGCGGGGAACGCCCCGCGACCGGCGATGAACCCGGCAGGTCCGGGGACGTTTCACCCGATCGGGCGACACCCTGATCGGCATGGGCCCGACCGGCGAGCGGCCGGCGGGACGGGTGGGGCTGCTGGGGACCGCGCGGGCGGAGCCCCGGCAAGGAGCACGCGATGTCGACGCTGGCGATCACGCAGGCCTTTCAGTCGTACCTGATGGACGAGCGTCGCTTCAGCCCGTACACGGCGCGGTGCTACGGCGCCGACCTGCGGCAGTACGCCGAGTTCCTCGCCGAGGAGCACAACCTGGAAGCCAACGAGGAGCGTGAGCGTGCCGCCTACGAGGCGGCCGCCGCCGCGGCGGAGGGGGGCCCGGCGCCCGCCCAGGCCGTCGCCGGCTCCATCGGCCCGCGCAGCGTGACCGAGCTCATCGTCGGAGCAGACACCGAGCTCGTGCGCGCGTTCCTGGCGCATCTGGGCGAGCAGCGCTACAGCCCCGCCACGATGGCCCGGAAGATCGCGACGCTCCGCAGCTTTTACAAGTGGGCCCACCGGCGGAACATCGCCCACGGCAACCCGATGACGCTCATCCGCACGCCGCGGCAGGGCAAGCGCCTGCCCAAGGCGATCAGCGTGGACCAGATCGAGCAGCTGCTCGCCGCGCCGGGCGACGCCGACGTGCTGGGCCGCCGCGACCGGGCGATGCTCGAAACGCTCTACAGCACGGGCATCCGCGTGAGCGAGCTGGTCGGGCTGAACGCCGAGGACCTGGACCTTCAGGCCGAGGCGATGCTCGTGCGGGGCAAGGGCAAGAAAGAGCGGCTCGTGCCGCTGGGCTCGCACGCCGTCGAGGCCGTGCGGCGCTACATCGAGATGGTGGCGAACGACGCCCGCTTCGGCCCGGTGTGGCGCGAGGCCGTCGCGGGTCGCCGCGCCGGGTTCCCGCTCTTCATGAACAAGCACGGGGGCCGTCTCAGCAGCCGCAGCGTGCGCCGCAAGCTGGACAAGTACCTGCGCGAGGTGGGCCTCGACCCCACCATCAGCCCGCACACCCTGCGGCACAGCTTCGCCACCCACCTGCTGGAGAACGGCGCCGACCTGCGCAGCGTGCAGGAGTTGCTGGGCCACCAGTCGCTCAGCACCACCCAGGTCTACACGCATGTCACCGCCAAGCGCATGCAGGACGCGTACAACGCCGCCCACCCGCGGGCCGAGGCGAGCTGACCGGGCCCACCGCCCGCGCACGCCGCGTCACGCGTCACGCCCCGCCGGCGGGCTGCCCCAGCAGGCCGGGCGTCCCCAGGAGGCGGTGCCGCAGTTGCTCCACGGTGCCCGCCGCGGTGCCGCCGTGCGCCGGCACGGGCATTTCGGGGGCGACTTCCGCCGCCGGCACCAGCACGAACGCGCGCTCCGCGAGCCGCGGGTGCGGCACGCACAGCCCCGGCTCATCAACGACGGCCTCGTCGAACAGCAGCAGGTCCAGGTCGATCGTCCGCGGCCCCCACCGCTCGCCGGCCGTGCGGTCGCGGCCCAGCGCCGCCTCAATCGAGAGCAGCGCCGCGAGCAGCCCCCGGGGCGAGGCCACGGGCGAGCCGTGGGCAATCTCCAGCAACGCGGCCGCGTTCAAGTATCGACCCTGCACGCCGGGCCCGACGGCCTCGGTCTCGTGCCACGCCGAGGTCCGCACGACGCCCACGCCCGGCAGGCCCCGCAGCGAAACCACCGCGGCACGCAGCGTCGCGTCGCGATCGCCGAGGTTGGACCCCAGCGCAACGAGCGCCCAATGCGGCCCGTTCGGGCGTGGCGATAGCGGTGTGGCGTAATCCGGCACGGCCTATTGAAGGCGCAGCGGGTCAGTGGCGAAACAGAGGTTCACAGGCCGCCGACGCATGCACGCGCGCGCGGCGTGGCCCCCCCCACCACCGGGACGCGGGCGGCCGCGATCAATCCATCGGCTCGAGCTCGCGCATGCGGTGCTGCATCTGCGCCTTCAGGCGGGCGAGGATGCTGCTGTGCATCTGGCTCACGCGGCTCTCGGAGAGGTCGAGCGTCTGGCCGATCTCCTTCATCGTCATGCCCTCGTAGTAATAGAGGACGACGATGAGCCGCTCGGCCCGGCTCAGACCCCGGGTGATCAGGTCCTTGAGGTCCTTGCGCTGGATCTCTTTGATCGGGTTGAGGTCCTCGCCGTCCTTCACGACGTCGATCTCGCGCAGCTCGCGCGTGCCGTCGGAGGGGGAGACGCGGCGGGTGATGCTCGACATCGCCACGGCCTTGCCGTCGCGCTTGAACTTGTCGAACTCTTCCTTGTCGAGGTTCAGACGCGAGGCGACCTCGTCCTCGGTGGCCTTGCGGCCCGTCTCCATCTCAATCGACTGGCGGGCCTGGTCGAACCGGGCCGTGCGGTGCCGGACCAGCCGGGGCACCCAGTCCATGGAGCGGAGCTCGTCGAGGATGGCGCCGCGGATGCGGGCGGCGCAGTACGTCTCGAACTTTACCTTGCGGTCCAGGTCGAAGCCGTCGATGGCGTACATCAGGCCGAAGAGGCCCGCGGACATGAGGTCCTCGATGTCCACCTCGTTGGGCAGGCGGGCGTAGATGCGCTCGGCGTTGTAGCGCACGAGGTGCAGGAACTTCTCCATGAGATAGTTCCGCAGGTCCTTCGTGCGGGTGAGGCCGTACTCGCGCCAGATGTCCTCGATGGGGCGCGCGTCAAGGTGCGACGGGAAGCGCGACGGTTCGGCGTGCCGAACGACGTGCCAGCTCGTGCGACTGTGACCTCTGGCCGAAACCCTGGTGAGCGACATGGTCCCTCCTTGACCGTCGACCGAGCGGGGGTGCGTCCCACGCGTCGGCCGCTGCCGTCAGCGTCGAGCGGTGGCCCGAAGGCCCGCCCGACCCGCGTCCCGGATCCCCGGGCACCGAACGGAGCGGAGCGAGTCGCCCCTGTCCGTCGGCCGCTGTGACACACGCCGTCCTGGCGTGCGAGCGATCAGCATACCAACCCAGCCTTCGATCGAAACCCCGCGGAGTGCAAATTCATCGAGAATTTCGCGTTTCCTCCGACGGACCCGACCCTCTCAAATCGTTCCGGCGCCGCGGTCAGCGGCGACGAACGGCGCGGGGTGTGCCTCACCCCTGCATCGCGTCAACCATCGCGTCCGTCGGAATCGGGGGCACCCGAGGGACCGGGTGCGCCGACTCGTACCGGCCCACGTGCTCGTCCGCAACCACCTGCATGGCCCACCCCACCAACGACCCCAAGATGTAGCACGCGAGCATCGCCACCGTTGCCGCCGACAGCGTCGCCGCCCCGGGGTTCCCCACCACCAGGCCCACCGCGCACGCCACCGCGAAGCCCGAGAGCCCCAGCACGCACGCGATGACCTTGGACAGGGGTTCCACTTCTCACGATCTCCGGTTCAAGCCGTGGAAACTCCACCGCGCGGCGTGTATCGGTGAGGCCGCGACCCAAGTTGAGCCGCGACAGGTGACGAAATCTGCCCCAAGTGACGGGCTGTGACCCCCGTCGCGGCAGCGCGGGACGCGCCGATCACGCTCAGATCCCCCTCGAACCGGCGAGGCACCACCCGGTGCGTCCGGCAAAGACGACCCAGTTTCTCCGAGATCTCCGCGATATCGCGCGAGGCGTCCGCCTTCGGACGCAGGCACGCCAGCGGCGTGCGCCCACGCGCGGCCTTGCCCGCCCAGCGGTCCTCCCGCACGATGCCGAGAAGCCAGAGCGCCCGCCCAAGAAACCGCCGCGACGCCGCGTCGAGCCTCGCGTGCACCCGGCGGCCCTCCTCAAGCGAGGCGGCCCGGTTCACCACCAGCACCGTGCTCGCCGGCCCGCCAGGAAGGGCCGAGGCGATCTTCAGCACCGCGTACGCGTCGGCGATCGACGCCGGATCGGGCGTCGCCACCACGATCGCCACGTCGGCCGCGGCGACAGCGGCCAGCACGTCGGGCCCGATGCCGGCGGGCGTGTCGATCACCGCAACATCTGCCAAGGCCGAGAGTTGCGGCAGGGCTCCGATCATCTCCCACGCGCGGGGGCCCTGGGCGTCCGCCGCGCGCGACGCCGGGGACTGCATCGCCGACACGCCCGGGACGAGGAGGAACCCCCCCGGCGCGGGCGTGGCCACGTCCGCCAGCGATGGGGCCGCGCCGCCCGGCCCGCGAAGCAACCTGTGCCGGGGATCAACGCCGCAGAGGATGTCCGCGTTCGCGAGCCCCACGTCGGCGTCGAGCAGCACGGGCCGTGCGCCCGCCTGGGCGAGCGCGACGCAGAGGTTGACGCTGAGCGTGGTCTTGCCGACACCCCCCTTGCCCGAGGCCACCGCGACCAGGGGCATCGACGGCGCGCCGGCCGCGGCGCCCGACTCGGATGCGTGCTCGATCGCCCCCATCTGGACGGGCGCGACCATGCCGCGGAGCACCGCCGCCTGATCGTCCGACGCCGGAGCCGCCGCGGCGGCGAAGGGGAACGCCCCGGATCGCGGGGCTGCCAGGGCCGCCGGGGGCACGAAGGCGTCTGGACGCGGGACAGCGGTCATGCCTCACCCCCGGTCAGCGGCCCCTCGGCCGGAAGGCCCTGCACGATCCAGCGGGCCAGGCGATCCGCCCGGGCCGGGGCGATGTCGTCGGGCACTTCCTGCCCCAGCGTGATGAAGGAGAAGGGCCGCCCCGCCGCCGCAGACGCCGCGGCGATCGCCCCGCCGCCGGCGGACTCGTCCAACTTGCTGAGCAGCACGCGGTCGGGCCGCGCGGCCGCGAACCCGCGGACGATGCGGGCCATCGTGTCTTCGGAGGCGGTCGCGGGCAGGACGAGGTGCCGCTCGTCGGGGCGCAGCGCGTCGAGCAGGGCGGCGAGCTCGCCGATCCGCGCGGCGTCGCGCTGGCCCCGGCCGGGGGTATCAACGAGCACGGCGTCGCAGCCGGCGAACTCGGCGAGCGCCCGCCGCGCGTCGTCGGCCGACGCGGCCACCTGCAGCGGCAGGCCGATGATGCCGGCGTAGGTCCGCAGTTGCTCAATGGCGGCGATGCGGTAGGTGTCCGCCGTCAGCAGGCCGACGCGGCGCCCCTCGCGCAGGTGCAGGCTGGCCGCGAGTTTGGCGACGGTGGTCGTCTTGCCGGCGCCCGTCGAGCCCAGCAGGGCGATGACCCGGGGGCGGCGCCCCGTCGCGGGCGCCACGCGGGTGGGCGCCACGGACAGACGCTCGGCCGCGAGCCGCACGAGCGTTTCCCGCACCACGCCGGCGTCGTCCAGCTCGGCGGAAGACAGCTCGCGGCGGGCGTCCGCCGTCAGCGCGTCGACCCACGACGCGGGCGCGCCCGAGGCCCGCATCGCCCCGGCGTACCGACCCAGCGGCCCCGCGAGGCCCCCCGCGGTCTCGGCGGGCGGCACACGCCCCGTGGAGGGCAGCACGCCCGGCGACCCGTTCGGCGACCGGATCGGCCAGCCCTGCGACGCCGAGCCGGGCGAGCGCGTCGCCTCCAGCACCTGGGACATCATCCGACGCAGGTCCGCAATCTCGGCCTCAAGGTCCATGGAGGCGGCCGCCTGGGTGCGCACCGCCGCGGTGATGTCGGCATCGAGCCGTTGCCGACGGTCGGCGACGGTCGACACCGCGACGGGCACCGGGGCGGGCACCACCGCGGGCAAAGGGGCGGCCGGTGCGGCTTTGCCTGCCGTGGGGGCGGGACCGGGTGACGGCGCCGCCACCAACGACGTCACCGGCCCCGGCATCGGCGTCGGCATCGGCGCTTTCGACGGCGTGGGCGCCGGCGCGGGCGACGGCGTGACGGCCGCGGGGATCCGGGCCGCGGCACGCTCCAGCACGAGCCGGGCCGCGTC
>CAZCBN010000089.1:0-13024 GCA_964496975.1 uncultured Phycisphaeraceae bacterium
CGCTCGTGGTCCAGCCCGCCGCGAGGACGCGCTCGGTGATGGTCTTGGCGTTCAGCGGTTCGGTCGCGGCGGCGACGACCCGCGCGAGGTCCTCGAGGCGCTCAACGCCGGCTTCCGATTCGAGCGGCACGGCTCGCGGTTCATCACCATGTGGTACGGCGTGCTCGACGCCTCCGCCGGCACCATCACCTACTGCTCCGCCGGCCACCCCCCGGCGCTGATGATCCGCGGCGGCGAAGCCTGGTGGCTCGCATACGGCGGGACGCCGCTCGGCATTCTCCCCGATCTTCAACTCACCGTACGCGAGCAGCCGCTCCGTGAAGGAGACACACTCATGGTCGTCTCCGACGGCCTGCTCGAGGCGCGGGGCGAACTGTCCAACGGCATCGGAGCCGCCGAGCTCGCCAACCTGATCGTTCGCCGCGGCGCCCATCAGGCGCACCCCTGCCCCCGGGACGTCATCGCACAGGTCATGCGCGCCGTCGGCACGCAATCACTGACAGACGACGCAACCGCCGTCTGCATCCACGTTGCGAAAACGTTCCGTTGACGCTCCCCTTGCCCCGGCAAGCCGAGGTGACCGCCCCGCGCGGAAGCAACAATCGCCGCCACAGCAGCCACACCCAGCGCCCACGCGCCGTCCCAGCCCATTCGCCGGCCCGGGCAGTCCCCTCAGCGCACCCCGCCGCGGAGAAAATACTCCATCAGCTCGTGCCCCGGATTCACGACAAGGTCGGTTTCGGCCGCGTCGCGCTCCGTCATCCGGCGTTGCACCACGCCGCGGACCCAGCTCCCGCCCAGGGCAAACGGCACGGGCGTCGGGTCGTGCTTGCGGGTGTCGCACCGCGTGTAGTGGTCGGGCAGCACCAGCATGCGCCAGCCCTGCTTGCCACGGGCGTACCCCGCGTCTTCCTCGCTGTCGCCGAACGATTCGAGCTTCGCCAGCAGCGGGCCGATCACCTCGCGGTCGATCGCCTCGATGGCGGCGAGCTTCGTCTCCGCGTCGGCCTGGTGCCCCGCCTCGTCGGGCGTCTCCACATGGCAGCACACCAGGTCCACCCGGTCGAGCGCGTCGATGCACGCCCGGGCCTGCGCGGCGTAGTCGTTGCTCGCGTGGTAACTCGCCGCCCCGGGCACCTCCAGCGGCTCCCAGCTCACGAGGTGCCCCAGCCCCTTCAGCAGGTCCACCGCCGTCGTGATCGCCCCGGCGACGCCGAATCGCTCGCGGAACGGCTGCAGCCGCGCCGCCGTGCCCTGGCCCCAGATCCACGCCATGTTCCCCGGCCGCAGGCCCGCGTCCACCCGGGCGCGGTTGATCTCGTGCTGCGCCAGCATGTCGTGCGATAGCGCAATGAGCCGGTTCAGGTGCGCCGCCGCACCGGGCTCGCCGCCGTCGGGCAGGTGCTCGGCCCAGGGCTGGCCCGGGATCTCGTGCGGGGGCGTGGTGTCGACGTCACCGAACGCCAGCCCGCCGCGGTCGATGGCGATGCCGCGGTAGCTCTTGCCGTGGTGCAACTCCAGCGCCGGGGCAATGTCGGGCGCCTGCCGCCGCCAGTGCGCCAACAGGTCCGCGAACAGCACGCGGGCCTCGGCGTCGGGCAGCCCCCCGGCGGAGTGGTCGAGCATCAGCCCGGCCGGCGCCTGCCGACCGCGCGCCGGTCCGCCGCCCCGCGGCTCGTCCGACACCGTGACAAGGTTGACCCGAAAAATCCAGTCCCCCGGCCGCAGCGCAAGGCCCATCGCCGCGGCCTCGATCGGCGCCCGGCCCGTGTGGTCGACGAGCGGGTCGTAGCCCAGCAGGCTCATGCAGCACACGTCGCTGCCCGCCTCAAAGCCGCGGGGCGTCGTGTGGCACAGGCCCACCCGGCCCCGCGCGGCCAGGCGATCGAGATTCGGCGTGCTCGCCGCCTCCAGGGGCGTGCGACCCGCGAGGGCCTCCAGCGGCACGTCCGCCGCACCGTCCGCGATGACCAGGGCATACTTCACCCGGGCAGGATACTTTCACCCGGCGGCCGCGGCCCGTCGGCCCCACGCCGCAGACGCGCCGGCCCCCCTCCCGCCGCAAAGGACCCACCCGATGACCTACGACCCAGACGCCGCCGCAACCGGCAACGGCGTCTTCGGCCTGCCCGAGGACCAGCCCGACGCCGCCGTCGTGCTGCTGCCCGTCCCCTTTGACGCAACCTGCTCCTACAGCACCGGCACCGCCGAAGGCCCCGCCGCCATCCTCGAAGCCTCCCGCCAGGTCGACCTCCGCGACCGCCGCTTCGGCGACGTCTGGCAGGCCGGCATCCGCTGGACCGACCCGCCCGAGTGGATCGCCCGCCTCTCCGCCGAGGCCCGCGAGCACGCCGAGCGCATCCTGCCCCACGGCGGACCCCGGCCGGGCGACGCGGGGGACGAGGCCGCCGTCGCCGCCGTGAACGCCGCGAGCGACCGGGTTCTCGCACACGTCCGCGGCGCCGTCGCCGCCGTGCTGGCCGAGGGGCGCATCCCGGGCCTGATCGGGGGCGAGCACGCCGTGTCGCTCGGGGCCATGCTCGCCGTGTGCGCGCGCCACCCCGGCGTGGGCGTGCTGCAGCTTGACGCCCACATGGACCTGCGCGACGCGTTCGAGGGCTTCGCGCAGTCCCACGCCTCGGTCATGTTCAACCTGCTGGAGCGGGCCCCCTCCCTGGGCAAGCTCGTGCAGGTCGGCATCCGCGACTACGGGAGCCGCGAGCAGGAACTCGCCGAGCGCGGCCCCCGCGTCGCCGTCTGGTACGGCGAGGACATCCACGACCGCCGCGCCCGGGGCGAGCCCCTCGCCGCCGTCTGGGCCGGCGTGCTCGCCGCGCTGCCCCGCGAGGTCTATCTCAGCGTCGACATCGACGCCCTCGAGCCCGACCTTTGCCCGCACACCGGCACCCCCGTCCCCGGCGGCCTGCGATATGAAGACGTCGGCCTGCTGCTGTCGATGCTTGTGGAGTCAGGCCGGCGCATCGTGGGCTTTGACCTCGTGGAGGTCGCGCCCGGGCCCGAGGGCTTCCCGCCGATCAACGAGATCGTCGGGGCCCGCATGCTCTACCGGCTCTGCGGCGCCGCCGTGCGGTCCCAGGGCCGCTGAGCCCGGCGCCGCTGAACCCGGGTCCCGGCGCCGAAAGGCCCGCCGCCGAGCCCGTACACTCCCTCACGCCGGCACGGACGCCGGCTCCCCCCCTGCGACGACGGATCTGGCGCCATGCTGTACGCGTTGCTCGAATGGCTTCGATCATGGCTCGCCGAGCGCGGCCGGGACTGGGGCCTGGAAGGCGGCGTGCTGGGCCTCATGGACCAGGTGCCCTTCCGCGCCATGGCCGCCGCGCTGCTCGCCTTCCTCCTCGTCGCCGCCCTGGGCAAGCCCGTCATCCGCTGGCTGAAGCGGCAAAAAATCGGCGACGCCGGCATGAGCGACGCCGCCGCCCTCGCCGACCACGCCGCCGGAAAGAAAAACGTCCCCACCATGGGCGGCGTCCTCATCGGCGGCGCCGTCTTCGTCGCGGCCGCCCTCCTCGCCGACGTCCGCGTCTTTGAGGTCCAGCTCGGCCTCATGGTCCTCGTCTGGCTCGGCGTCGTCGGCGGCTTCGACGACTGGCTCAAGCTCACAAGCCAACGCCGCGGCACCGGACGCCAGGGCCTCAAAGCCTGGGAAAAACTCGTCTTCCAGCTCGGCATCGGCCTGCTCGTCGGCGTCTTCCTCTACCGCCACGGCATCGAGCCACCCCCGGACGGCATGGACGCCGACGCCGTCCGGCCCATGGCCCACGTCCTCAACCTCCCCTTCCAGCGCACCTACCTCCCCGGCGGCGGCGGCATCGGGCCCGGGCTCATCTACCTCTCCTTCGGAGCCTTCGTCGCCGTCTCCGTCCTGCTCGTCGCCGGCCTGTCGAACGCCGTCAACATCACCGACGGCATGGACGGCCTCGCCGGCAGCATCGCCGGCATCGTCTCCCTCGCCGTCATGGCCCTCGCCCTCGTCGCCGGCAGCGAGGGCGTCGCCCAATACCTCCTCGTGCCGCACGTCCCCAGCGCCGACGAGCTGGGCGTCCTCGCCGGCGCCCTCGCCGGCGCATGCCTCGGCTTCCTCTGGTGGAACTGGTCGCCCGCCGACGTCTTCATGGGCGACACCGGCTCGCTCCTCATCGGCGGCGTGCTCGCCTACATCGCCCTCGTCATCCGCCAAGAGGCCGTCCTGCTGCTCATGCTGGGCGTCTGCCTCGCCGAGATGTTCAGCGTCATGGTGCAGGTCACCGTCTTCAAGATCAGCCGCGGCACCTTCGGCTTCTTCACCGTCGGCAACACCCGCCGCGTCCTCCGCTGCGCCCCGCTCCATCACCACCTGCAACTCGGCGGCTGGAAAGAAAGCAAGGTCGTCGGCCGGCTCATCCTCATCACCGTCCTGCTCACGCTCGCCGCGCTCGCCACGCTGAAGATGCGCTGACCACCCCAACGCCCCGCCGCGCCCCGCCACATCCCGCCACGCCCCGCCACATCCAGCCGCGTTTCCGCCCCGCCACCGCCGCGAGATCAAACAAAAACCCCTCGCGACGCGAGGGGCTGGAGTCGTCTTCTCAGTTGAATCCCGGCAGACCGACGCGCCCCGGCCTCAGGCCGTGACCGCCTCGCCCTTCGCCGCCTGCGCCCGGCTGTGCTTCACAGCCTCGGCCACAATGCGGTCGAACAGCTTCGGGTCCTCGATCGCGAGCTGGCTCAGCATCTTGCGGTTCAGCAGGATGCCGGCGAACTTCAGCCCGTTGATGACGCGGCTGTACCGCGTGCCCCGCATGTGGCACGCCGCGGTGATACGCGTGATCCACAGCGCCCGGTAGTCGCGCCGACGCTGGCGACGGTCGCGGTGGGCGTACACGCCCGCCCGCACCACCGCGTCGTACGCCCGGTACGGGCTCTTGTGATTGCTGCCGTAATAGCCGCGGGCGGCCTTCAGCAGACGCTTGCGAGACTGGTTGCGGGCAGCGCCCGGACGTGCGCGAGGCATGCTTCAAACTCCTTCACACCGGACGGGGCGGCCTCAAAAAGGCCGGCTTGGCTTCCCGGTCGGCGATGATCGATCCATTCCGCGGCCGTGGCTCCACGCGCCGCCCCACCCCTGCCAACCAAGCCCTGCCAACCGAGCCCTGCCACCCCAGCCCGCGCCGCCTCAGCGGACACGTCGCCCAGGGAAACGCCGGCAGGCCGGCCAAAAAACTCGTTCAGGGCTGCGCTTCGGCCGCCCGAGCCGCCTTGGCCGCGCGACGCTCCTCGGGCGAGGGGCTCTTGCGGATCGCCGAGCGCGCCTGGTCCCGGCCGCGGAGGCGGCGGAACAGCAGCAGCTCGAACCGCTTCGCCTCGGGGTTGCTCGCGTACGGGTCGGCCCGCATGTGCCGCAGACGCTTGCCCGACTTGTTCGACCGCAAGTGCTGGTGACCGGCGGTGCGGTGACGCACCTTGCCCGTCTTGCTGATGCGGATGCGCTTGAGCAGTCCCTTGTGGGGCTTGGCCTTGCCCATACCAAAGACCTCGGTGGAGGGGGCCGGGGATCGCCCGGCCGGTCGATCGGTGGCCGCCCCGGCGCTCGCGCCGTGACGGGCCGCAACACTAGGCACCGCAACCGGGCCGGGCAACGCCGCCCGCCCGACCGCCCGCCACACGCTCGCGTCCAGACCCCAAGGCCCACACCCCAAGGCCCACACCCAAACCCCCCAAACTCAACACACCTCAATCAGGGGGCCAAAAAGACGTCATCCGGGCTGTCCGGCAGCTCCCGCCCCGTCACGAGGCCCCGGGCGGCCCGGGCGGCGTGCAGCCGCGCCTCAACGGGGCGAGGCAGCCAAATGTTGTCCCCCCCGGGCAACACCGGGGTGTAGCTCCACTGCACGGCCCCATCGGTCCGCACCAGATGCTGGCCCACCGCCGCGTGGTTGGGTGAGTTCGCCTCGGGGTACACCGACGTGCCCTGCACCGCCGCGAGCACCACCGGCGAACGGTCCGCCAGCACCACATCGCCCGGCCCGCGGGCCCACTCGGGCGACCCCGCGCCCCACACCACCCGGTAGCTGTACGACACCTGGCGGATATCGCCCCAGTCCGCGGCCTCCGGGGCGGGCGTGCCCACGGCCGCGTGCGCATTGCCGGGGCAGGCGAGGCTCTCCAGATCGACCCGATGCGAGCGCACAAGCACGTAGAGATTCGCCGAGTTGGACCGCGCGGGGTCGGCCCCGACATCGATCCACGATCCGCCGAAGGACGCCGCGACCGGGATCGCGCCCTGATGGTCCGACGCATAGGCCCCCAGGGCCCGCGACGTCTCGCCGAGACGGCCGAAGCACGCCGCCTGCACGCCGCCTGAACGCACCGTCGCCATCGCCGGCAGCAGCACCGAGGCCCCGACCGCCGCAACGGCGGCGAGGGCCGCAAGGTCGGGCCAGCTCACGCGCCATCCGCCGCGGGTCGATGCCCCGTCACCCCCGGTGCCGGGCGTGGCGTCATCAACAGACCAACGCCGCGAGGCCAAGCCGAGCCCCGCCTCCGAGGCGGACGCCCCGTCCGCGCCCCGCGCCCACCCCGCCACGCGGCGAAGGACGCCTTCGATGCGGGCGCTCCGGTGGGAGACGACATCGGCGTAGCCGTGCGCGTGCGGCGGTTCGTCAAGGTGAGCGAGCAAGGCGGCGAGCCGCGCGGCGCGCGCCCCGCGCTCGCCCAGCAGCGTGTCGGCGCGGAACTGCGCGTCGACGAGCGAATCAAGGGCCGCCCCATCGGCGGGAGCAAGCACGCCACCCGCGGGCCGCGGGCGGCCCGCACCATCCGCCGAGCCCGGCACCGCAGCGGACGCCCCGTCCCGCGGCGGACCGGCGAGCGAGGCCCGCAGCAGCGTCGCGTGGATCAGGTCGGCCCGGTGCGGGTGGTGCGAGGGGCTCGGCACCGGCTCGAGAAGCGCAAGCAGCCCCGCCACCGCCGCAGCCTCGGCGGGCGTGTCCGAGGCGTCGGGCCCAGCCGAAAAGAACGCGTCCACCGCGGCCTCGGACCGCGGGGTGAGCCGCGCGGCCCCCTCGCCCGAATCAGTGGGCAAGCGAAGGCCGGTGGAGACATCGTGCTGAAGTTCGGCGGAAAGCAACGAAGCGGTCTCCCCAATACCCCTGACACCTCAACGCACCGGTCCACCAACGCTCCACCCCGGGTCCAGCGACGGCCCACCAACCCTGGTCGACAGCCCACCCTTGTCCGCAGGCCGGACGCGCCGCGGCTCCATCGCCGCGGCTTGGACGGGCGGGCCCGGCCCGACGATCAGTCGGCGGCCCCGTTGGCCTGGGCCCGCTGCCAGCCCTTGGCAAACGCCGCGACCGCGGCATGCAGGCGGGATTTCACCGTGCCCAGCGGGATGCCGAGTTCCTCGGCGATCTGGGCGTAGCTGAGCCGCTGGAAGTACGCCAGCAGCAGAATCTCTCGCAGCGCCTCCGGCATTCCGTCCACCACCCGCTGCACCTGGTGGTCACGCTCGCGCCGATCCTGGGCGGCGTCGGGTGCCGGGATGTCGATCTCCATCAGGTCGACGAACGAAACCTCGCCCCCCCCGCTGCCGCCCCCCGCAGCGGCCCCGCCGACCGGCGCCGAAAGTTCAACCGTCCGACGCCTGCCCTTTCTACGCAGGATGTCCCGCGCCTTGTTCGCCGCGATCGTGAACAACCAGGGGCGAAACCGGCGGCTGGCGTCGAATGTGTCCGCGGCGATGTGAATCTGGAGAAAGGCTTCCTGAAACGCGTCCTCCGCCGCCTGGCGGTCGCCGGTCAGCCGGAGCAAAAACCGCATCAGGTCGTCGTGGTGGCGATCGATCAGCAGGCGAAGGGCCGCCGTCTCGCCGGAGCGGTACCGCTCAAAGAGGTGCTCGTCCGGGGTATGGGTCTGCACGCAAGGCCGCTGACCGGTGGCCGGTCGGGACAGGAATACCGGGCAAATCCCCGGGTATTCGGACGTGGACAACGGGTTGACGCCCCCGGGGCCGGGGGCTGCGAACGGTCACTTTACGACGGAGCCGATAGAAAGATCGTCCCGCCCCGGCCCGCCGCCCCGCAAGACCGCGGACGCGGCCGCGTTGGGCGGGCGTGGCGGAAGCCCCGCCGGGGCACAGGGAACCTGATGCACGCGTCGGCCAGTCATGCGATGCCGCCAGAAACGCCACGGGCGCTGCAAGGCCCCCGCGTTGAGGGTGAGGAGTCGGCCCAGGCCCACGTGGACGTGGCCCGGTGGTTGACCCAGGCCGCGCGGCGAGACCCCGAATCGTGGGATCGTCTCGTCGAGGTCTACGCGCGCCGGGTCTTTGCGCTCGCAAAGAGCCGGCTCGGCGATCCGGACGTTTCGGAAGAGGTGGCCCAGTCTGTCTTTGTCACCGTGGCCCGGGTGCTGTGCTCGCCCGATGGCGGCGGGTACCAGGAACGGGGGCGGTTTGAGTCGTGGCTGTTTCGCATCACCATGAACCGGGTGCGTGACGAGGCCCGACGCCGCCGGCGGACGCGCGAGGGCGTGGCGCGGTTCACGCAGGTGCAGCGGGACCGGGGCGGCGCGGAGGGGGAGCCCACGGCGGGGGGCGGGGGCGTGCGGGAGGCTGGGGTTCTCGGACGTGGCGACGGGGGCGACGACCTGGCGCGGCTACGCCGGGCGATGGAGCGGCTCGGGCACGCCGACCGGGAGGTGGTGGAGCTGCGGCACCACGCGGACATGAGTTTTCAGACCATCGCGGAGACGCTCGGGGAGCCTCTGGGTACGGTGCTTGCGCGGCATCACCGGGCGTTGAAGAAACTCCGCAAGATGCTGGGGGAGTCAGGCGTTGAGCGCTCAACGGAAGGAGGCCGCGATGGGCGGCAGGACACCACGGACTGACACAACTGGACCCACGCGTGACCCAGCGGCCGACCCGGCGCTGGCCCGGGTCTCGACGGCGCTGGACGGCCTGGGCGCGGCGGAGCGGGCGTCGGCCGACGAGGGCCTGGCGTGGCGGCTTGCGCTGCGGTCGCGGCCCGGGGTCGTGGCCGGCGAGGCCGTCGAGACCGCAACGGGCACGCGGGGCGTGCTGCGGCGCGATTGGGCGCGGTGGGGCGGGCTGGCGTTCGCGGTCCTCACGGTGGCCGGCGTGGTGTCGGTGGTGTCGCTCCGCGGCGGCGGGGCCGCGACGACGTCCGGGGGGCCATCGGGGGCGCCATCGGGGGCACCATCGGGAGCGACGACCCTCGCGGCGATTGAGGCGGACGTCGAGACGTTTTTGCTCGTCGACGCGGCGCTGGGTGATGCGGACGGGTGGGGCGTCGGCGTGACGGCGGCGTCGCTCGACGCGTGGGAGGCGGCGGAGGGCATCGACGAAGAAGTCGTGCGGGTGTTGCAGGGCGTGGCGGCCGGGGAAGGGGGCGCGTCGTGAGCGGCGATCGTCCGGCGAGGCAGGACAAGACTGGGCGAGGCCGGGCGGCCCGGTGGCTGCCGGTGGCCGGGGCGTGCTGGCTCGCCGCGGCGGCCGGCGGCGTGTGGGCCATCGCGGGGGCCGTCGCGGGGGCCGACGCGGCGTGGATGGAGCGGTCGGAACCGCCGGCGGATGCGGCGTCGGGTTCGGGCTCGGGCGATGCGGCGCGAGACGCGGCCGGCGACGGGGGTGGGCGTGCGGAGGCCGGGGCGCCGGCATCGGCGGAGCGGGGCGGCCCGCGGCTTGCGCTCGCACGGCAGCGGCTCGCGCGCGCGATCGAGGAGAACGCGCGAACCGGGGAACGTCTGCGGCGGCTGATGGAACGCCTGGAGGGCGGGGACGGGTCGGGGATTGAAGAAGTGCGGGCGATGTTCCGCGATGGCGTGGGTGGTGGGCTGGCGGGCGGCCTGGCGGGCGGGATGCCCGCGGATGGGGAGCGGGGCGCCGAGGCGATAAGCGACGAGCGGCTTCAGGTGCTGCGCGGGCTGGTGAAGGAGCGGCTGCCGTGGCTTGATGAACGGCTTGAGCGGGCGGAGGGGCTGCGGGCGGGGGCGTCGACGGCGCTGCTGCGTCGGCTCGGGCCGCGGCTGTCGGCGCTCGCGGACCTTGCGGAGCGCGACCCCGAGGCGGCGCGGGTGCGGGCGCAGGAGATGCGCCTGGGCTTTGAGGTGGCGGACGCCGTCGGGGCGTGGCGGGCGGCGAGGGCGTCGGGCGAGGCCGAGCGGGTGTCGGCGGCGCGCGCGCGGCTTCGCGAGGCGATCGCGGCCCAGGTGGAGTTTCGGTTTGAGCACCGGGAGCGCGAGCTGGCGACCATGGCCGAGCGGCTCGCGACGATGCGGGCGGCGCTGAGCGAGCAGCGGGCGAGCCGGGCGGCGCTGGTGGACGAGAAGGTGGAGGAACTGGTGCGCGACGCGGCGCTGCAGACACCCGGCGCGGGCGGTGGCTGAGCGAGTCTTGTGGGAAACGCGGAATGCGAGGGCGCTCCATCCGTTCCGGGACGCTTGGTAGGTGACCGCGCGGGATCGCCCCGTCGACGTGGCCTTCGCTCGCCGAGCGTTCGTCGAGAGGTTGGAAGACGGTGCACATCGACGTTGCATCGCCGCTGTTCCAGAGCCTCGGCGAGCGTGGATCGTGCATGCGCACGGAGCGACGCACGCCGATCGTGGCCCTGCGCGACGAAGAGAGGCGCACGGGTCTGAGAAACCCGTGCGCCGTCACCGGCAGATGAGGGATCTCGCGTCGTCAACGAGAGGCGGGACCGCGGACGCCGTCGACGCACGCCTTGATGTTGACGAACTCCTTCTCGACGCCTTCGCACTGGGCGGCGAAGTCGGCGTCCGACATGCCCGGGTATTGGATCGCGGAGAAGAGGAACATGCTCCCGCCGCCGGGGAGGTCGATGACGCGTGTGGGCCAGTGGGCCATGTGGGCCTCGGTGGGGCCGCCGTACATGTCGATGACCCCGGTGGCCTTGTCGGCGACGACGCGAAAGAAGATCTCGCCGCCCGGCGTGATGACTTTGTGCCGTCCGGCGGCGTCCTGTTTCAGCTCCCGGCAGAACATCGTGGCCCACTTCGGCAGATTTGCGATGTGAGACAGGAACTCGAACGTTGCCGACTTTGGCGAGGCGAGTGCGACGGACTTGGTTGCGGACTTCATTGGACCTCCTTAGTACGATATCGTACTATATATCGACGCGAACACATCGGTGCGGGAACAGTTGATCAGGCTTCTTGCGTGGTTATGGCTTTGATGCGAAGCGCTGAAGCCACTGAAGAACCGCGGCTGTTGACTCGGGCCCTGCGATGGCGTGCGCTTCGGCCTCCAACTCGGCGAGTACAAGATCGGCGACCTCGGCGAATTTTCGCGCCTTTGCGGTGAGGTGAACCCGGCACGCGCGTGCGTCTTGCGGATCCGGCTCGCGGCGAACCAACCCGGCCTGCTCGACGTTTCGGACGAGTGTTGTCATGCTCTGCTTGGACATGGCCGATCGCTCTGCGATATCGCCGAGACGGAGCCCATCGCGCTCGAAGAGCGGGATGAGGACAGATCCGTACGAGGCGCGCACCTCGGGGTATCCCAGAACGCAAAAACGCTCCGTCATGCGTTCGTTCCAGCGCTGCGTGGCCTTTGCCAGCAAGAAACCCAAGTTTCCTCGGTGGAGTTGCGGCATGCTGGCTTCGGAAAAAGAATAGTACGAATTCGGACCAATGTCAAGGACGCTTCTTGCCCAGTCCTCGTTCAGGCGACGTCGCAGCGCCGCGTGGGGACGATCCGATCGAGGTCACCTCTCGCGGGTCGCGCGGGGTGGGTGGTCTTAGGAGACAATGGCGCCGGGGGCGATGTCGGCGTCGGGGCGGAGGAGGATGACCTTGCGGTCGGGGGCGTCCTTGGCGGCGTCGCTCGCGGCGAGGAGCATGCCGCGGGACTCTTCGCCGCGGATGGTGCGCGGGGCGAGGTTGGCGACGATGATGATGAGGCGGCCCACGAGGGCGTCGGGCTGGTAGTGGCCCTTGATGCCCGCGCAGATTTGGCGGGGCTGGCCCGAGCCGTCGTCGAGCTGGAGCTTCAGGAGCTTGTCGGCGTTGGGGTGGGGCTCGGCCTTGGTGATGCGGGCGACGCGGAGGTCGAGCTTTGCGAACTCGTCGAAGGTGACGAGGGGCTTGGAAGCCGGGGCCTCGGGGTGGGCGGGGGCGGCGGGGGCGGTGGGAGTCGGCTCGGTCATTCGTGGGGGCTTTCTGCGTCGCGTGCGGGTGGGGGCTCGGATGAGGGCCGGTCGCTCCAGCCTTGGTCGGTCCAGTAGGGCCGATCGGCGGCGAAAGCGTAGGTGGGGGCGAGTTCGGCGGGGTCTGGGTCGCGGAGCGGGGTGCCGCCGTCGGTGGTGAGCTGCGCGGACCACGTGGCGGGTGAGCCTTCGAGCAGCAACGCCTCGAGGCGCAGCAGGCCCACGAGGGTGCGGCGGTCGGGGGACCAGCCGGGGTCGCCCCGGCAGGTTCGGCAGAGACGGTGGACGAAGGGCTCGGTGGAGCGGTCGGGGACGGTTCGCTCGTTGCGGCACTCGGGGCAGGGCCAGAGGGGTGCGTTGGCCTGGAGGGCGGGGAGGATGGGGCCCGGGCCGAGGCGTCCGAGCTCGGCGTTGGCGCGATCGATCGCGGCGCGGACGGCGGGCGAATCAAGGTGGCGACGGGCGGTGACGCCCTCGCCGGCGCGGAGGGCGTCGATCGCTTCGGCGGCGTTGGCGGCGACGGCGGGATCGATCTGGTTGGGGGCGGCGGTGGAGGCGAGGACGCCGGCGTAGCGCGGGTCCAGCGCGGCGGCGAGGGCCCAGAGCCAGCGGGCGTCGCGCCGCGTGGGCGCGAGGTCGGCGAGGGCGACGCAGGCGGAGGCGGCGAGCGGCGCGTCGCCGGCGGCGCGGGCGAACTCCACCGCGTGCAGATGGAGCTGGCGGGCGAGGGCGAGATCGGTCGGGGTCTGGGCCAGGGCGGCGGCGATCTCGCCGGCTTCGAAGTAAGCGGCGGGGCGGCTCGGGTCGAGGGGGGCGAGCGCGGGGGCGAGGGCCGGGTG
>CAZCBN010000090.1:0-13010 GCA_964496975.1 uncultured Phycisphaeraceae bacterium
GAGCACCACCGTCGAATCCATCTTGGCCGCTAGACGATCGTCAATCATCCTGAGAGACGCACGGTCTGGGTGGTCGGGCCTGCCCTCGACGCGGGCTCTGAGTCGAGCGATCTCCTCCGGCGGCGGCACATGGTCAATGCCGACAGAGAACGCCAACTCGACATCTTTGAACGGCAAGCCCTTATCAATTGCCCAGCGGGCGGCGATGAGTCGCTCCACAACCTCGTTCTCGCTCGGCGCACCGAACGCCGACAGCGTCGACGCACAAAGTGCCGCGAACGCCACCTTGGCTCTTAAGGAATGTCGCGGTCCTGCGCTCGCCATGTTTGTCATGGTACAACAGTCAGAGAATTGTTGAACACCAAAAAAAACTGCTCAAGATAGAACGATCTGTCTCTCCCGGTGGGCACGATATCTATCTCCCCAGATCAGAGTGTCGGCCCTCGATGCTGCGCGCTGCTACCTTGTTGCAATGAACTTCAAGCAAGCGCACTGCAACGGGTGTTTGGTCCGGGAGATGAATCGCCTCAACCCTCGGGCGCAGCATCGGCGGGCCCTCCCATCGGCGTTCGCCACCGGAATACAGTGTCTCCTCGTTTGCACGCTCCTCCCCGGCTGCGCCAAGCCCATCCGCCAGCCCAACCTCGGCGGCCTGTACACCCGCTCGGCCCAGGCCGAGCAGGACACCCGGGCCCCCGTCGTCGTCCTCCCCGGCATCCTCGGCTCGCGGCTTGTCCACGATCCCACCGGCCAAGTCGTCTGGGGAGCCTTCACCGACGGCGCGGCCGACCCGGGAAAGCCCGCCGACGCCCGCCTCATCGCCCACCCCATGGCCGAGGGCGTCCCCCTCGCCGACCTGCGCGACGACGTCCGCCCCGACGGCGCCCTCGACCGCGTGAAGGTCAACGTGCTCGGCATCCCCGTTGAGCTCAACGCCTATCTCGACATCATGGCCACCCTCGGCGTGGGCGGATACCGCGACCAGCAGCTCGCCCTCGCCGGCGCCGTGGACTACGGCGAGGCCCACTACACCTGCTCGCAGTTCGCCTACGACTGGCGCCGCGACATCGCCGAGTCGGCCCGCGCCCTGCACGAGGCCGTCACCCTCTCCGCCGAGTACGCCGCCTTTGTCCGAGGCCAGACCGACCCCGTCCGCGTCGAGCTCGTCGCGCACAGCATGGGCGGCCTCGTCGCCCGCTACTACCTCATGTACGGCACCGCCGAGCTGCCCGAGGAGGGCCCACTCCCCCCGCCCACCTGGGCCGGGGCGAAGTACGTCCGCCGCCTCATCATGATCGGCACGCCCAACGCCGGCTCGGCCCTCTCCGTCCGCGAGCTCGTCAAGGGCAAGCAGATCGGCCCCTTCCTGCCCACCTATTCCGCCGCCCTGCTCGGCACCATGCCCGCCATCTACGAGCTCATGCCCCGCACTCGCCACGCCGCCGTCATCGACGAGCAGGGCGCCGCCGTCGATCTCTTTGACCCCGCGACCTGGGAGCGGTACGGCTGGGGCCTCGCCGACCCCGACGCCGCGGGCGAGCTCCGCGCCCTGCTGCCCGACGCGCCCGACGACGCCGCCCGCCGCCGCATCGCGATGGACCACCTCGCCAAGTGCCTCCGCCGGGCCAAGCGCGTGCACGAGGCGCTCGACGTCCCCGCCGATCCGCCCGAGGGCGTGACGATCCACCTCATCGCCGGCGACGCCGAGGCCACCGCCTCGCGCTTCCAGGTCAGCGACTCGGGCCGGCTCACCCAGATCGGCACCTCCCCGGGCGACCGCGTGGTGACGCGCGACTCCGCCCTGCTGGATGAGCGAGCCGGCCTGCCCGACGGCGCCCCCTGGCCCGCCCGGCTCCAGACCCCCATGCACCTCGACAGCGTCATGTTCCTCTTCCAAGACCACCTGGGCCTGACCAAGGACCCGGGCTTCGCCGACAACGTCCTCTACCTCTTGCTCGAAGAGCCGCGGGCCGAAGCGCCGATAATGCGGTGATGCCGAGCCAGGGACGAAAGACGGGAGATGGTCGGGTTGCGCACCGCGCCAACGGCGCCTCGCGGGCACGCGAGGAGGCCGCGCCGCGCACCCACGCCGGCGTCATGGGCCGCGTCGGCTGGGCCGTCCTGGCCGCCGGCTGGCTCTTCCTCCTGCTCTCCGTCATGAGCTTTGACGCCGGCGACGCCCCGTCGCACGCCGTCTGGCCCCACAACGAGGTGACGGCCAACTGGATGGGCCCCGTCGGCGCCCACCTCGCCTACGCCCTCCTCAAGCTCCTCGGCTGGGGCGTCTGGCCCGGCCTCGCCGCAGGCCTCCTCGGCATCGCCATGCCCCTCGCCCGACAGCGGCCCGAGCACCCGCTCGTCCGCTCATTGGGCCTGTGCCTCGTGATCGCCGCGGCGGCCGCGGTGGCCCAGGTCCTGCTCCCCGCCTCGGGCCCGCTGCCGCAGATGTCCGGCGGCATGCTGGGCGTCGTCATCGCCGAGGAACTCCGCCAACGCTTCAACCCCGGCGGCACCCTCTTCTGGCTCGCCGTCGCCGTGCTCGTCGGCCTCATCATCAGCTTTGACCGCATGGTCCTCACCGTGCCCGCGTGGCTCCTGCGGCACGCCTTTGCCGGGGGCCGGCAGGTGGGCGTCGCCGCCGGGCAGGCCGCGGGCGCCGTCGCCGGCGCCACCGCCGAGGGCTCGCGCTCGCTCTGGTCCGCGCTCAGCGGGGGCCTGCTCGGGGGCGGGCGGCTCGGCAGCGGCCGCGGCGCGGGCGCCCGTTCCAAGAACGCGAGGCCCCGCGCCCACGACCTGGAAGAGGCCGAGGCCGAGCTCCGCGCCGGCAAGCGGGGCCTCGTGAAGCGCAAGGCGAAGCCCATCGACGAGCGCGCCGGCGGCCTGGGCGCCACCGAGGCCTTCGACCCCGACGAGGCCGAGCTGGACGACGCCGAGCTGGACGAGGCAGAGACCGACACCGAGACCGACGAGACCTGGGACGACGCCGAAGCCGAGGCCGCCGACGCCGAAGAAGAAGCAGACGACGACGACGACGACTGGGACGAGGAAGAAGACGACGAAGACGACGCCGACGAAGAAGACTGGGACGAGGACGAAGACGACCAGGACGACGACGCCGAGGCCTCCGCCGATCCCGACGCCGAGCACGACCCCGAGCACGAGGACGCCCCCGGCGCCCCGCAGGTCTTCGACCGCGACAAGCTCCGCGAGAAGATCGGCATGCTGCCCGTCCGCTTCGCCGCGGCCAACCGGCAGACCGCGACCGAGGCCGACCTGGAGAACTTCCAGAACGCCGCCGAGCTCCAGGGCTACAAGTTCCCCGGGCTCGACCTGCTGGAGGAGCCGGAGGAGAACTTCAACGTCGAGCTCGAGGCCTACGTGCGCGAGCAGGCCGAGGCGCTCGAGTCCGCCCTGCGCGAGTACAAGATCAACGGCAGCGTCGAGGGCATCGAGTCGGGCCCCGTCATCACGCTCTACCACGTGAAGCTCGCCCCGGGCACCAAGGTCGCGGCGCTCAACGCCGTGAGCAGCGACCTGGCGCGGTCGCTGAAGGCGATCAACATCCGCATCGTCCCCAACATGGTGGGCCGCGACACGGTCGCCATCGAGGTGCCCAACGCGAAGAAGGAGAAGGTCCGCCTCAAGGAGCTCATGAGCAACCGCTCGCTCTTTGAGAAGATGAAGCTCCCCATGTTCCTGGGCAAGGACGCCAGCGGCGAGCCGCTCATCGGCGACCTGACCAAGATGCCCCACGTCCTGATCGCGGGCACCACGGGCAGCGGCAAGAGCGTGTGCATGAACACGATCGTGATGTCGTTCCTGTACACCAAGAAGCCGAACGAGCTGAAGCTCGTCCTCGTCGACCCCAAGATGGTCGAGATGAGCCAGTTCAAGGACATCCCGCACCTGATGTGCCCGGTCGTCACCGAGATGTCCAAGGCGGCCGCCATCCTCGAATGGGCCGTCGGCAAGATGGACGAGCGCTACGAGCTGCTCGCCGAGGCCGGCTGCCGCGACATCGCCGCCTACAACGAGCTGGAGTGGGAAGAGCTCCGCGAACGCTTCACGCCCCCGGGCACCCCCGCCGGCGCGGGCCTCACGCCCGAGGAAGAGTCGCGCATCCCGCGCAAGCTCCCCTACATGGTCTTCATCATCGACGAGCTCGCCGACCTCATGATGACCAACAAGGAGGTCGAGGGCAGCATCGTCCGCATCGCGCAGAAGGCCCGCGCCGTCGGCATCCACCTCATCCTCGCCACCCAGCGCCCGCAGGCCAACGTCGTCACCGGCCTCATCAAGGGCAACATGCCCTGCCGCATCACCTTCAAGGTCGCCAGCGGCCTCGACAGCCGCATCGTCCTCGACCAGAAGGGCGGCGAGCTCCTGCTGGGCCAGGGCGACATGCTCTTCCTGAGCCCCAGCAGCCACAAGCTCAACCGCGCCCAGGGCACCCTCGTCGACGACAAGGAGATCCGCCGCGTCGTCAAGTTCATGAAGGAGGTCGCCGCCCCCACCTTCGAGCGCCAGCTCGTCCAGATCCGCCACGGCGCCACGAGCGACGAGGACCGCCTCGTCGCCAGCGAGAACAACAGCAGCGCGAGCCTCGCCGCCGCGCAGGAAGACCCCCTCTTCGACCGCGCCGTGGAGATCGTGCTCGAGACCAAGCGCGGCAGCGTGAGCCTCTTGCAGCGCCGCCTCGCCATCGGCTACACCCGCGCCAGCCGCCTCATTGACCTCATGGGCATCGCCGGCATCATCGGCGAGCACAAGGGCAGCGTCGCCCGCGAGGTCATGATCACGCCGCAGGAGTGGGACGCCATCAAGGCCATGGCCGAGGAAATGGCCCGCGAGCAGGGCATCGTCTACCCGCGCATCGAGAGCGCCGAGGAACAGGGCGTCCTCTTCGCCGGCGGGCAAAGCGACACCCACGAGGCCGAAGCCGACACCGCCGAAGACACCGCAGGCCTCGCCGAACACGACGCCGAGGACACCGAAGACCCCGCGGACGCCGAAGCCGCGACCGACCTCGACCCCAACGACGAAGCCGACGTCGAAACGGACGACGAAGCCGACGAAGAAGCCGACGAGGAAACCGACGAAGACGCCAGCGACGAAGCCGCCGACGACGACGAAGAAGACGGCGAGTGGGAGTGGGTCTACGAAGACGAAGAAGACGCCGAAGACGCCGAGGACGCCGAAGACGACGAAGGCGAAGAACACGAAGAAGCCGCCGAGGCCCCGCGCCCCGCCCCCAAAGCCGCCCCCCGCAGCGCCCCCGCGTCGCCCCAGCCAAAGCCGACCGCCGCCGCTCCAAAGCCCCCGGCGCAGGCCCCCGCCCCACGCCCGCGCCCCCGCGACGCCGGCGACGAACCCCCCTTTGAGCCCACCGACCGCCGCAAGGGCCCGAGCCGCGGCTAACGCGCCGTACCGCGCGCCCACCCCGCGCCGCGCCCTGCTTCTTCACGGTATCTTCTCACCGCCCGCGTCGGCCCCTCGGCGAACCGATGCATCGCGCCAACGCGGGGCGGGCCCGGCACGCCGCCGGGCACCCTCGAAAGGCGGGCGACGCTCGTGCCGTTCACTGACCCCTCCCGCCGGCCCTCAAAGGCCGGCCCGGCCCTCATGCCTCACATCCGTCTCGCGGCCCTCGCCGCGCTCGCCGCCACCGGCGCGGCCCTCGCCGCCGGTGCCGCCGCGCCCACCGCAGACTCCATGCTCGAGCCCGCCGCCGCGCAGGCCGACGCCACCCCCCGCCTGCCCGACAAGCCCGACGAGGGCCGCGGCCTGCGACTCCGCTACGGCGCCCGCGACACCTCCGCCCGTCGCGGCTCCCCGCCCGTCGAAAACCCCTTCGCCCCCTTTGACCTGCCCACGCCCACCGAGGCCCGCCTCGCCAGCGGCGCCCCCGGCCCCGCCTACTGGCAGCAGCGCGTGGATTTCGCGATCGACGCCGCCGTCGACGTGCAGGCCGAGCGCCTCACCGCCTCCGCCACCATCACCTACCACAACAACAGCCCGCACACCCTTGACTACCTCTGGCTCCAGCTCGAGCAAAACCTCTTCAACCCCGCCAGCGAGGGCGCCCGCGCCTTCACCCCCGCCGGCGGCGTCGTCCGCGGCGAGGTCCTCGACTTCCCCGGCGGCTACGACATCTCCGCCGTCACCGACGCCGCGGGCCAGACCCTCCCCCTCAGCGTCTACGACACCCTCGCAAGGCTCGACCCGCCCCGCCCCATCGCCCCGGGCGAGGTCTTCACCTTCCGCATCAACTGGGCCTTCAACATCCCCCCCTACCACCGCCGCATGGGCGCCGAGACCGTCGCCCGCGGAAAGATCCTCGAGTTCGCCCAGTGGTTCCCCAACCTCTGCGTCTACGACGACGTCCACGGCTGGAACACCCTCCCCTACCTCGGCAACGGCGAGTTCTACACCAACTTCGGCGACTACACCCTCAACGTCACCGCCCCCGAGGGCTTCGTCGTCGTCGCCTCGGGCGAGCTCACCAACCCCGCCGACGTCCTCCCGGAGCCCGTCCGCGACCGCCTCGCCCACGCCCTCACGCAGGACGAGCCCGTCTGGATCGTGAACGACGCCGAGCTCGAGGCCCGCACCCACTTCCCCGCCGGCGAGGGCACCCGCACCTGGCGCTTCAACGCCCGCGACGTCCGCACCGTCGCCTTCGCCGTCAGCGACGCCTGGGTCTGGGACGCCTGCGGCGCCACCGTCACCACCCTCGACGGCACCGCCAAGCGAGTCCTCTGCCAGAGCGTCTACCCGCAGGAAGCCCCCGGCTGGTACCCCGGCCACAAGGCCCGCGGCAGCACCAAGGCCCTCCGCCACGCCGTCGAGTTCTACTCGGGCTTCGCCTACCCCTACCCCTACTCCGTCATGACCAACGTCAACGGCCCCGAAGACGGCATGGAATACCCCATGATCGTCTTCTGCGGCGACCGCAACGACGACGACGGCCCCTTCGGCGTCACCGACCACGAGGTCGGCCACACCTGGTTCCCCATGCTCGTCAACAACGACGAGCGACGCCACGTCTGGATGGACGAGGGCTTCAACAGCTTCATGAACATCTACAGCGCCGCCAAGTGGAACGACAAGGAGCCCGACTTCCTCGCCCGCTACCGCCGCCGCGGCGGCCGCGCCATCTCCCTCGCCGACAACCCCCAGGCCATCCTCACCCCCCCGGACCAGATGTGGCCCGGCTGGCTCGGGTACCTCGGCTACGGCAAGCCCGCCCTGGGCCTCGCCGTCCTGCGCGAGCTCGTCCTGGGCCACGACCGCTTCGACGCCGCCTTCAAGGCCTACGTCCGCCGCTGGGCCTACAAGAGCCCCAGGCCCGCCGACTTCTTCCGCAGCATGGAAGACGCCGCCGGCATGGACCTCACATGGTTCTGGCGCAGCTGGTTCGAGGGCACCGGCGTCGTCGACTTCGCCGTCACCGAGGCCGCCAACGCCCACAACGGCAAGCACGGCTACGCCACCATCGAAATGCGCGGCGACATCCCCCTCCCCGTCCCCCTCCGCGCCACCCTCGCCGACGGCCGCACCATCGACCACACCGTCCCCGCCGTCACCTGGGCCGTCACCAAAAACTACCGCGCCGTCTTCGAGACCAGCGGCGTCGCCATCGAGTCCGTCGAGATCGCCCCGGACGTCCTCTTCCCCGACATCAACCCCGAAGACAACACCTGGAAGCGCCCCAGCCGCTTCGGCCCCTAACCCAACCGCAGCCCCAACCGCAGCCCCAGCCGCAGCCGCAGCCGCAGCCGCAGCCGCAGCGCCGCAACGCAGGCGGGCCTCCCGCCCGCCCCACACCGCGCCTCCCAGCCCTTCCCCATCTCAAAGCGCTTGGGCCCAAAAACAAAGCATCCGCGCCGGCCACCCGACGCGGATGCTTTTTTTCATGGCACGCTCGCCGCAGAACCGTCGAGCCCGTGGGCAGAAACGGGCGTCTCGCCCGCCCCGCCCGCCCCACCGGTTCCGCCGGTCCCGCCCGTTCAGCCGCGCCGACGCCGGCCCGCGACCAGGCCCGCCGTCGCCAGCACCGCCGCGACGCCCGGCGCCGGGATCAGCACCACGTTGTCGATCCCGAGGATCGACTCGAACGTGTTGTCGAAGTCCACCACGCTGAACTGCAGCGTGTACTCCGCCAGCGGGCCGCTGAAGATGTGGCCCACCGCCGTCCAGTCGATGTTGGTGTCGTCCGCCAGCTCAAAGCCCGCGGTGTTGTGCTCGAACAGCGTGATGGTCTGCCCGTTCGCCGTCAGCGTCGCAAACGCCGCGTCATACGACGGGGCCAGGTCGCCGTAGTCGAAGAAGTAGTCGAACGAGAGCTCAAACCCCTCGCCCGCGAGGAACGTCGTCCGCAGGTCCGCCGACGCGATCGTGCCGTCGGTCGACCAAAGCGACGCGAAGTAGTTGCCCTCCGTGGGCCCCCACGTCCCGCCCGCCGGCGGCTGCAACCCGAAGTTCACCGGGTCGCGGGCGTCCTCGCCCATCACCGCGTCCGACGCCGAGTTCCCCACGGAGGTCCACCCGGTGAAGTCCCCGGTCTCGAACCCGCCGTTGGGGATCTGCGCCAAGGCCGGGGCCGACATCAACGCCGCGACCGTCAAAGCTGCGTATTTCATCGCTCATTCTCCACGGCGTCGGCCGAAGCCGCGCCAGAGTCTCGCGTTCTCATCCCGTGTCACAAACCCGCGGCCCAACCCGCTTCGCGAACCGCTCCGCACGCCGGGCCGCACCAAACACCCGCGCCCGTCCCCCCCCGCCCGCAGGCCGCCCGCGAGATCACCCGCGACCAACCCCCAGAGGGCAGGGACCGACACTGTGCCTCAAAGCCGGCCGCGCGGCCAGCGTTCTCCGCCCGAAACGGGTCAGAAAACGCCGGCCCCACGACCGCTCAGCCCATCGCGACGCCGCTCAGGGCCGCGCCGCGTCCGTCGACTTCCCGCCCGGGCCCGGCTGCTGGGCGCCCACGGGCCGCCCCGCGTCGATCGCCACGGCGTCCGCGCCCGTCAGCGTGCACCCGTCCTTGGTCGCCGTCAGGAAGCCCTGCGTGCTCCCGATCTGGAAGCCGCACTGGCTGCTGCGGAACCCGAACAGCGCGTCCGGGATGTCGTCGCCGTTGTAGTCGCGGAACCGCGGCGCCCCGACCGGCGCCGCCTCCGTCCCCGTGCGGCCGAACCGCACGTTCCCCAGCGTCGCCACGTCGCACGTCTCGCTGCCGAACGCGACGACGTACACCGTGTAGTCCCGCCCGAGGTACACCGGGTTGGGCGCACGGTTCGGGTAGATGTCGATCGCCAGGTCCGGCAGGTCGCCGTTCACCGTCACGTCAAACAGGAACGGCGCATCGTTCCCCGCGAGCACCTGCAGGCGGGCGTTCACCTCGATGTACCGCCCGTTGGGCGTCGTCGTCAGCGGGCCCCCGTTCGTCACGTCCTCGAAGGGCGACCACACCACCTGGTCGTTCGACGACCGCACCCGCAGCGACACCGCCGTGCCGGGGGGCGCGTCGTCCGTCCACGACACGTTCGACCAGTCCGTCAGCACGCACCCCGAGTCGTACACGCCCGTCCAGTTCCCCTGCGGGAACACCGTGCGGATGCCCAGGCCCGTCGCGTCCGAGTACGTGTACGGGTCGCGCCCCGTCGCAAACGTCCCCAGCGCCACGCCGTCCTCGCCGTTGTACTTCAGCAGCCGCTGCCCGCCCAGGCTCACCGACCACTGGTCGTCCCGCGCGTCCACCACCGTGCCGCGCGTGTCAAAGTTCACCTGCTTGGGCACGCTCCACAGCACGTTGCCGTTCGGGTCAAACTTGTAAACCGTGTTCCCCGTCCAGCTCGAGATGTGGATGTTCCCCGCCCCGTCCGTCGCGATGCCCAGGCCCGCGTCGCTCACGTTGTGCGGCCGGTCAAACGTCCCGGTCGACTCGCGGTACCGGATCCAGAAGTTGTTGTTCGAGATCCCCAGGTACACGATCGCGTCCCCGTTCGCGTCCACGCCCGACGCGATGCCGTAGTTGCTCCCGAACTGCCCGTGGCCGATCGCCGTGCCCCCCGCCGCCGGGTTGTTCGTGTCAAACCGCAGCATCACGCCGCCGAGCGTCGCCGCCCACAGAATGCCGTCGCGGTCCACGAACGCGCCGTAGGGCGTGCCGCCCGCCGGGTAGGGCCCGCCCAGCACCGCGCCGGTCTGCCCGTCGACATGCCAGAACTGCTGCGTGTTGAACAGCCCGAGCCAAAGGTCCCCGTCCGCGTCAATCGCCAGGCACCGCCCGAGCCCGCCGCCCGGGCCCACCGACGACACCCACGCCACCCGCTCGTCGCCGATCTCGTTCTGCTCAACGATCTGATTCCCGTTGAGGTCCGTGTGCTGCAGCATCTCCGTCGGCTGGATCACCCCGTCGTTGTTCAGGTCCGTCGACGTGTCCGCCACCCCGTTCCCGTTCCGATCGATGAAGTCCTCGTTCAGGATCTTCACGATCGACGCCGGCCGGTTCGTGAACTCACGGTTCGCCACGTACACGTTGCCCTGCAGGTCCACGCTCGTCCGGCTCGGCGCGGGGCCCGAATACGCCCCGTGCGCCTGCAGCGGCCCGAACCACGTGTGGTACCGCCCGATCTCCCGGTTCGTGTCCGTGTTCCACTTCGAATGGCTGTCCTCGCCCGCGTTGGAGATCCACATGATCGGCAGCGTCGTCGCCTGCGGCGCGATCGTCAGCTGCCCCGGGTCCTGGCACACCAACGCCGCCAGCGTCCCCGTCGAAAACTCGGGGCACGTCGTCCACGTGAACGTCACATCCTGTCCCGCCGCCGGCAGCGCCAGACCCGCCGCGGCCACAACGGCCGACGCCACACCCGACGACGCCAGCCAACCGGTTCGAACGCGCATCGCATCTTCCCTTTCCACGAGGTGGGACGGCACCGCCGCAAACGAGAGGCTCGCCGCCCAAATCCCCCCGACACGCCCAAAGGGCCGCGCCGGGGCCGATCTCAATCTCAACGCCAAACCACTCAACGCCAAACCACGCAACACCAGATCACTCAACGCCAACCTGAACAAGCCCACGCAAACCCACGGCCGACGAACGTCGCCGCAGGATGTTCATCACCACGTCACACGCCGGGGTCAACGCCGCGGCGTCTCGCGCCGCACGAGCGACACCGACACACGCCCGCTCACCCGACGCGCTCCACACGCCTCAACCGGCCCATGTGGTATAGCCCAACCCGACCCCCCACTCAAGACCTATGACGCCGCTTTCACACAGTCCTCGCGCGTTCAGCGAAATACCGGCCGTTTACTCACGCCCCGCCGCCGCCATCGCCGCCGCCGCATCCAGGCTCTCCACGCTCACCGCACCAAACGGCCACCCATCGCCCCCAGCCCCCACCCCCGACCCCGACCCCGACCCCGACCCAGACTCCACAAACACCGCTCGAAACACGTCCACCTTCCGGTTCGCATCCCCCGCAACCAGCCCGTCCGACCGGCTGCGAAACACCAGCGCCCGACCATCCGGCGCGAACCTGGGAAAGTCCGAATACTCGTCCAGCAGCCCGCCCTCCGGCGTCGCGCTCACCCGCCGCGTCACTCCGGTCGCCCGCTCCCACACCAGCACATCAAAGAACCCGTTCACCGTGTCCGGCTCCACGATGTTCGACGCCAGGCTCGAATACGCCACCCACGCCCCGTCCGCCGAAAGCACCGGCTCCCGGCTGTCGTGGTCCGTCGCCGCCCCGCCGACCGCAACGCTCACCTGCACCACCGTCCCCGCCGCCACGTCGGCCAGGTACACATCCGATCCCGCCCGCTTCGGACCGCTCACCAGGTCACTCGCCCAACTTTCGAATGCGACCAAGTCTCCATTGGCAGAAATGCTCGGCGACGTGCTGTGCGCATTCGCCGGCCTGCCCATCGCATTCCGGCTCACCAGCACCGTCTCCCCGCTCGCCCGGTCGTGCACAAACACATCGCTCGACCGGTTCCCATCCCCCCCCGGCCCCAGCAGGTTGTCCGCCAAACTCTCAAACGCCACAAACCGTCCATCGGCCGAGATCGTCGGCCGCCCGCTCGCGTAGTTCCCCTGCACGCCGAACGCGCCCACGCTCACCCGCTCAATCACCCCGCTCCCCACCTCCACCACAAACACGTCCCGCGCCCCGTTCGTGTCCCCCGGCACCAGGTTCGTCGCCACCGACGCAAACGCCACCCACCGCCCATCCGCCGACACGCGGGGCGACGACGCGTGCCCGTCCGGCTCCGCCCCGCGTCCCTCGCCGCCCATCACCCGCACCACGCCCCCGGCGGGCCCGAAGATGAACAGGTCATCCAGCCCGTTCCGATCCCCCGCCACCAGGTTCGTCGCCGACGACGTCAGCGCAATCACCCGCCCATCCCCAGAAATGTCCGGCTCCATCGACCCCGCGTCCGCGATCTCCCCCGCCGCGTTCCGCGTCACAAGCCGCGTCTCCCCGAGCGTCGTGTCACGCGCAAACACATGCTGCCGAAGCGTGGTCCCGTCCACCGCCACTGGCACGGCGAACACCACCACCGCGCCCCCGTTGGAGCACGCCGCCGCAAAGCAATGGTCCTTCGCCTGCCGCCCCGTCAGGTCCGGCGCCACCCCGCCCGCGCCCGCCAACGCCGGCACGCAGCCCATCCATATTCCAGCCCACGCACCCGCCCACACACCACCCCGCCGCACGTCCCAAAACCCCCGCCGCGGCCCAAGGCCACCCGCCAACTCCGAGGCCGTCTCCCAGGCCGCCACCGACCTCATCCGCAGCTTCCGCACGTGCAACCCCCTCCGAGCGCGGCATCGCGGCCGCCAGCATACCCACGCCGCGGCGCCACACCAGACAGATTCCCCCCCCTGCTCGCAGCAAGCGTGAGCCCACGGCAAATCTCACGCTTCGCCGTTGCGTCCGCCCCGGCCACCCTGCACACTCATGTCGGGCAAGGCCCGCAGCGCCCCGTCCACGAGGGCACCA
>CAZCBN010000091.1:0-5045 GCA_964496975.1 uncultured Phycisphaeraceae bacterium
ACGCTCCCGCTCCGGGGGGAAGGGCGGCGCCGACGGCACGGGCATCGCCCTCGACGCCGAGTCGGTCGCCAAGCTCAAGTACAAGAACATCAAGCAGACCGACGACTCCTTCAAGTTCGCCGGCCGCGACCTCCGCGCCACCGTCAAGGCCATCTGGAACGGCCAGAACTTCGACGAGTCCGTCGACATCAACGCCTCCGCCACCCGCCAGGTCGGCCTCATCCTCGACAAAACCTCCTTCTACGCCGAGATGGGCGGCCAGGTCGCCGACCACGGCCGCATCGCCGTCTCGCGCGAGGCCCGCAGCAACGACTCCCTCGGCGGCGGCGAGTTCCGCGTCGAAGAGGTCCACACCTTCGGCGGCTACGTCCTCCACATCGGCCGCGTCCGCAAGGGCGAGATCCGCGTGGGCGACGACGTCACGACCCACGTCGACGCGCACCGCCGCCACGCCGTCGCCGCGAACCACACCGCGACCCACCTCCTGAACCTCGCGCTCCGCACCGCCGTCGGCCCGGGCCTGGACCAGCGCGGCTCGCTCGTCTCCGACGACCGCCTGCGGTTCGACTTCACCCACAACGGCCCCGTGCCCGCCGACAAACTCGCCGCCGCCGAGCGCCACGTCGCCGCGCTCATCGCCAAGGACCTCCCGGTCCACGCCGACCTCGCGCCGCTCGAGGTCGCCCGCGGCATCAACGGCCTCCGCGCCGTCTTCGGCGAGGCCTACCCCGACCCGGTCCGCGTCGTCGCCATCGGCGCGAGCGTCGCCGACCTGCTCGAACGCCCCGCCGACGCGCGGTGGATGGACGCCTCGGTCGAGTTCTGCGGCGGCACGCACCTGCCCAGCACGGGCGAGGCCAAGGCCTTCGCCCTCATCAGCGAGGAGGCCGTCGCCAAGGGCGTCCGCCGCGTGACGGGCCTCACCGGCGTCGCCGCGATGGCCGCCCACCAGGCCGCCGACGGCCTCGCGCGGCGCGTGAAGCAGGCCGCCGCCCTCTCGCCCGATGCACTCCGGGACGAGGTCGCGGCGATCCTCAGTCAGCTCGAGCAGCTCACCATCCCCTCGCCCCGCAAGGCCGCCATCCGCGCCGACATCGCCGGCCTGCAGGAGGCGCTGAAGTCCGCCGGCAAGGCCGCCGCCGAGCAGGCCGCGAAAGAGGCCTCCCGCGCCGCCGCCGCGCTGGCAGACACCGCCGAGCGTTCGCAGGACCCGGCCTTTGTCGCCACCATTGAGCTGGGCGACGATCGCAACGCGCTGCTCGCCGCGATGCAGACCCTCACGCAGCGCGTCCCGCGCATGCCCGTGCTGCTCATCAGCCCCAAGCACCCCGACGGCCCGGCCGCCGTCGTCGCCGCCGTCCCCAAGTGGGCGATCGACAAGGGCCTGAAGGCCGGCGACTGGGTGAAGGCCGCGGCCGAGCAGCTCGGCGGCAAGGGCGGCGGCCGCCCCGACGCCGCCCAGGGCGCCGGGCCCAACATCGCCAACCTCAAGGACGCGATCCGCGTCGCCCGCACGCACGCGCTCGAAAAGCTCATGTAACCCGCGCGTCGAGGCCCGCCCGCCCGGCGCCGCGCCGAAGGGCCCGCACCGTCACGGGCCGCCCCGGCCCATCCGGGCCAGCGTTGGACCGCGGCCTGCGCGGGCCCGAGGCCCCGCTCGCCTCACCGGCTCGCCGTCGGCGCGCCCTCGAGCATCCCGAGCTGCCACATCACAAAGATCCGCGTGTCCACGGCCTCGCGGATGCGGATCGCCAGCGGCTTGCCCTGCCCGTGGCCGCCGTCGTAGTCCACCCACAGCAGGATCGGCCGCTCACGCTGGTCGGACGTCGTCGCCGCCTGCAGGGCCGCGGCAAACTTCCGCGCGTGCAGCGGGTGAACGCGCGTGTCGTTCTCCCCCGCCGTGATCAGCATCGCGGGGTACTTCGTCCCGGGCTTCACGTTGTGGTAGGGCGAGTACGCGAGCAGCGTCTTCAGCTGCACCGGGTCCTCGCTGCTGCCGTACTCACCCACCCAGTACCGCGCCATCAAGAAGTTCTGGTACCGCAGCATGTCCAGCAGCGGCACCGCGCACACCACCGCGCGGAACAGGTCGGGCCGCTGCACCGCGACCGCCCCCACCAGCAGCCCGCCGTTGGACCCGCCCATCACGGCGAGCCGCTCGGGCTTCGTGTACCCATTCCCCACAAGCCACTCCCCCGCGGCGATGAAGTCGTCGAACACGTTCTGCTTCTTGTCGAGCTGCCCCGCGCGGTGCCACGCCAGGCCCTTCTCCCCGCCGCCGCGCAGGTTCGCCACCGCGTACACCCCGCCCGCCTCGAGGAACGGCATCAGCGTCGCGTTGAACGCCGGCGTCTGCGAGATGTTGAACCCGCCGTACCCGTACAGCAGCGTCGGGTTGTCCCCAGAAAGGCTGATGCCCTTCTTGTGGACGATGAACATCCCCACCTCGGTCCCGTCCTTGCTCGGGTACGTCACCCGGCGAACCTCGAGCGCCGCGAGCTGCTCGTCCGTCACCGCCACGTCCGGCTTCGCCCACACCACCGGCGCCGCCTCGGGCTGCGACAGGTTCACGCTGTAAATCGCCGGCGGCTGGTTGAAGCTCGTGTACGACAGGAACGCCTCCGTCCGGTCGCTCGCCACCGAGATCCCCGCCGACCCGATCCCCGGCAGCCGAACCGTCCCCGCCGCCTTCCCGTCGAGCGTGTACAGCTCGATCGTCGTCGACGCGTCCCGCAGCGTCGACAGCACCAGCATCCCCCGCGCCAGCGAGATCCCCGTGATCGTCACGTCCGCACGGTGCGGCACCAGCTCAACCCAGCTCTTCGCGCCCGGGTTGTGCGGGTCGGCCCGGACCACCCGCCCGTTCGTCGCCTCGCCGAACGCCAGCACATAGAGGTCGTCGCCCATCGCGATCGCCTCGTGCCGCCCCGGCGTGTCCAGGATCACCGGCTTCCGGGCCAGCTCGCTTGTCCGCCGATACAGGTCCAGGTCCGCCACCCACATGTCCACCGTGTCCGTCCCCACGGCGTACGTCATCACCAGCCAACGCCCGTCGTCCGACGCGGAAACCCCAGGCCCCCACCCCGTCCGCAGCCGCTCGATCTGCTCCTTGCTCAGCCCGCGATCGGCGTACAGCGTCCCCACGTCGCGCTGCCGGAAGATCACCGGGTCCCGCGTCCAGTGACGCCCCAGCTCGTGCACCGCGTACGTGTTGGAGTACGGGTCATCCTTTTCTTCCAGCCGGTCGTACACAAACCCCGACCCGTCCGGCAGCCACCCCGCGATCGACGCGCGGTTGCGGATCTCGTCCGCGAGCCACTCCCCGCTGTCCACCCGCAGCACGTGCAGCGTCGTGTTCTCATCCCCCGCCCGCTGCACGCCGAACGCCAGCAGCTCGCCGTCCGGGCTCGGGCTGATCCACTGCACGCTCGTCAGCCCCGTCGGGTCCACCGCGAAGGGGTCCAGCAGCACGCGGTCGCGGAACCCCGACTTGGCCCCCTCGGCCTCCGGCGCCGGCTCACGCACCATCACCACCGGCTGCGACTGCGCCCCGTCCCGCCGCGTGTAAAACGCCCGGTTCCCGCCGAACGACGGAAGCCCCACCGACCCCGACTCCAGCAGCTGCCGCATCCGCGCCTCAAGCGCCTCACGCCCCGGCAGCGACCCGAGCACCTCCCGCGTGTGCGCGTTCTGCGCCTGCGTCCACTGCGTCACTTCCTCGGTCGGCTTGCCCAGGTCCTCCGCGCTCTCCGTCACACCCTCAAGCCAGCGGTAGGGGTCGGTCACCTGCACCCCGCCGTAGGTGTCCACCACGGGGCGGGTCGGGCTCTCCGGAGGTGCGGCCACGGCGGCCCCCGACAAAAGTGCGACAAGCGAAAGAACTCGGCGGGCCGACGCCAACGTCAGATGCATGCTGTACCTCCGGGTCGGCAAAGTCTATCGCGCCGCCGCCGCCCGCGGTACCGCACCCCGCCTCCCCCCCCCCCCCCCCCCCCCCCCCCCCCCCCCCCCCCACACCACCCCCCCACACCCGCCCCCCCCCCCCCGCCTCCACCCGCCCACCCCAGCCCGCCCCGGCCTTCCCAGACACAACCCATCCGAACGCGGCCGCCTCCTCCCCGCCGCGCCGAGCCCCTTACCCCCGCACGCGGCTCATCGCGTACAGCATCTCCCGGGCGATCTGCGCACACCGCTCGTCATACGCCGCCGCCTCGGCCGCCGTCCCATCCGCCGCCTTCGGGTCCACATAGCGGATCGCCAGCCGCGCGTCCGCCCCGGCCACGATCGGGCACGCCTCGTCCGCGTCGCCGCACACCATCACCGCCGCGAACCGCTCCGCGGGGTTGGGCGCGTTGTCGTACTTCTTGCTGAAGCACGTCAGCACCTGCCCCGTGTCCGACCGCCGCACGTGGTACACCGGGTTCGCGTCCTCCGTCGTCTTCTCGACGCGGAAGCCCGCACGCTCCAGCGCCGCCACCGCCCGCGGGTTGAAGGCCGTCACGTCCGTCCCGCCCGAGTACGAGTGCACCGCGACCTCGTACATCCGCGCCGCCGTCAGCGCCCACGCCTGGGCCATCTGGCTCCGCCGGCTGTTGTGCGTGCACACAAACACCAGCGACGCCGCCCGCGACGACGCCCCCGCCTCACGCACATACGCCGCCAGCGCCTCAAGCTCCGCCCGACGCTCGGGCGAAATCTGCTCAAACTCCGCCACGCGGGCCGCCACGTACGCCTCAAGCTCCGGGTACAGCAGCGTCGTCACCACGTCCTCCGTCGCACGGTCGTGCGCCTTGGCCTCCTGCTGCGGGTGCGCCGCGCCCGTCACGGTCGCCAGGCCCACGAAAAGCCCCGCCGAAACCGCGACCGTCTTCGACATCCGCCCGTTTCGCTTCACACCCACGGCTTCCCCCCGTTCGTGCTCGCCGCACCCCGCGGCCGACGCCGCGCCACGTTCACCGACTCAGCAACACCCGGGCCCGCAGCAATCGTCCTCGCCGCAAGGCTCCGCCGAAAGCGCCCGCAGCGCCGCCGACACGTCCTCAAGC
>CAZCBN010000091.1:5055-12975 GCA_964496975.1 uncultured Phycisphaeraceae bacterium
AAGCCGATCCGCCAGCGCCCCCGTCTGCGCCGTGTACCACACGACGCGCCCGCGACGCTCCGACGTCACAAGCCCGGACTCGGCCAACGCGCTGAGCTGCCGGCTCACCACCGACAGATCCACCGAGCAGCACTCCGAAAGCTCCCCCACCGTGCACGCCCGCCGGCACCGCGCCAGGCACACAAACAGCCGCACCCGCGTCGCGTCCCCCAGCACCTTGAAAAACACCGGCGAGAGCGCCTCGCCGAGCCGATCGCGCACCCCCGCCGCAAGCCGCGGGTTCAGCGGGACCGTCCGCCCCGCGGGCGAGGAATCGTCCGGCAAGTCATGCATGCACATGCAAGTATCCCCCAAAGCCTCCCGCCCGTCAAGGACCCGCCACGTCCCCGAACCCCCGCCTACTGCACCAGCCCCTTCGTCAGCCGCATGAACGCCGTCTCCAGGTTCACCGGCTCCTCCTCAAACCGCGTGATGCGGAACCCGTTGTTGATCAGCACGTTCGGCAGATCGGTAAAGCTCCGCCCCGCGCCCTCGTCAAAGTCCAGGTTGATGAACCGCCCCGACCCGCCCGCAAACGTGCCGTCCCCCTGCGCAATCGCCACGCGCCGCACCCCGGGCACCTTCGTCAGCAGCTCCGCCGCCCGGTCCAGCCCCTCGGCCACGCCCACGTGCACCACGTGCCCCACCTTCGCCCGCTTCAGCACCTCCGCCACCGACCCCGAGAACAGCAACTGCCCCCGCTCGATGATCCCCACAACGTTGCACAGCTCCGCCAGCTCGTGCAAGATGTGGCTCGAGATCAGGATCGTCTTGCCCATCCGCTTCAGCTCCCGCAGCAGCTCGCGGATCTCGATCCTCGCCCGCGGGTCAAGCCCGCTCGCCGGCTCGTCCATCAGCAGCACCTTGGGGTCGTGCAGCAGCACCCGCGCGATGCTGAGCCGCTGCTGCATCCCGCGCGACAAGCTGTTCACCTCCGCCGCCGCCTTGTACCCAAGGTCCGTCAGGTCCAGCACGTCCTTCACCACCGCCCGCCGCTTGGGCCCGTGGATGCCGTACGCCGCCGCGAAAAACTCCAGGTACTCCGTCACCACCATGTCCTCGTACGCGCCCATGAAGTCGGGCACGTACCCGATCAGCGGCCGGATCAGCCGGTTCTGATACCCCACCGTCAGCCCCGCGATCTGCGCCTGCCCGCTCGAGGGCTTCAGCAGCGTCGCCAGGATCTTGATCGTGGTCGTCTTCCCCGCCCCGTTGGGACCGATGAACCCGAAGCAATCCCCCTCGTTGATCGCAAGGTTCAGGTTCGACAGCGCCTCAAGCTCGCCGTACCGCTTCGACAGATTGATGGTCTCGATCATCGCCAAGGCTTCGCCCCCCCGGTCCCGCTGCCGTGCCCATTCACCCGCCCGCGCCTCCGGCGCCATCGGCCGCACCGCCGTCGGGCCCGTCTTCCGCCGCCTCGCCCGTCCCACTGCCGCCCTCGGCGGCCGCGCCCGCGCCCAAAATCGCCCGCACCTCATCGTCCGCGTACCGCGGCGGAGTCGCCGGCAGCGGGTACACCCACTGCACCAGCGTCAACCCCGACGACGCAAACGCCTCCCCGTCCACCCGCAGCGGCAGCGCCTCCCGCTCCTGCTGCTGCCGCATCAGCCCCAGCACGATCACGCAGGGCTGCGTGAACCACCGGCTCAAATCAAGCCACCGACCCTCCCCGCGCCGCGCCAGCCGGCTCGCCCGGTTCAGCACCCCCGCGTCGCGCGGGTCCGGCGGCGACAACTGCTGAAACAGCGAGAGCCCGAACAGCCGCTCCCCCAGCGAGCCCCCGTCGCTCAGCGTCCCCGGCGCCACCGGACGGCCGCGCGACAACAACGCCTCCAGATACCGATCCGCCCGATCCGACGCACGATCCCCGAGCCGCTCCCGATACGTCAGCTTCGCCAGGTCAAGCCGCTCCCCGGCCTCCCACGTCCCGACCAGCGACTCCACCGGGTACACCCACACATCGCTCACCAGCCGGTCGCGCAGCCCCCCCGTGCTCCGCAGCGACACCTGCCGCCCCACCACCACCACCACCGCGTCCTCAAGCCCCGCCGGCAGATCGTGCGCCAACTCTCCGCGAACCTCGAACTCCTCCGTCAGCGTCAGCACCGGCGCCTCAAGGTCCCCCGGCTGCCCCACCGGACGCGGCATCACCCGCCCGAGCCCCTCCCCCGCGGGCCGCACCACGCTGTACCGAACCTGCTTCACCGTCGCGCGCACCGGCGGCCGCAGCGACGCCGGCGACCGCGCGTCCACCGCATACTCCCGGTTGTCCGGGAACCGCCCCGACGACGCCCCGGCCCGGCCCTCCCACGCATCGAGCGTCGCCGCCGGGCCGTCCGCCGCCCCCGCCGCCCCCGCCGCCTCGGAAGGCCCGGTCCCCGCCCCACCGACCGATCCGTCCCCCGCCGCCTCGGCCCCGGCGTCCGCGACCGACAGCGTCGCCTCCCCGTACCACGGCACCAGCACGCTCGCCCAGCCCGCCGCCGTCGCCGTCGCCTGCCCGTGCACCTGCCGCACCACCTGCACGTACTCGCCCCGGACGGACTTGGGCCGAATCACGCCCGCCCCGAGCCACGCGATCGCCGTAAACGCCCCCGTCGTCCCCAAAAACGCCGCCCACGCGTGCCGCCGCCCGTCGTTCCGCTTCAGCAGCGAGAACCCCAGCGGCCCCGCCACCACCCAGTACGCCGCGAACACCACAAACCCCAGCAGCACGCCCGCCTCGGCCGCCCGGCTCTGGTTCACCGCCTCGGCCAGGTCCGCGTCAAACGACACCACCGTCCGGTCCGCGAGCTGCGACACCGCCGGCCGCAACGGGTGCTGCGGGTCGTTGTCAATCCGCCGCAAATCCTCCAGCGTCAGGTACTGCCCCCGCCGCCCCAGCACCCGATGCCAGAACGCCCCCACCTCCGGCAGCCCGGGGCTCGACCGCGCCAGCCCCACCAGGTCCACGCCCACAAACGTCACCGCCCCGTCGCCCACCAGCCGCCGCACCACCACCGCGCCCGCGTCCGCGGCAGCCTCCGAGCCAGACGCCAACCCCGACCCACCCGCGTCCGCGCCCGCCGGGCCGGCCAAAATCGCCATCGCGTCCGTCGGCCCCGCGCCCGGCGCCGGCCTCATCCGCTGCAGCACCCCCGTCTTCCGAAGCACCGCCTCGCTCTGCGACGTCACCAGCGGGCGAAGCGACTCCCACGCCTGCGCCTCCGACCGCTCCGGCGGCAACACCCGCGGCAGGATCGACGCCAGCGGGTTGCTCACCTGCGCAAACCAGTCCTGCCCCGCCACCGGCAGCACCACCACCAGGTGCCCGCCCCGACGCACCCACGCCTCCACCGCCCGCGCCCGCTCCACGCTCAGCAGCAGTGGGCTCTCGCGGTTCAGCGTCCCCGTCCACACGATTGCCTCAAACGCCGCAAGCCCCTGCCACCGGTCCGGCAGGTCGTCGATCGTCATCCCCCGCGCCACGTCCGTCAGCTCGTGCACCAGCGGCGCAAACCCGCGCCCGCTCTCGTTCACCCCGTACGCCCCGAGCCCCACGTCCGCCGTCCCGATCTGCCCCACCAGCCCGGTGCTCGCCTCAACCGTGCGCCCCAGGTCCAGCGGCCGCGACGCCAGCAGCCGCCCCAGCCGGTACCCGCTCGCCGCGACGCCCGTCTCGTCCTCCACCGCCCGGTGCACCGTCACCGACAGCGACGCCCCCGCCGCCCCGGGCGGCAGGTCCAGATAGAGCCACGCCGTCTGCCGCTGCCCCGGATTGGTCGTCAGCACCCGCTCATACCGGGGTGTATCCCCATCCGGGTCCACGCCCTGCACCGACAGCACAACCTCCCGCGGCCCGCGCTGGTCCACCACCTCAACCAGCACCCCCGTCCACTCCCCAAGCCGCGCCGCCGACCCCGGCCCCACCTTCACCACCCGGAGCTGCACCTCGCCCGTGTCCTCCGGCGTGGGCACGCCGCCCGGAATCACGCCACCGCCGCCCCCACCCCCACCCCCACCCCCACCGCGCTCGTCCTGCGCCACGCCCCGGGCCGTGGCGCCCAGGCATACCACCGCCGCGAGCGCCCACGCCCGCCACCACCGCCCGACGCTCGCTGCTCCTGGCCCGCACACCCTCATGCGGCGGCATGGTACAGGTGAAGTCACCCGCCGGTTTCGCCGATCCCCGAACCGATGCCGCTCGCCCCGCTTCTCCCCGCCGCCGCCCCCCTCCTCGCCGCCCTCCCCGGGACCATGACCGACCCCCAGTGGTTCGTCACCCTCGCCGTCGCCGCCATCGCCGGCCTCGGCACCCTCGCCGCCATCAGCGCAAACCTGAAAGCCCGCACCCACGTCCACGACCTCAAGGTCAAGGTCGCCGCCCTCCAGCGCCGCCACGCGATGGAGCTCCGCCGCATCGCCGGCCTCGAGCCCGACGACCTCGACGCCCCCCCCGGCGACGACAGCGACGAGCCCATCGAAGTAGACGAGGCCCCCCCCGCCGACGCGACCGCCGCCGCCGCGCGCCGCGCCGCCTGACGCGCCCGCAAAGGCCGCCGCCCCACCAGCGTCAGCGCCCCGCCGGCCCATTCGCAAGCCGCCTCGCCAGCAGCGTGTGCGCCCGAATCCCCAGCTCAAAGCACGCAATCTCAAACTTCTCATTGGGCGAGTGCACCCGGTCGTCGTCGAGCCCAAAGCCCATAAACACCGTCTCCAGCCCCAGCTCCCGCTTGAGCAGCCCCGCCACGGGAATCGACCCGCCAGTCCGGATCATCGCCGGCTCCACACCCGACGCCTCGCGAAGCGCTCCCGCCGCCGCCATCAGCAGCGGCGCGTCCTGCTTCACCACCGCCGGCATGCCCCCGCTGTGGTCGATGAACTCCCACCGGCACCCCGCCGGCGTCCGCGCCCGGCACCACGCAAAGAATGCCGCCGTCACCCGCGCCGGGTCCTGCTCGTCCACCAGCCGAAAGCTCACCTTCGCCGACGCCTTGGACGGGATCACCGTCTTCGCGCCGTGCCCGGTGTAGCCCCCCACGATCCCGTTCAGCTCCGCCGTCGGCCTCGCCCAAAGCCGCTCCAGCATCGAGAACCCGCGCTCCCCCACGCCCCCCGCCGGCAACGCCGCCGGGTCCAGCCCCACGCTGCGAAGCTGCGCCGCCTCGTCCACCCCCAGCGTCTTCCACGACGCAAGCTCCCCCGCCCCCGCGCCCCGCACGCCCTCATAAAACCCCGGCACCGTCACCCGCCGGTCCGCGTCCCAAAGCTGCGCGATCACCTTCGCCAGCTCGCTGATCGGGTTCGGCACCGCGCCCCCCCACTGCCCGCTGTGCAGGTCATGGCTCGGCCCGTGCAGCACCACCTCCGTGTACGCGAGCCCGCGCACCCCCGTCGTAATCGCCGGCCGCCCCCGGTCCAGCATCCCCGTGTCGCTGATCAGCACCGCGTCGCACCGACGCAGCATCTCCCGGTGCTCCCCCACAAACCCCTCCAGGTTCACCGACCCAGACTCCTCCTCCCCCTCGATCAGCACCGTGTACGCCGCCCCGCCCGCCGCGAGCCCCGTCTCCTCAAACAGCGCCCGCATCGCCTCCAAAAAGCAGCACACCTGCCCCTTGTCATCCACCGCCCCACGAGCCACCACCCGCTCCCCCACCACGCCCTCCGCCCCCAAAATCACCGGCTCAAACGGCGGGCTCGTCCACAGCTCCACCGGGTCCGGCGGCTGCACGTCGTAGTGCCCATAAAACAGCACCCGCGGCCCGGCGTACCCCGGCGCCCCCGCACTCTCCGCCAGCACCACCGGATGCCCCCGCCCCCGCCGCCCGTCCGGCCCCACCGGCCCCGTCTCCACCAACCGCGCATCAGAAAACCCGGCCTCCCGAAGCCGCTCCACACACCACACCCCCGCCGCCCGAGTCTCGGCGTCAAACGCCGGGTCCGTGCTGACCGAGGGAATCCGAAGCCAATCCATCAACCGAGCAAGCTGAGGCGTCATGCCGCAACGATACCGCGACCGCGCCGCCATCGGCACGCCGAGGCACCGAGGGCACCCCTTCCCGTCAAGGCGCGACCTTCGCCGCCTCTGCCATCAACTCCGCCGACGGAATCGCGTTGTGCTGCACCACCCGCCGCCCGCAGTCCGGGCACATCGTCGGCCCGGGCTTGCCCACATATTCATTCAGCAGCACGTACGTCGGATCCAGCTTCGCCTTGCCGTCCTTCGTCCAGAAGCAAAGCTCCGCCGGGTACAGCGTCGCCTGCCCCGTGTCCGGGTTCTCGAACGGGATGGTCTGCCCATCCTCCATCCGATACCGCGTGAACACCCGCCCGCTCGCCGCGTCAATCATCGGGCGGAGCCGGCTCTCCTCCTTCATAACGGATCGCGGGTCCGGCCTCAGCAGAATCATCGCGCCCAGCACCGCGGCAATCGCCGCGAGTGCAAGAACCGACACCGCAACGACCTTCAGCGGCGAGGGCTTCTGCCCCGCGTCCCGCTGAACGCCCGTTGCCCCGGCCTCCTCGCCCGGCTCCATCAGCGAGCCCAGCGGACGTGGTTCAACGCTCGTGCTCATGGGACGACATAGCTCCCCGTCAACTGCGACGCGTACAGCGACCGTGCCCGATTCCAGAAGTCCATCGGCTGGGCGAGCAACGAGCCGGTCGGGAACCACATCTGCGGCTCGATCACCTCGTCGTCGGTCATCAACTCAATGTGCGTATCGAAGAACGCGACGTTCCCCCGCGCGCCCTCGACGAGCCCCGTCCCGCCGTCCGCCACCGTGCCGTGCCGGAACGCATACCCGCGACGATCACGCCAAAGCCCCTGAAGCGCCGGCGTCGACCGATAGATGGAGTGCAACTGCTCACCCGGAGCAACCTGGCGGTTGTACTCCTTGCTCTCCCGCTGCCACGCCCCGACGCCGCCGAACGCAGCGCCGAAAGACCCGCGGATATTGATGTCATAGTCAGGAGCAACGCCCGACTCCGCGTACCGATGACCCTCGAAGATCATCACCTTGGCGCCGCCAGAACCAACCCGCGCCAAACGCGGCTTGAACCCGCGACGATTGTTCGTACGCACGCCCGTTCCCAGCGGCGACGGGTCTTCACTCGAAAAGAACTGCGTCGATGTGTTGTACGGCAGCATCGGACCGGTCGTGAACGGCCCGATCCGATCCGCCGCGGCGCCATTGAAGGGCTTCGACGTGAACTGGTTCTCCGGGCACTGGAACGGCCCCAGCTCCGACCGGTACCAGTCAAACCGCTTCGCCCTCAACTCGTCCGCAAACTCGCCCGGATTGCTCCGAAACCCGCTCCCCGGCCCCACCAGTCCCATGCCCTCTGCCACCGGCCCCATCCAGTCGTACGACTGCATGGCGATCCCGTTGAAAAAGGCCTCCGCCGCCGTCTCTCGCACGGCGTCCCAGCCGCTCGTGGTCGGGCTGCCGGGGAGCCACTCGTCGTTGTCAACTGTGTAGGCCGACATGGCGATCGCCGACTGTCGCAGGTTCGACTGGCACACCACGCCCCGCGCCAGCCGCCGCGCCGCACCCAGCGACGGAAGCAGGATGCTGATCAGCAGCGCGATGATCGCGATCACCACCAGCAACTCAATGAGCGTAAACCCCGGCCGACGGTCCAGCGGCCATCGCCCGGCAAGGCCTCGCCCGCCGTCCGTCGCCGTTCCGCTGCAGACGAGCACCCTCTTCATCACCATCCCCTTCCCGCGCAGACCCGCTCCCCCGTCCGAACCGCCAGGCCGCGGGGCAGAATATACGGACCATTCCCCCACCCCATCAACCCGCCCCCGTCACGCCCCCAACCCCCCACCCCCCCATCACCCAACCACCACCCCACCCGCACGCACCCCCGACCGCACCGCCCCCTCCATCG
>CAZCBN010000092.1:0-12827 GCA_964496975.1 uncultured Phycisphaeraceae bacterium
GGCAAGATCGGCAAGGGCGAGGCGGAGCTGGGCCTTGGTGGCGCGCTTGTTGACGTTCTGGCCGCCGGGGCCGGGGCTGGCGACATAGGTGAAGACGAGCGCCGCCTCGCGGACGCGCACGTTGGGCGCGAGCTGCACACCCTCGGTCGGCGGGGGTTGGCGCGGGCGGGGGGGTGGGGTTGGGGTGGGGCTGGGGACGGGGCGGGGGTCGCCGCGCGGGTCGTGTGCTGGGGTGGGGGGCCCGCCGGGCATGGGGGGACGGTACGCTCCGCCCCATGCGAACACGGACGAGTCGTGGTGTGGTTGGGGCGGTGGCAGGGGCCTCGGCCGCGGGGGTCTGGGTCTGGTCGGCCGGTCTGGGCCTCGCGGCGGCGTGCGCGGGGGCGGCGGCCCAGGGCACGGCCTCAAAGGCCCCGGCGCCCGCCCCGGCTTCCGGCCAAGCCGCGGCTTCCGGACAGGCCAGCCCGCAGCGGCTCACGCTGACCCCCACGGCCGGCGAGGCCGCGGCGGCGGTTGAGGACATCACGCCCTGGTGGACCTTCCGCATCGAGGCGCTGGCGTTTTTTGTCGCGCCCGCGGGCGATCTGCGCCTGCCCGGGGGCGACGTGCGGGGCGATGAGTTTGACGTCATCGACCTGAACCTTGACAGCCCGCAGCTCGAGCCGTACATCACCGGGGCGTTCAGCAAGGGCAAGTGGCGCGTCGCGTTCGACGGCTTCGGCGCCTCGTACGAGCAGAGCACCGGGGGCGTGGTGGGGCAGGTCGGCCGGATCGGCGTGCTCGCGGGCGAGCGGATCGAGACGGACTTCACGTACGTCGGCTTCGGTGTGAACGGGTCGTACCGGGTGCTGGGCTGGGCCGACCGGGCCGACGAGCAGGGCGTGCGCGCGCTGGTCGCGGGCGTCGACCTGCTCGCGGGCCTGCGGTTCCACTACCTCGACGTGGACGCGGGGATCGACAGCGCCTCGCCCCTGCGCGCGGCGGGCTCGGTGACGCAGACCAGCGAGGAGTCGTTCTTTGGCGACGTGATCGGCGGCGTGCGGCTCGACCTTGAGTTCGGCGAGACCTACGGCATCGAGGTCTACGTTGCGGCGGGCGGCTTTGGCACCGGGGACCGCAGCAGTTTCAGCTTCGACATCTCGCCCCGCTTCACCTACCGGCCCGTGTCGTGGGTGGGGGCGCAGATCGGCTACCGCCTGCTGGTGGTGGGGCTGGAGGACGGCAGCGGGGCGGAGGAGTTTTCGTACGAGGGGTCGCTGGCGGGGTTGTTCTTCGGTGTGCAGTTGAGTTTTTGAGGGTCAGGCCGGGTCGCTGGGGGTGGGGGGCGAGACGCGGAGTCTGGCGATGCCCCCGGGTTTGGGGTCGGCGGTTTTCTGGGGTGCGGGGCGGCATCGTCTTGATTGCTAAAGATTTACGTTGTGTTGCCGCGCGGGTTGAACCGGGGGGGCTTGGTTGTCATACTCCCGACACGCTCGGTCCACTGGGGACATTGTGACCGGGCGACATGCCGGCGTGGGCGGCTGACTGGGGAAGCCTGCCGACCAAGGCGGAACGCGACCGGGGATGGCTGTGGGGCGTCCCCGGCTATCGGTCTGCACGGGGTTGGCGGGGGAAGCCAAGTGGCGGCATCACGGCAACGGCTCGCGGGCCTGCGGGGGCTCGGGGCTGTGGTGTCGGCGTGGCATGCAGGGGCAGGCCGCCATGGGCGAGAACGGGAAGACGTTGGAAGAGGTGTCGCGTGAACCCATCGAGGGGGCGCGCAAGGCCGAGGGAACACCCAAGCTTGCCGGGGCCACCAAGCCCGGTGGCGCGCGGGCGCGGGCCGGCGCGACGGGCCGCGGCGGGCGCAAGCCGGTGGTGCAGACCATCACCAAGAAGGAGCTTGTGGACCGCATCGCGGAGCGCACGGGGCAGCGCCGCTCGGCGGTGAAGGACGTGGTGCAGGACTTTTTGGAGCTGGTGTCGGACGAGCTGGCGCTGGGGCGGCGGCTTGAGTTCCGCGACTTCGGCGTCTTTGAGGTGAAGAGCCGGGCCGAGCGCACGGCGCAGAACCCCAAGACCATGCAGCGCGTGACGGTGCCGGCGAAGCGGACGGTGAAGTTCAAGGTCGGCCGCAAAATGAAGGAGCTGCTGGAGGCCGACGCCGAGGCGCTGGCCGAGGTGGCGCAGCGCGTCGAGGTGAAGCTGCCGCGCACCGCGGGCGACGACGACGGCGAGGCGTGAAGGCCCCGCGCTCCGAGGCGGAACAGCTTGTGGTGCGTGCCGGCCGCCGCGGGGGGGGGCGTAGGGTGTCGCATCGGCGAGGGGTCGTTGGTGGACGGGCGTGGGGGTGCCACGTCGCGCGGCGCGGCCGGGAAAGGACGCAAGCATGACGCGGACAGGCACGACGGCGACGGGGATGGGGATGGCGCGGGCTCGGGCCCTTCGCGTCGCCCTCGCGGGCGTCTTTGGGCTGCTGGGCGCGGTGGGCGTTGTCGCGTGCGAGAGCGCGGGGCCGGCGGCGGGTGCAAGATCGGGTTCGGGCGCGGGCGGCGGCGCGGGGCCGGCGTCGACTCGTGGGCCGGCGGCGACTCGCGGGCTGGTGGCGGGCCCGGCCGGGGCGGTGGTGGAGGCGGGCGAGCTGGCCGGGCAGATGCGTCAGGCCGCGGCGGGGTCGGGCGCGGTCTTTTTGGACGTGCGGCCCGAGGCGGAGTTTCTTGCGGGCCATGTGCCGGGCGCGGTGCGGGTGGACCCGCCCTCGTGGGAGCAGGACAGCCTGGCGGCCGAGTCGGGCCTGGCGAACGAGCGGGCGTGGCACGAGCGGATCGGGGCGCTGGGCATCGACGGCGACGACGCGGTCTTCATCGCCGACGCGGGCGGCATGACCGGGGCGGCGCGGGTGTGGTTCATCCTGCAGCACTTCGGCGTGACGCGGGCCGCGGTGGTGAACGGCGGGTACCGGGCCCTGACGGCGGCCGCGGGGCGCGGCGAGGTGTCGCTCGTCGCGGGGCCGGGCGAGCCGGCGGGGGCGAAGGCGTTTGCGCCGGCGTCGGGCGGCGGGGCGATCGGCCTGATTGATCGGGCGACGCTGCGGGCGCAGGTGGACGCGGGGCGCGTGCAGGTGCTGGACGCGCGCACGCGGGCGGAGTTTGTGGGCGACGACGCGCGGGGCAATACGCGAGCGGGCCATCTGCCGGCGGCGATGAGCGTGCCGCACACGCGGTTTTTGCAGGCCGACGGGAGGCTGAAGGAGCCGGCGGAGATCGCGGCGATTTTGGAAGAAGCGGGCTTTGTGCGCGGCCGGCCGGTGATTGCGCACTGCCAGAGCGGGGGGCGTGCGTCGGTGGCGGCGCTGGCGGCGGCACGGGCGGGGTATGGGCCGGTGCTGAACTACTACCTGAGCTTCGGGGACTGGTCGGCGGACACGACCTGCGCGGTGGTGCGGGGCGAGTGAGGCGGCGCGTCGGCTCGGGCGTTTTTGGGGCCGGGGGCCGGGGCGGGGCGTGACGCGGAAGGCTTTGGGTGTGGGGATGCCCCTCAACGGGGGTTGTGGGGGTGGGTTCCTTGGTGATGTGAAAGAAAGCGCTTGCATCACCCCCCGCGCGTGCTAGGGTGAGAACTGGCACCGCGCCCCGGGGCCATTCTGCCCCGGGCTGTGGAGAGGGACCAACATGATGAGTGGAACGGCTTTTTCTGCGGCGTTGGCGTGCGTCGGCGCGGTCGCGTCGGCGAACATCCAGGTGAACGGCGGCTTTGAGATGGGGACCGGCACCGACTCGGCCGGGTGGACCGAGGGCGCGTTCGGCGCGGCCGGGGCGGGGTCGGAGCGGGTGAACTTCGGCGCGGCGTCGGGCGCGTTCGCGCACCGGCTCTCGGCGGTGGGCGACTCCACCACGGGCTCGTCGGCGGGCATCACGCAGAACAGCATCGCCGACGGGGGCATGCCCTCGCTGCTCGGCGGGTCGATGGTCTCCGTGAGCTTTTTGGCGAACGTGGACCTGGGGCCCGGGGGCGTGGGGTTCTTCGCGTTGCGCGTGCTTGACGGCAACGGGGCGATCGTCGCGGACAGCACGCTGCAGGCGCTCGGGCCGACCGGCGGGGCGTACCAAACGTTCAGCTTCTCGGGGCTCGCGGTGCCGGCGTTCGGGGCGGCGCCGAACGATGTGTACGCGGCGTTTGTCGAGATCTTTGTGAGCGCCGGCGCGTTCGACGGCTCGCTGGCGACGGCGTTCATCGACGACGTGGTGATCCGCGGCACGGTGGTGCCGACGCCGGGCGCGATGGCGTGCCTGGGCCTGGCCGGCGTGCTGGCGGCGGGCCGTCGACGGAACTGAGATTCACCTCCTCCTCCCCGCAAGCCGCGACCGGTCGCGTGCGGACACTCCGCGCGCGGCGGGTCGCGGCTTGTTTTCGTGTTGGGCGGACGTTGCACGCCGCGCGAGAGACGGAGCGCGGAGGTCGCGGCGAAGAAGGCGAACGCGGAGGGGCGGAGGGGGACGGACCGCGGAGGGAGCGGAGAGAGGCGCAGGACGTTCCGACAGAAGAACACGCTTCCGCGTCCTTCGCGTCGGCCCTTCGCGGCCTTCGAGTTCGTTTTCCCGCGTTCGTGCGGCCGTGGGTTAGTCTTGCAAGGCCGGCAGCGGCGCACCGGTGGGGGTGTTGACGGGGGTGCCGGCGGGGGCCGCGAGCGTCAGCATGCGCTCCAGCGCGAGCAGGGCGTCGCGGCGGACCTCGGGGTGGACGCGGATGACGTTGCGGGTCTTGGGCTCGCCCATCGGGAGGGGCGCGACCGGCGAGCCCGGCGCGGCGGCGGCGTCGGCCTTGCCGGTGCCGATGCCGCACAGGCCGTCGAGGATCCAGAGCAGGTGCGGCTGGTCGATGCGGTACATGGTGGTGCAGAGGCACTGGCAGTCGGAGAGGATGCGGACCTCGACGCCGCGCTCGGCCATGCGCACCCGCATGCGGTTCACGAGGTTGTGCTCGGTGCCGACGGCGAAGCGCGAGCCGGGCGGGGCGTTTTCGAGCGTTTGGATGATGAACTCGGTGCTGCCGGCGAGGTCGGCCTTGTCCACCACTTCCTTGCGGCACTCGGGGTGGACGAGGATCTGCATGGGCTGCTGGCGCGGCTGGCCCGTTTGGCCCGGGGCGAGCGACTCGTTCGCCGCGCGGATCTGGTCGCAGTGCTCGGGGCGGAAGAGTTTGTGGACCGAGCAGTGGCCCGCCCAGAGGATGACGTCGGCGTTGGCGACGGCGTCTGGGGTGTTGCCGCCGAGGGGCTCGCCGCCGCGGGTGAGCTTGGGGTCGTAGACGATTGCGCGGCGGGTGACGTCGATGCCGTGGGCGTGGGCGGTGTTGCGGCCCAGGTGCTGGTCGGGCAGGAAGAGGATTTTGATGTCCTCGCCCGGCTCGCGCGGGCGGACGCCGCCGGCCATTGCCCAGGCGAAGACGCGCGCGGCGTTGCTGCTGGTGCAGCACGCGCCCTCGTGCGCGCCGACGAAGGCCTTGATGGCGGCGCTGCTGTTGACGTAGGTGATGGGGATGACGCGGCCGCGCCAGCCCTCGCCGCGCGATGATTCCTGAAGGGCGGCGTGCAGGTCGTCCCAGGCCTGCACGGTGTCGTCGTAGGCGGCCATGTCGGCCATGGAGCAGCCGGCGGAGAGGTCGGGCAGGATGACCTCGACGTGCTCGGGGGTGAGCATGTCGGCGGTCTCGGCCATGAAGTGCACGCCGCAGAAGACGATGTGCCGGACGGGTCGCTGCGCGGCGACCTTGGCGGCGATCTGGCTGAGTTTCAGGCTGTCGCCGGTGACGTCGGCGTGCTGGATGACGGCGTCGGTCTGGTAGTGGTGGCCCAGGATGTAGAGCGAGTCGCCCAGGTGGCGGCGGCGGTCGGTGATCTGCGCGGCGAGGTCGGCCTCGCTCAGGCGGTGGTAGTGGTCGGGGAGTGAGGGCTGCCAGAGCATCGGGCGGGGTGCCTCGGGCGGTGGGGGTGCGACGGGGCCACAGGATGCCGGAAGAAGGGTAGGGGCGGACCGCGGGCGACGGGCCGTGGCGGGGTTACGGCGTGTCCTGCGGCGGGTTTGGGGGCGTGCGGTCGTTGTCGGCGTCGTGGGCGTGGTCCGTTTGTTGGGTGTGGTGAAGTGCGGCGCGAAGGGTGCTGGCCTTGGTGAGGGTTTCTTCGTACTCGGCGGCGGGGTCTGAGTCGGCGACGATGCCGGCGCCGACGGGGTAGCGGAGGGTGTAGGTGCCGGTGCCGGGGTTGGTGCGGGCGGGCGTCAGCATGGCCGTGCGGATGGCGACGCTGAGGTGCATCGAGCCGTCGGGCCGGGCGAGGCCGATGGAGCCGCAGTAGAGCCCGCGGGGGCCGAGGCCGGTGGTGGGACTGGTGGTGGGGCCGGTCGTGGGGGCATCGGCCGAGTCTCTGTCGTCGCGTTCCAACTGCCGGATGATCTGCATCGCGCGGATCTTCGGGGCCCCGGTGACCGAGCCGCACGGGAAGGCGGCGCGGAGCACGTCCGCCGCGGCGAGGCCCGGGCGGAGCGTGGCGGCGACGGTGGCCGTGGCCTGCCAGACCGAGCCGCCGTGCAGCGCGAGGTCGTGGGCCGAGGCGACGCGGACCGAGCCGGTGGCGGCGACGCGGCCCAGGTCGTTGCGCAGCAGGTCGACGATCATCGCGAGCTCGGCGCGGTCCTTCTCGGCGTGGCGCAGGTGGTCCTGGGCGTGCGGGAGGGAGCCGGGGCGGGTGCCCTTCATGGGGCGCGTGACGACGCGGCCCGAGCCGTCGAGCCACAGAAAAAGCTCCGGGCTCAGCGAGAGGACGCAGACGCCCCCGGGCAGCTCGGCGTACGCGGCGAAGACGGGCTGCGCGGCCTCGAGCGCGGCGGCGAACAGGTCGCGCGGCGAGCCCTCGTACGTGCACGTCAGGGCGTGGGCGAGGTTCACCTGGTAGACGTCGCCGGCGCGGATGAAGTCGAGCGCGGCCCGGGCGGCCGCGGCGTAGCGGGCGGGTGCCTCGGCCTGCTCGGGGGCGAGGGGCGTGACGCGGGCGGTCGCTGAGCGGGGCGAGGCGAGATGGTGCAGGGGCGGGAGTGGGCGCGTGCCGTCGCCGGGGTCGGTGTGCCAGGTGTTGTGCGCCGCGTCAAAGAGATGCCCGGCGAGCAGGGGCAGGGCAAAGGCCTCGGCTGCGCGGGCGGGGCCGGCGGGCGACGGGCCGGGCTCGCCGAGCGAGGCGGGCTCGATCTCGTGGCCGAGCTCATACGGCAGGGCGAGGAGGGTGCTGCCCTGAATGGGTGGGTCGCTCTGCGAGGGGATTGGGGGCCGGGCGGGGTGTGCGGGGGTGCCCGGCGGCGTGGCGAGGGCGGGGAGGCGCAGGAGCGCGTCGAGGGGCAGGGGGCGTGGGGTGTCGGGGCGGGCGAGGAGGGTGTAGCGGGGCCGCGTGAGCCAGGGCTCGGCGTCGTGCGGGGCGGACCACGCGGCGACGGCGAGCGGGGTGTCTCCGGGCCAGGCGCGGACGGCCCGTGCGGGGGTTTGCGGGGGCGTTTTTGGGGGAGGCGTCACGTGGGATGGTGGGGCGGAATCGCTCCGCGGGCGTGTGTTGGGCGGTCTTTGGGCTTTTGGGCTTCTAAAGTTGAGGCTCCCGCGCGGGTCGCGTGGGCGGTGAACGTGTCCGCGGCGGGCCGGCGTCTTGGGACGTGCCGGGCCCCTCGGCGGAGGACGGTAGCGGGTTTCCTTTCGGCGTCGCGGGCGGCTTTCGCCGGGCGGGGCCGAGCCGTCGAGGGGTGAAGTCCAACATGGCGAAGAAGGCGAGCAATCGTGCGACGGGCGGCAAGGCCGGCGCTGGGGCTTCGGACGCGGTCGCGGCGGTGGAGAGCCGCACCCACGCGGCGCAGACGCGGACGAAGAAGCCCGCGAAGAAGGCCGCGCGGAAGGCGCCGGGCGTGTCGATCGTGAGCCGCAAGCCCGAGCCCGGGAAGATGGTGTACTCGTTCGGCGCGGCGAAGACCGAGGGCGACGCGTCGATGAAGGAGCTGCTGGGGGGCAAGGGCGCGAACCTCGCCGACATGACGAGCATCGGCCTGCCGGTGCCGCCGGGCTTCACCATCACCACCGACACGTGCGACCGCTACTACAAGGGCGGCAAGCGTCTGCCCCACGGCCTGATGAACGAGTGCCACATGCACATGGCGCTGGTTCAGAAGGAGGTGGGCAAGGTCTTCGGCGACAACAAGAACCCGCTGCTGGTGAGCGTGCGCTCGGGCGCCAAGGTCAGCATGCCCGGCATGATGGACACGGTGCTGAACCTGGGCCTGAACGACGAGAGCGTCGAGGGCCTTGCGAAGCAGACGGGCAACCGCCGCTTCGCGTACGACGCGTACCGCCGGCTCATCAACATGTTCGGCAACGTGGTGATGGGGATCGACCACCAGCGATTCGAGCACGCCTTCGACCGCATCAAGCTGAAGCACGGCGTGCAGGTGGACACCGACGTGCCCGAGCAGGGCATGGTGGAGCTGGTCGCGGCGTACAAAGAGGTGTACGAGAAGAGCGTCGCCGACCCCTTCCCGCAGAACCCCTTCAAGCAGCTCGAGCTGGCGATCGAGGCGGTGTTCAAGAGCTGGCAGAGCGACCGCGCGGTGGCGTACCGCCGGCTCAACAGCATCAGCGGCCTGAACGGCACCGCGGTGAACGTGCAGGCGATGGTCTACGGCAACATGGGGGACGACTCGGGCACGGGCGTCGCCTTCACGCGGAACCCGAGCACGGGCGAGAACAAGTTCTTCGGCGAGTTCCTGATCAACGCGCAGGGCGAGGACGTGGTGGCCGGCATCCGCACGCCGCAGCCCGCCGAGCAGATGGCCAAATGGGACAAAAAGAGCTACGCGCAGCTCATGGCCATCAAGACCAAGCTCGAGAAGCACTACAAGGACATGCAGGACATCGAGTTCACCATCGAGCGCGGCAAGCTGTTCATGCTGCAGACGCGCACCGGCAAGCGCACGGGCGCCGGCGCGGTGCGCATCGCCTGCGACATGGTGAAGGAGAAGCTGATCACCGAGGAGGAGGCGGTGCTGCGCATCCCCGCGGGCGACCTGACGCAGCTCCTGCTCCCCAGCTTTGACCCACAGGCCAAGAGCGTGGCCCGGGTGCTGACGCGGGGCCTGCCCGCGTCGCCCGGCGCGGCGGTGGGCAGGCTCGCCTTCAGCGCCGACGAGGCGGTGGAGCGCACGCTCAAGGGCGAGAAGGTCATCCTGGCCCGCCGGGAGACGAGCCCCGAGGACATCGAGGGCATGCACTCGGCCCTGGGCATCCTCACGTGTACCGGCGGCATGACGAGCCACGCGGCGGTGGTGGCGCGGGGCTGGGGCAAGTGCTGCGTCGCGGGCGCGGGGGATATCCGCATCGACCCGGACAAGGGCGAGATGCACGTCGCCGGGCGGTTCTTCACGCGGCAGGACGTGATCTCGATCGACGGCAGCACGGGCGAGGTGATGCAGGGCGCGATCGCCACGCAGCAGCCCACGATGTCGGGCGACTTCCTGAAGGTGATGCGCTGGGCCGACAAGCACCGCACCCTGGGCGTGCGCGCCAACGCCGACACCCCGGCCGACGCCAAGCGGGCCCGCGACTTCGGGGCCGAGGGCATCGGCCTGTGCCGCACGGAGCACATGTTCTTCGAGGGCGAGCGCATCATCGCCATGCGCGAGATGATCCTCGCCGACAACGTCGAGGCCCGCGAGAAGGCCCTCGCCAAGCTCCTGCCCTACCAGCGCGACGACTTCATCGGCCTGTTCGAGGCGATGCGGGGCCTGCCCGTGACGATCCGCCTGCTCGACCCGCCGCTGCACGAGTTCCTGCCCAACGACGAGCCCACGCAGGCCGACGTCGCCAAGAGCCTGGGCGTCCCCGCGGCCAGGGTGCGCGAGCGCGTCGCGACGCTGCACGAGATGAACCCGATGCTGGGCCACCGCGGCTGCCGCCTCGCCGTCACGTACCCCGAGATCCTGAAGATGCAGGTCCGGGCCATCGCCGAGGCGACGATCGAGTGCCTGAAGCGCAAGAGCCGCGTCGCGCCCGAGATCATGATCCCCCTCGTCGGCGGCAAGAAGGAGCTCGACTTCCTGAAGGCCCTGTGCCTCGAGACCATCCACGAGGTGCGGCGCGAGCACGACTACGCCGGCCGGCTCGACATCAAGATCGGCACCATGATCGAGGTGCCCCGCGCCGCCGTCACCGCCGACGAGATCGCGCAGTCCGCCGACTTCTTCAGCTTCGGCACCAACGACCTCACGCAGATGACCTTCGGCTACAGCCGCGACGACATCAACAGCTTCCTCCCCGACTACATCCGCCACGAGCTGCTCGAGGCCGACCCCTTCCAGACCCTCGACACCACCGGCGTGGGCCAGCTCGTCGAGATGGGCGTCGCCAAGGGCCGCGGGGCCAACCCCTCCCTGAAGGTCGGCATCTGCGGCGAGCACGGCGGCGACCCCAAGAGCGTCCACTTCTGCCACAAGGTCGGGCTGGACTACGTCTCGTGCTCCCCCTTCCGCGTCCCCATCGCCCGCCTCGCCGCCGCCCAGGCGGCGCTGATGCACAAGGTGACGAAGAAGAAGTAGGGGGGCATCGAGGCACCAAGGCATCGAGGCACCAAGGCATCGAGGCATCAAGGCATCGGGGCACCGAGGCACCGAGGCACCGAGGCACGAAGCGACGCCGCCATGATGGCGCTTCGCGCGGGTCGCGTTACGCGTGGCGTGTGGTGTGCCTCGGCTGTCGCCGGTGCGCGGGCGGTTGTGCACGCGGGCGGTCGCGCCGAGTTGGCCGCGGTTACGCCGTGCCGAAGAGTCGGTCGCCCGCGTCGCCCAGGCCGGGCAGGATGAACCCGCGCTCGTTCAGTCCGCGGTCCATCGCCGCGGTGTAGATCGTCACGGCGGGGTCGGCCTCGTGCACCCGCGCCACGCCCTCGGGCACCGCCACCAGGCACAGCATCCGCAGGTCCCTCGCCCCCGCGGCCCGCAGCATCCGCACGGCCCGGGCCGCCGAGCCGCCGGTCGCGAGCATCGGGTCGACCAGGATCACCGGCCCCGCGTCCAGGTCGGGCGGCAGCTTTTCCAGGTAGACGGTGGGCTGGAGCGTGCGCTCGTCCCGCGCCAGCCCCAGGTGGCCCACGCGGGCCTCGGGCATCAGCTCCAGCACGCCCTGCGTCATGCCCAGCCCCGCCCGCAGCACCGGCACCAGCGTGATGGTGCTGCCGAGCCGCTGGGCCGTCGTGGGCTCCATGGGCGTGTCGATGCGCACGGGCACGGTCTCAAAGGTGCGGGTCAGCTCATAGACCATGAGCCCGGCGATCTGGGCCATCAGGGCCCGAAAGGCCCGAAAGCCCGTCGACGCCTCGCGCAGGTGCGAGAGCTTGTGGCGGATCAGCGGGTGGTCAAAGACGACGAGGCGTGCGTCGGGCATCACAGCCGCAGAGCCTACCGACCCGGCCGGCCTGGCGAGCCCGCGCCCAGGCCTGCGCCCGAGCCCGTGCCCGGGCCTGCCGCTCGCCCCGACGCCGCCTTGTGCTACAACGAAGCGATGCACGACCCCGCGAAAGGCCCCGAGCGCCATCGGCTCGACCGTCTCGCCCTGGACGCCGCCATTGCCCAGGCGGAAAAAAGCCAGCGCGAGGGGGGCATCCCCATCGGCGCGGCCTTGGTGGACGCCGCGGGCCGCGTCGTCGCGCTCGGGCACAACCTCCGCGTGCAGACGGGCGACACCACCGCCCACGCCGAGACGGTCTGCCTCCGCAACGCCGGCCGCCGCCGCGACTGGCACACCCTCACCATGGCCACCACGCTGAGCCCCTGCGCCATGTGCAGCGGCGCCGCCGTGCTGCACCGCATCCCCCGCGTGGTGATCGGCGAGCGCGAGTCGTTCGTGGGCCGTGAGGACTGGCTCGCCGCCGAGGGCGTGCAGATCGTCTGCGCCGCCGACCCGCGCTGCCGCGACCTGATGGCCCGCTTCATGCGCGACCACCCCGAGCTGTGGAACGAGGACATCGGCGTGCCGCCCGGCACCCCGGGCTGAGGGCCCGCCCGCCGGCCCGGCCCGCCGCGAGCTCCGACTCCACCAAGGCAATGCGGGTGACAGGACTCGAACCTGCACGGCCTTTCGGCCACGGGAACCTAAATCCCGAGCGTCTGCCAGTTCCGCCACACCCGCGGCCCGATGCCGCCCAACCACCCCCGCGGCCCCCGGGCGCCCGCCGGCGTTTCGCCCGCGTTTCAAGCAAAGCCCGGCCCCGCGGCCGATGGTAGGGGCCGGGGGCGATCCGGCCGAAACGCGCCGCCCGCACCCGCCCGCGCCGGCCTCCCGTGAAACGCCGACGCACGGAACCGGAGCAAGGCCTTCTGGGGCCGGGCGCCGCCTCTGCTAGCCTCCGCGGCGTGCGGCTCCGCATGGTCCGGGCGCGGCCCAACGCGGGCGTGGCCGGAGGCAAGGCCCCGTTCCGATCTGTCGCCCCACGGGCCCCGCGCCCGAATGATGATCCCGAGGAGCCCGCCGATGCGCTTTGCCGACCGTGTCTCGCTCGCCCTGCCGCCGATCTTTCTCCGGCTGGCGCTGGGCGTGGTCTTTCTCTGGGCCGGCCTCGTGAAGGTCTTTGACACCGAGAGCTTCCGCGTGAGCGCCCCAGACGCCGCCCTGCTCGCGAACCTGGGCGTCGCGATGCCGACGGTCGGCGCCTCGCCCGCGGCCGATGCCCCGGCCAGCGCCGCGCCCGCCGTGCGTCCGGTCGACCCCGCCGCGGCCTCACCCGCCGAGCCCGCCCCCTCGGCCCCCGCGGCCGCCCCCGGTGGCCCCGGGGC
>CAZCBN010000093.1:0-12720 GCA_964496975.1 uncultured Phycisphaeraceae bacterium
ATCGACCAGCAGGCCGCGATGGCGGCGGCGATGGGCGCGGGCGAGCAGATCGCGCCGATGGTGCAGGCCTTCAAGATGGTGGTGGAGAACTTCGCCCGGGACGGCCAGGCGGGCATCCTGGGGCTGAACATCGGCGCGAGCGGGGTGGCGCTTGACCTGGCGAGCCAGTTCAAGGCCGACTCGGAGCTGGCGGGCTTTTTCGCTGACGCGGGCGACTCGGCGTCGCTGCTGGGCTCGGTGCCGGAGATGCCGTTCCTTCTGGCGTATTCGGCGGACATGCGGTCGGCGGGCACGCGGCAGCTGCTGAACAACGCGATGGCGCTCGCGCCGCAGATGGGCGAGGGCGGCGACAAGATGCAGGGGACGTTCGCGGCGTTGATGCAGAACACCGACGGCATCGGCGGCGTGATCGGGATGTCGCAGGCGATGGGGGGCGCGGGGCTGCTGGCGAACCAGGTGCAGTTCACGCGGACCACGGAGCCGGCGGCGATGCAGAAGGCCTTCCGCGACCTGCTGACGGGCCTCAACGGCACGGCGGCGCAGGGCGTGGTGTACAAGACCGACTACGCCGCGGGCGCGGCCGACGTGGCCGGCATGAAGGTGGACACGTACGCGGTGACGACGACGCTGGACGAGAACGCGCCGCCGGCGGGCTTTGGCGCGATGGCCGACCCGGCGATGGTGAACCAGATTCTGTACGGCGTCGCGGGCGGGCCCAACGGCTTTGTCGCGGCGACGGAGGGGGGCGTGTACACGACCTCCAGCAAGAACAGCGAGCTGCTGGGCAAGGCGATCGCCGCGGGCAAGGGCCAGGGCCGGCTGGACGGGGCGGCGCTGCTGAAGTCGGTCGCGGAGCGGCTGCCGGCGAAGCGGTCGGCGGAGGCGTACATCTCGGCGAGCAACATCCTGAACGCCGTGGGGCCCTTCGCGCAGATGATGGGGGCGATGGAGAAGTTTGAGCCCGTGGCGGAGCTGCCGCCGGTGGGCGTGGCGGCGGCGCCGGGCGACGGCGGCGTCACGTTCCGGCTCGTGGTGCCGGGCGAGGTGATCGCGAAGATCGCCGAGCTGCAGGCGCAGGCCGAGGGCCCGGCGATGGAGGAGGGCGGGGACGCGCCGGACAAGCCGAAGTTCTGATCCGCGGGCCCCGGACGGGCCCGGGCAGGGGCCCGGTGGAGCGGATGTGCAGCGATGTTTGTCGCGGCCCGGTCGAGTTCGACCGGGCCGCGGCGTTGGTGGGCCGTGTGAGCGGTGTTCGTGGGGCGGGCTTGGTGGGCGTGGCCGAGTCGGAGGGACGTCAGATGGAACAGGCGCTCGCGGTGCCGCGGTGGGGGGAGGCCGGGGCGGGGGGCGATCGGCCCGAGCCGGCGGTGTGGCGGGTGGGGCCTCGGGCGGTGCTGCGGCTGGACCGGCCCATCCTGATGGCCGTGCTGAACGTGACGCCCGACAGTTTTTCGGATGGGGGGCGGCACACGTCGGCCGAGGCGGCGGCGGGGGCGGCGCTGCGGCTTGTGGTGGAGGGGGCCGACATGCTGGACGTGGGCGGCGAGTCCACGAGGCCGGGCAGCGAGCCGGTGCCGGCGGCGGAGCAGATCCGCCGGGTGGTGCCGGCGATTCGGGCGGTGCGTGCGGCGGGCGTGGGCGTGCCGATCAGCGTGGACACGACGCGGGCGGAGGTGGCCTCGGCGGCGCTGGACGCGGGGGCGGACGCGATCAACGACACCTCGGGCGGGCTGGATGATGCGGGGATGCTGGGGCTTGCGGCGCGGCGCGGGTGCGGCGTGGTGCTGATGCACAGGCCCGTGGCGCCGCGGGCGGATCGCTATTCCGATCGGCACCCGGCGCCGCCGGCGTATGGGGACGTGGTGGCGGAAGTGGGCGCGTGGCTGCGGGGCCGGCTCGGCGAGGCGGAGCGGGCGGGGTGCGACGCGGGCGCGGTGCTTGTGGACCCCGGGCTGGGGTTTGGGAAGGACGTGGCGCAGAACCTGCGGCTGGTGCGGGAGAGCGCGGGGCTTGCGCAGGCCGCGGGGCGACCGGTGCTGGGGGCGGTGAGCCGGAAGAGCTTTGTGGGCCGGGCGGAGATGGGGCCCGGGGACGCGGAGCCGGCGTTGCCGGCGGATCGGGTCGCGGGGTCGATCGCGTTGAGCGTGCTGCAACTGGCGGGGGGCGTGCGGGTGTTCCGGGTGCACGACGTGCGCGCGGCTGGGCGGGCGCTGCGGGCGGCGTGGCGGGTGCTCGCGGGGGGCGGGGGGGAATAGGCGGCGGCCGCGGGCGGGTTGGCGTGTGTGGCGGCCCCGCGGCTCGCGCGGCGGGTGTGCGGGGTACGATGTCGACTCGGCGGGCTTGCGGGCCTGTCGACGGGGAGTGGCCCAAGCCGTCCGGTGCCCGCGAGGGCCGGGGGCCGGCCTTTGAGCATCCGAAGGAGCACCGAGTGGCAAGCCAGAACGTGCACGAGTTCACGGACGCGAACTTCAAGGCGGAGGTGCTCAGCAGCGCCACCCCGGTGCTGGTGGATTTTTGGGCGGAGTGGTGCATGCCGTGCCGGATGCTCGCGCCGACGATCGACCAGGTGGCGGCCGAGTTCGCGGGCAAGGTGAAGGTGGGCAAGGTGGACACGGACTCGAACCGGGAGACGTCGCTGCAGTACGGCATCTCGGCGATTCCGACGGTGATCCTGTTCAAGGGCGGGCAGCCGGTGAAGCGGTTCGTCGGCCTGCAGAACAAGGACGACCTGGCGGCCGCGATGAACGTGGCGCTGGGCTGAAACGGGCTCTGGGCTCATCAGGACTCTGGGCTGACCGGGGCGGGGCCGGGGTCGTCTCTGGGCCCGCGGGAGATGCCCGGGGGCGTGCGCCGGCGTTGGCCCCGGCTCTGCGATGGGGTGTGGGCCTGACGCCGGACGGACCGGTCGGTGCCACGATGGGCGGCCGGTGTGGCGGCGGATGTGGCGGCGGATGTGGCGATTGGGTGGTCGGGCCCTGTGGGTCGGGTGGACATGAGCGGGTGGGGGCGGTGCCCCCGCGTTCGGGCCCTTACCCGGGCCCGCGCCGGTGCCCCGCGTCCCGCGGGTGAGGTGCACAGCAGCGATGACCGGACAGCCCGACGCCCACGCAAAGTCGCCGCGGAAGGGCCCGTCCGGACCGCTCCGGTGCGGCGTGCTTGGCGTGGGGCGGATGGGGCGGCACCACGCGCGGGTGTATGCGCAGCTCGGCCGTCGGTGTGCTGAGATGGGCGGGGCCGGGGCGGGTGGTGCCGGGGGCGGGTTCCCCGCGGGCGAGGGCGTAGAGTTTGTGGGCGTGTACGACGCCGACGCCGACCGGGCCGGGGCGGTGGTGGAGAACCACGGCGGCCGGGCCTTCGCGACGGCCGAGGCGATGCTGGAAGCGGGCGTGGACGCGGTGAGCGTGGCGGTGCCGACGGTGCACCACCGCGCGGCGGCGGAGCCGTTTTTGCGCGCGGGCGTGGCGTGCCTGATCGAGAAGCCCATCGCGCAGGACGGGGAGAGCGCGCTGGCGCTGAAGCGTGCTGCCGAGGCGGGCGGGGCGTGCCTGATGGTGGGGCACATCGAGCGGTTCAACCCGGCGGTGCGGGCGCTGCGGCGGCTGCAGGACCGGGGGATGGAGGTCGTGCCGCGGTTCATCGAGGTTCACCGCGTCAGCCCGATGACCTTCCGCAGCGTGGACGTGGGCGTGGTGATGGACATGATGATCCACGACCTGGACGTGGTGCTGATGCTGATGGGGGGCATCGAGCCGGTGACGGTCGAGGCGGTGGGCGTGGCGGTGGTGACGGAGCACGAGGACATCTGCAACGCGCGGCTGACGTTCGAGACGCCGCGGGGCCCGTGCGTGGCGAACATGTCGGCGAGCCGGCTCGCGCTGAAGACCGAGCGGGTGACGCGGATCACGGGCGAGAACGGCTACGTGAAGATCGACTACGCGGCGCGCACGGGGACGGTGATCGCGCGGACGGCGAACGAGATGCAGCGCCGCGAGGTGGCGGACCAGCTCCGGGCGGGCGTGGACCTGAGCGACCTGAAGTGGTCGGAGCTGGTGAACATCGAGCCGCTGGAGATCGATGAGCGGGACCAGCTGGAGCTGGAGATCGAGGCGTTTTTGCACGCGACGCGGACGGGGGGCGTGCCGCCGATCGACGCGGACGCGGGGTTTGTGAACGTGCGGACGGCGGAGCGGATCGTGCAGGCGACGCGCGAGTTCATGGGGAAGCTGACGTACCCGGCGATGCCTGGGGCGGGCCCGCAGGGCTGAGTCTGGGGGCGGGCGTGGGGCGTGGGGGGTGCGGGGCGCACGCGCGCTACCAGCCTTCGCTCGCGGGCACGATCGCCAGGTCGGCGGGGAGATCCGCCGGGTTGCGGGTGATCACGTAGCTTCGCTGCCGCAGGATCGAGGTGTCGCCCTGTTTTTGTTCGGTATCCCAGCGGAGCAGGCACCCGGTTTGTTCGTCAAACCACATCCATTGAGCAATGGAGAGGGGGGCGCCGTCTTCGGTGACGCCCGCATCGACGGTGCGTTCGAAGCGGACCACCGTTCGGCCGTCCAGCGGCTCGAAGGCCATCGTGCCGAGTACGAACGTGGAATGCTGGGTGGGCGAAAACACCCCTCTTTCACCGAGCCATGTCCCGAGCAACGTACCGACTTCGCACCCGGTTTCTTGTCCTAAGAGAAGGGACGCGTCTATTGCGACGGCCGGGGAGGGTGCCTCGTACTGAACTCGGATGTCATTCAGCGGCGTGAGCGCGTTCGGCAGGCTCGCGCGCCGCGTCGTCTCAACGACCACCGTTCCGTGTCGCACGATGCGCACCGGCGAGGGCAACGGCTCGCCCGCCACCGTCGTCAGGAAGGCGTCGTGGGTCATCCACGCTTCGCCGTGCAGTCGCTTGTGGTCGCCGTGGCGGACTTCGTAGACAATTTTGAGGGAATCACAGGCAAAGAAGTCGCGGATGCGTCGCTCGATGGTGGCTCGGTCTGGGGAGGGCGCGCCGTGCAAAGCGGTTTGGTGCGCCGGAGCAAGATCCGGGGGCGTCGCGGAAGGGCTGGGGTCGGGTGTTGCGAAGGTTTGCGGGGCGAGCAAGGCGGAGGCGAGGATGCATGAAGAGGTGTGACGTTGCATGCTCAGGGGTTGAGGGGAACGGGCCTGCCGGTTGCACCCGCGGTGCCCGGGAACGGACGTGATGTTGCGTGCCGGGACCCCGGGGTTTTCCAAAGCGCGTGGGGACGGTCGCTGTTCTCCGCCGCACCGCCGGGGCGGAGGGGGGGTTCTCGGGCTTTGGGGCGCGAAACCGCTGGTTCGGGTGCGGGGTTGAGGTACACTCTGGGCCCGGGGCTTGGCCTTGTTGCCGCCCGGGGTGTGTCGTGTTCGTCCGGGCCGATCGCGGTGAGCGGCTTTTCGGGCGGGTAGTTCATCGCCGCACGTTGCGAGTTCTTTCGCAGGCCAGGACCCCATGTCCATCGAGAACGACCAGCACACGGGCGACGGGATGATGACCTCTCAGCAGGCCGAGCCGCGGGGCGAGGGCCAGAGGGGGGGGACGGGCCCGGCGGGGGCGGACGGGTTCGACGCGACGGGCGAGCTGAGCGCGGAGATGACCGCGCAGATCGACTCGGCGATGGGCCTTGCGATGGGCGAGCGGCCCGGCCGCGGGGCGGGCGAGGGACACGGCGGGGGCTTCGCCGGGGACCGGCACGATGGCGGCCAGCAGGGCGGCCAGCACGGGGGGCACGACAGCCACGGGTCGGGGCACTCCCCCGAGAAGCCCAAGCTCCGCGGGCCCCGGGTGGTCCAGGGCGGGCGCGAGCACCGCACGGGCGCGGTGGTCTCGGTGGGGCCGTCGGACATCTTTGTGGAGTTTGGGCCCAAGGAGCTGGGCGTCGTTGAGCGGCTGCAGTTCAAGGACAAAGAGGGGAACGAGCCCAACCTGCCCAAGGTGGGGGACCAGCTTCAGGTGGTCGTGCAGCGGCACGAGCCGGGCGAGAACCTGTTCATCTGCGTGCTGCCCGGGACGGTGCAAAAGGCCGACTGGGAGATGCTGGAGGCGGGGCAGGTCGTCGAGGCCCGCGTGGTGGGCGTGAACAAGGGCGGGCTTGAGCTGGAGGTGGCGGGGCACCAGGCCTTCATGCCGGCCAGCCAGGTGAGCTACGAGCGGATCCCTGATCTGTCGGTGCTGGTGGGCGAAAAGCTCGAGTGCCAGGTGCAGCGGATCGACCGCCGCGGCCGGGGCAACATCGTGCTGAGCCGCCGGGAGCTGCTGGCCGAGCAGCGGGCGCAGGCAGCGGGGAAGCTGCGTGACGCCCTGCAAGAGGGGATGACGGTCGAGGGCACGGTGCGGAAGATCATGGACTTCGGCGCCTTTGTGGACCTGGGCGGGGTGGACGGGCTGATCCACCTGAACGACCTGAGCCACGACCGTGTGAACCACGGGGCGAAGAACGTGTCGCGCCACGTGACCGAGGGGCAGACGGTCCGGGTGCAGATCATCAAGATCGACTGGGACGCGAACCGCATCAGCCTCGGGCTGAAGCAGTTGCACGCGGACCCGTTCGCGTCGGCGTCGGAAGTGATCGAGGGGGCGGTGCTGACGGGCAAGGTGACGTCGATCGCCGACTTTGGCTGCTTCATCGAGGTGGCGCCGGGCGTTGAGGGCCTGGTGCACATCTCGGAGATTGACTACAAGCGGATCAACAAGGTTGAGGACGCGGTGCAGCTCGGCGAGATCGTGCAGGTCCGGGTGCTGAAGGTGGACCAGCAGGGCCGCCGGGTGAGCCTGTCGATCAAGCAGGCCAAGGCCCCGCCGGAGCCGGTGGCCCGCCCCGAGGGGCAGGGCGCGGGCGGCGGCGGCGGGCCGGGTGGCCCGCGCGGCGGGGGCGGGGGCGGTGGGGGTGGCTTTGGCGGCGGCTTTGGTGGGGGCCGGGGCCGCGGCGGCCGGGTGGAGCGCGACACGCGGACGCCCGACGAGATCCTGAAGGAGACGCCGGCGCTCCGCCGCATGCGCGAAGAGGCCAAGAAGAAGGCCGCGAAGGAAGCGGAGCGCGGCAAGGGCGGCCTGGGCAGCGCGGGCGGGCTGGGCATCGGCCTGGGCGACCTGCGGCTCTGAGGCGGACCCGGGCGTTGAACCTGGGCATTGGCCCGGGGATTCTGGGTGCGGAGGCCGGACTGGGCTGACCAGTCTGGGTCTGGGCCTGGCCCTGGGTCTGGGGGGCACGGCCGGCGCTACGGGGGCGTGGCGGCTCTGGCGTTGGGCACGGGAAATGTTTGGTTGAGACGGTGATGAATCCGCGGGCGTGGCCGCCGCGTACCGGCGGCCGTCCGCGCGGCGGTCGGCTGCGCGGGTGGGCGGGATGGGCGGGGTCGTTTCGTCGGCATCGGGCGTGGTCGGGCTTCGCGCGGCGGGCGGACGGGCCGATGGAGCGGGACCCGGGGTCGTGGTGCGTGGGGTGGAGGCGCGAGCCGATGTGGGATGTCGCTGCGTTTGGAGGTCGTGCGGTGCGTGGCGCGTCGCGCGGGGTGCGTGCGGCGTGCGCGCTCGTGCTGGCGTGCGGGGTGGCGTCGGCTTGGGGGCAGGGGGGGCAGGGGGGGCAGGGGGGGCCGGTGCCGTCCGGAGCGGAGGCAGTGGACCGGGAGGACCGGGTGCCGGCCGCGGTGGAGCCGGGCGTCGGGCCGCGGCGGTTGAGCGGGCCTTTGCTCGCGGAGCGGTTTGACGGGCGGGCGCTGGACACGCTCGACATGTACCTGCCCGGCGCGTCGCTGAATCACGTCATGGACTTTTCGGGGAACGCGCGCGTGCGGCTCGCGGACGCGGGCGCGGACCACCCGGCGAAGGTTCGCGCGGGCGAGAACCTGTGGACGGGGCACGTGGCTGTGCGCACGGCCGACGCGACGCAGCGCGCGGTGATTGCGCACACGAGCGACGGGAGCGCGGGGCTCTTTGTGCTGCAGGACGGGCGGGACCTGGTGGTCGCGGTGGTGGAGGGGGCGCGCTGGGCGGAGCTGCGGGTGGTGGGGGTGTGCGCGGCGGGGCAGACGATCTACGGGCAGTGGCGGTACAGCAACGGCGCGTTCACCTATCGGCCGGGCATCAACACGGCGGAGAACAACAGCGCGGCGGGCGGTGTCGGGGCGGCGCCGGTGGTGACGCAGCGCGGGTCGTCCACGCGGCCCGTGCTGCGGGCGGCGTCGGCCGAGACGGTGGTGGAGGTGGGCGGGGCGGGGTCTGTGCCGGCGACGCTGCTGACGGGCGTGATGAGCGGGCGGACGCTTACGGGCGCGGGGTGGGTGGGTTCGCTCGCGCTGCTGGCGAGCCAGACGCACGAGACGCGCAACGGGCGGACGAGCGGGAACTGGTGGCCCCAGCACGCGTGGGTGATGCACGCGAAGGGGTATCGGGCGGGGGACGTGCCGGGGAACCGGGGCGTTGGCCCGTCGTCGCAGCCGACGCCGCCGGTGGTGATCGGGACGGGGGGCGTGGGGTTTTCGAGGCTGATCGATCGCTTTTCAACCGAGCCGGAGCGGGCGGGGGCGGTGGCGGGGGACTTGTCGTCGCTCGGGGCGTGGCTCGCGAGCCTGCGCCGGGGCGAGGAGCCGGTGGTGCTGCTGCTGACGGACTCGACGGGGCTGATCCAGCACGGCGGGTTGCTGCGCGGGCTGATGGACGCGCTGTCGTCTCGGGCGGCGGCGGACGGGCTGGACGGGCGGCCCAACCACACGTGGAACTGGCTCAGCACGCTGGCGTCGAACTCGACGACGCAGGGGGACCAGTCGTGGATGGGGGCGTACGGGCTGGCGGTGACGCCGCGGTCGGTGCGCGGGTTTGTGCCGCAGGCGACGGCGTGGGGCTCGCCGCAGGGGTTTGAGGCGGCGGAGCTGTCGGCGTACGGCGACCGGATGATCACGGCGAACGACGAGACGCGGGTGAACACGCTGATGCCGGTGACGGCGTTCTCGATCGCGGCGGAGCTCGGGTTCGCGGTGACGCGGACGGGTGGGTCGCTCGGCACGGCGGGGCTGTATGCGCCAAGGGCGCGGGGCGACCGGGCGGACGACGTGAGCGAGGCGACGCGGTCGGACACGTCGTCGGGCGGGTATGTGCGGCAGGACCTGTTGGTGCCGGGAGACGTGGTGTCGCTCGCGGCGGTGGTGATGCACAGAGAGAGCACGCCCGGGCGGGTGCAGTTCGCGGTGCAGTGCCTGTCGCTGGACAGCAACGGCGCGGTGATCCGCACGCCGGTGAGCGCCGGCGGGCGGCTCGCGACGCGGGTGACGACGAATGAGGCGGGGTACTTGTCGGTGGACGCGGGCGTGCGGGCGAGCGATGCGGCGCGGCTTGCGCGGTTTGGGGAGGCGGGGATGCTGCCGCTGCGGCCGGCGACGCTGGATGCGCGGAGCGTGCCGACGCCGCTGTTGCCGGCGGACCCGTCGCGGTTCGGCGTGGCGCGGTCGCAGCCTTGGGTGATGGGGGAGATCGACGAGCCGGCGCGGGAGTTTTCTTGGGCGGAGTCGACGCTCGCGGTGACGTACCAGCCGCGGATTCTGCTGGACGCGGGGACGGCGCTGAGCGTGTGGGGCGTGCGGCTGCACGGCGTGCTCGACGGTCCGGCGCGTCGCGGGTACGAGGTGTTCCCGGTGACGATCGGGGGGACGACGGCGCGCGACCACGCGGGGTACTTCTGGCCCAACCCCGATGCGCGAGAGGGCGTGGAGCCCAACACGGGGATGGTGCGCCACCTGCTTTCTGTGATGGGGGCGGCGGGGAAGCGGGTGCTGTTTGTGTACGCGGAGGATCAGAACTCCGGCCTCGCGGCGAACGGCACGGCGATCGACGCGCTGAACGACGCGTCGAACACGTGGTGCGGGCACACCGGGGCGGTGATGCGCGCGGCGGCGCTGGCGGCGCAGCAGGCGGGCGCGTCGGGCGTGGCGCACCTGCGCTTTACGACGGCCGAGCCGCGGAACGACGGGAACGGGAGCGCGACGGGGCGGACGGCGGCGCTGCTGGACATGGCCCGGGCGGGCTTCATCGATGGTCTGGTGGCGGTGGACCCGGCGGCGATCGTGTCGCAGGAGGAGTACGAGGCGAGCGAGGACTTTTTGCACCCGCACACGCCGAACGGGCTGATTGACGAGGCGCACGCGTACGGCTCGACGTACCAGGCGATGCCGCTGGCGGCGGTGTTGTCGCTGGCGGAGCGGGCGGCGTGCGGGGCGGTTGTCGACGCGGACCGCGACGGCGAGGCGACGGTGTCGGACCTGTACACGTTCCTGGGCTGGATGCTCCTTGCGGATCCGGCGGCGGACCTGGACGCGGACGGCGCGGTGACGTTCTTTGACCTGATGGCGTACCTGCGGGAGTACGACGGCGGGTGCCGGTGAGGGCGGGGCTGGGCGGGGGCTGGTGCGGGGGTTGGTGCGGGGCGGGGCGCGTCAGCGAAGGCCCGTGCTGCCGAAGCCGCCGGAGCCGCGGGGGGTGTGGTCGAGGGCGGCGGCTTCTTCGATGGTGACGCGGGCGACGGGGGCGATGACGAGCTGGGCGATGCGCATGCCGTGCTCGACGGTGAAGGGCTGCTTGCCGAGGTTGATGAGGGCGACGATGAGCTCGCCTCGGTAGTCGGCGTCGATGGTGCCGGGGGCGTTTGGGACGGTGACGCCGTGCTTGGTGGCGAGGCCGGAGCGGGGGCGGACCTGTCCCTCGTAGCCGGGGGGGATGGCGACGGCGAGGCCCGTGGGGACGGGGCGGATGTCGCCGGGGTGCAGGATGAGGGCGGGGGCTTCGTGCGGGCCGCGGGGCAGGCAGGCGGCGAGGTCGAGGCCGGCGGCCTGGTCGGTGGCGTAGCGGGGCAGGGCGGCGCGGGGGTCAAGGCGTTGGACGGGGAGTGTGGGGGCGGTGCCATGCGCGGCGTCGTGGGTGGGGGCGGCGGTGTGCATGAGGAAAAGCTATTCGCGGCGAGGACGCGGCGGTAGGCTGGGGTGGAGGGTCATCCGCACGGCAGCGGCGGGCGTAGTTGGGGAGGCGGCGTGGTGTGAGGCATGAAACGGCGCGCGGTGCCCGGGGGGGTGTATGCGGCGGCAGCCAACGGCGGACCAGAGCGGGCGGGGCGGGCGGGGCGGGCTGGGTGGTCGGCGGGGGTTCTCGCTGATCGAGCTGCTCGTGGTGATTGCGCTCGTGGCGTTGCTGGTCGGCATCCTGCTGCCGGCGCTGGGGCGGGCGAAACAGTCTGCGGCGGGGACGGTGTGCATGAACGCGATGCGGCAGGTGACGTTCGCCGCGCTGATGTACACGGACGACGCGGAGGGCGTGCTGCCGAGCTCGGGGGCGACGGTGATCGCAGCGACGGGGCCGGGGGCGGGGCCGCCGGTGACGTCGACGTTTGACCACGGGGCGTGGCTCTTTGCGCTCGAGCCCTATCTGTCGACGGAGCTGCGGGCCTTTAGCCGGTGCCCGAGCGACCTGAGCCCGCACTTTGAGCGGCCCCTGCCGGGCACGTCGCACCTGCGGCAGGTGAGCTACGGGGCGAACTTTTTCGTGTCGGGCCGGCTGACGGGGTACGAGCGGTTCGGGCGGCTGGCGAACGTGCCGCGGCCGGCGATGACGTCGTGGCTCGCGGAGCTTGCCGAGACGGGCGACCACGCGACGAGCGACCACATCCACGCCGAGCTGTGGCCCACCGACCCGGTGAACAAGCCGCGGCAGCAGATCGCGGACGCGCGGCACAACGGCTCGGCGAACTGGAGCTTTTTGGACGGGCACGCGCGGTCGTCGCGCGTGGGGGAGCTGTGGCGGCTTGACGCGTCGAGCACGCGGTTCAGGCTGGTGTATTCGGTGAATCGGTTTGATCCGGCGCTGTCGCGGTAGTGTGCGAGGCGGCCGGGCGACCACGGGCGTGGGAACACAGGAACAGGAAAGGGGATCGGAATGGGCGTTTTTAATCGGGCGATCGGTGCCGGCGTGTTGGTTGGTTCGTGCGTCGCGGGGGCGTTCGGCCACGGCGGGGCGCCGGGGGAGCACCTGCTGATCGGGTACTACTTCGGGCACGATGGGTCGTTCGAGGCGCCGGCCCAGCCGCCCGCGGCGGCGACGCTGCTGGTGGACACGCACCCGTGGGAGCTGGACGGCGTGGTGTTCGCGCTGCCGCCGGTGCAGTCGTTCCTGTTTGACGGGTGGCTCACGGATGTGCCGGGCTTTGAGCCGCTGGCGCCGGCGGAGCAGGAGTTTGACGGGCACGGGTACTACTCGTACCTCGACCCGTCGTTCACCGGGGGCTCGCCTTCGGTGCGGCTGCACGTGGTGTCGATCGACGCGGGGCTGGAGCTGCTGATCCCGCCGCTGTTCACGCCGATGTCGGCGGGGCAGTCGATCGCGCTGGGCTTCGGCGACTTCCACAACCACCCGGTGTTTTATTTGGACCGCTCGGTGACGGCGGAGAGCGGGCGGTTCTTCACGGTCACGCTGTCGCTGACGGACGACGCGGGCGTGCTGGCGGCGTCGGAGCCGTTCACGCTGCGGTTCCGCACGGGCGAGGCGTGCCCGGCCGACTACAACGGCGACGGCGCGGTGGGCGACGTGTTCGACCTGTTTGACTTCCTCGCCGACCTGGACGCGGGCGCGGATTACAACGGCGACGGCGCGGCCGGGGATATCTTTGACCTGTTCGACTTCCTCGCGGAGCTTGACGCGGGCTGCCCGTAAGGACGCCCGGCGGCCCGGCGGCCCGG